>NZ_NJGF01000038.1:0-37562 GCF_002209985.1 Bacillus sp. K2I17
CATTCTTTTTAATTGGTGATAATGTGAAAAGGTTCCCAGATTTAGTGAAACGAGAGCATGTAGAGAGCCATTATGTTGGCATGCATAGCATGACACATGATTTTAAAAGGTTATACACCAATAAGGAATATGTTAAGGAAATGAAAGAGGATCAATCTTTAATTAAAAATGTTATTGGAAATTCACCAAAATTAACACGGCCACCATATGGATCAATGCCTGGCTTAAATGAATCACTTCGAAATCAAGTGGTCGGAAATGATTTAAAAGTATGGGATTGGACAATTGATTCTTTAGATTGGAAATACAATAAATTAGCCGTTAATGTAGCAGCCGCAAAAATTGTGCAAAATGTATTGGTAGGTGCGACATCTTCAAAAGAAATTGTATTAATGCATGATATTCATCCCCAATCTGTCGCGGCAGTTCCAGCAATTATAAAAGGATTAAAAGAAAAAGGTTATGAATTTGAAGCTTATAATGAGAATGATCATTTTCCAATAAACTTCTGGCATGATAATCGTATATAAAAAGATATGGATTAGTAAAAAGGAAATCAGAATGGAATAAGCAATGACTATAGGGTTTAAATATTTGCAGGAGCGTGTTTAGATAAATAGATGAAAACACGCTCTTTTTACCGGACTATTTTTAAATCTGGATTTAAGTACAAACTTTCTTATTTTAGAAAACTTTATACGATTTTTTAATGGATATAAAATTATTAAATTTCTTATATTTTTACACATAAAATTATTTAATCATAATATAACAATGAGGTGGAGTTAATTGTCGTTTTTAAAAAATAGTAAAATTGGCACAACATTAAGTGTATTGGTAATTATAGCAAGTGTGGCTTGTATAATATTATCTATCCTAGGATTTATTGGCCTGAAAAAAGGGGAGCATGCATCTAATACGATGTATGAAGATAGTTTGTTACCAATTCAGTGGATAGGAGCTATAGAGTCTAATTTTTATCTAATCAATATGAATGTAAAGGAAACTATTCTATCAAAAGATCAAAAAAGAATAAAAGAGCTTTTGACAGAAATAGATGAAGCTCGTTCAGAAACTGATCAGTTAATAAAGAAGTTTGAGTCTAGAGTCAGTTCTAACAAAGAAAAAGAATTGTATACAACATTTCATGAAGTATTTAATGAATTAAGAACACAACTGAGGAAAGTACAAGATTTGGGACAATCTAATAATGAAGAAGCATATGCTTATTATCTGAAAGAAGTTGACCCTAATATGAAAAAGGCAGTGCAGGCTATTCGTGAGCTCATTCAGGTTAATAATAATAATGCAGATCAATTACAAAAAAATAATACAGCCAGTGCAACAAATACTATAATGCTGTTTGTTAGTATCTCTATTATAGCAATCGCAATCGTTATTTTTATTGGCTATATCATTAAAAGTGCAATTAGACAACCAATTGTATTATTAGAAAGAGATATGGAAAAGGTATCTGCAGGTGATTTAACGATACGTACTTCTTATAAATCGGATAATGAATTAGGAAGTATTGTAAGGTCTTTTAATAGTATGTTGGATAACTTACAACAATTAATTGGAGAAGTAAAAATCACAACTCAAGAGGTCATTTCTTCTACCAATGGGATGTTGCAAGATACTAAACGAGCATCTCATATATCAAGAGAGGTAGTTCAAACTATTTCTGAGGTTGATAAAAAAATAGAAGGACAAGTTACTAGTATTCAAGAAAGTTCTTCATCAATGGAAGAAATTGCGACAGGCGTTCAAACTGTAGCTGAGTCTTCAGCAACGGTTACAGAAGTGGCGGTCACAACAACAGAACAGGTCAATTCTGGTAGTGAAGTAATTAAACAATCTATCCTTCAAATGAATAGTATTCATGAGGTTGTTGAAGAAACATCCACAGTAATAGAGGGACTTGTTATGCGTACACAGCAAATTGATAAAGCTCTGGATGCGATTACTAATATTGCTGAACAAACAAACCTTCTTGCCTTAAACGCTTCGATTGAAGCTGCACGTGCTGGAGAAAATGGAAAAGGATTTGCAGTGGTAGCAGCAGAAGTTGGGGATTTAGCCGATAAGTCTAAAAAATCCGCAAGTGAAATCAATCATTTAATACAATTAATCCAACGAGATACAAAAGATACAGTTGATGCAATGCAAAAAGGTCAACAAAAAGCGTTGGAAGGAAAAGAAACTGCTAATAAAGCGGATGAAGCATTCTCATCTATTATGGTAGCTATTAATAAAATCACTAGTCAAATTCAAGAAGTATCTGCAGCGACAGAAGAAATCTCTGCCGGTACAGAAGAAGTTAATGCCTCTATGTCGAATGTTTCTGAAACTGCAACGCAAGTAGCTAAGGAAACAACTCAAACGGTACAGTCAATCCAATCACAGGCAGCCTCAATTGAAGAAATTTCGAATCAATCTAACAAAATAAAAGAAAAAGTAGAAGCATTATCAGAATTAGTTTCGAAATTTATTATTGAGAAACAAGGCAAAGAAAAATAAATATAAACATATTGATTATGATATAGGAGTAATAAAAAAGACTATTGTAACTTTTATAATGCAGTAGTCTTTTTTATTTTTATTATTTATTTCCCCTGGATACTTATGTAAGAATTGAACAGACATTGACTGGATGTTTATACATAAAAGGTATTTAACAATTATTAATAAAGAAATAAGGCTTATTATAACAAATGCATACATATTAGTGATATTTCAATTATAGCAATTGGTATATCTAATATAAGATAGCAGCGCCAATTAGCGTACGAAATGTATCAATATTACAAAATTAATTATTTCAGAAAAAGAAGACTTCCGTCCAAAGAGGCTTCGATAATTAGTATTAAATAATTCTCCTAATTGTAGATTGGGGATTTAACTATTAAATCTACCGTATACATAAATTATTTTATAAATATCAACATTAATTTTCTTGAAAAGCATTATTGAAGTTTTTCCCTAGAATAACAAGACAATAGTATTAACCTATATAACAAATTTGGAATTTTCTTTATTTATAAGGTTGGAAAGGAATGAAGATTGTGAAATGCAGATCAAAGCAATTACTATAGAGGAAATTTATCAGGAGATATTAGATAGAAAAAGAAATAGATTCCCAAGAAATACTTGGAATTCAGATAAAAACAACGATATGGCCAAAAGAGTAACAAGGTATCTAGTTACAAATATTTTAAATTGGAACGAAGAACAGATTAAACAGTATTGGAATAACGCATTAATTGTGAAGTATCGACTACAAGGCTTATTGAAGCTTAAATATGAAAATAGCCCGTATGCGATGATTAATGATGTATATCCGAATCGATTTAAGGAATGGGAATTTAAAATGACACCATTAAATTTTTGGACGAAAGAAAAAGCGCTTGAAGCATTACGATGGACAATTGAGGAAAAAGAAAAGCTGACAGATAATCAATTATTGCAGAAATATACAATGAATTGGCTAAAAAGGCATAGATTATGGACTCCATTAATAAGATACTGGAATGGTAGTCCGTATGCAATGATTAATGATTTATATCCAAATAAATATGAAAAGCATTCATTTAGAGGTTATATAAATAAATATTAATACACACATAATTATATATTTATGAATTTCCTGTTTTAAAGTAATTGTTAGAAATAACTTCCTATACCTGTATCAATATGAAGGTATTGTCCTTTTGATAAATTATATTTAGGCTGTATCTTTACTCCAGTTGTATAGCTGCATCCTCCCGTGCCAGGATAAATTGATGAAAATATATTAGGAAGTTGAAATACTGTTGAATCTAAAATACGAATGCGCTTGAAACAGAAGTGCGGATTAGTCCAAGAAAATAAATTTACCTTAATAGAAATGTGTGATTATTCCCCAAAAGTATAGTAATTAATATGTTTTGATTAGAATTCTCCTTTAAAAATAGTTGAAAATGTAAATTTAGACGAATTTTGAACAAGGTTTTTCAAATCTGTTATTTTGTAGCATTATATTCCTTTTATCTAAGATTTATAAGGGGATATTATTATTATAATATAGTTTTTGATATGAATAAAATTAGTTGTCTATTAATTATTAAAAATTATTTGAGTTACCGTCACTACATAGTAATATTTAGTGGCTGTATGATAATTTTAATTATTTTTTAATGTGCATAACATTATTTATGTTAACTATTTCAAGTATTAACTACCATAAGTTATAGATATTGCTTAGATGAGTACTCTTATATTAGAAAAGTATAAAAAATATACCAAGTCAGACTTCGTTTGAAAAATATCTAACTGTATTCCAAATCTTTCAAAAAAAGGGTACCTTTGTTATGGAAGCAATTATCATAGAAATACAAATTTTATCTGAATTTTAAAATTTATTTTAAGGGAGACAAAAAAATGAGACGAAAAAGAACGATATTCACCGTTATATGTGCATGTGGGATTGGGTTTGCAGGCTATACTAATTGTATTTCAGCAGCATCTTTAGACAATGATACATTAATAAAAAATGGACACAAAATCAATTCTTCTATTATAACAAATTCTACTCAAGTATCGGCTGTCGCTAAGGAGATGAAACCTTTTCCTCAACAAGTAAATTACTCAGGGATTTTAAAACCGAATCATGTTTCACAGGAAAGCCTGAATAATGCAGTTAAAAATTATTATAACGATTGGAAAAAGAAGTATCTAAAGAATGATTTATCATCACTTCCTGGTGGGTATTATGTTAAGGGTGAGATTACGGGAAATCCAGATGGGTTTAGACCATTAGGAACTTCAGAAGGACAAGGATATGGGATGATTATTACAGTTTTAATGGCAGGACATGATTCAAATGCTCAGACAATTTATGATGGCTTATTTAAAACAGCAAGAGCTTTTAAAAGTTCCATAAACCCAAATTTAATGGGGTGGGTTGTAGCAGATGACAAGAAAGCACAAGGGCATTTTGATTCTGCAACAGATGGGGATTTAGACATTGCTTACTCACTTCTTCTTGCTCATAAGCAATGGGGATCAAGTGGGAAAATAAATTATTTAAAAGAAGCTCAAAATATGATTACAAAAGGTATTAAGGCTAGTAATGTGACCAAAAATAACGGTTTGAATTTAGGGGATTGGGGAGACAAAAGTACATTTGATACTAGACCATCCGACTGGATGATGTCTCATTTAAGGGCATTCTACGAATTTACAGGAGATAAAACTTGGCTTAATGTTATTGATAATCTCTACAATACTTATACAAATTTCACAAATAAATATTCACCAAAGACAGGATTGATTTCTGATTTTGTTGTGAAAAATCCACCACAGCCTGCACCAAAAGATTTTTTAGATGAATCGAAATATACTGATTCATATTACTATAATGCGAGTCGTGTACCACTCCGAATTGTTATGGACTATGCGATGTATGGAGAAAAGAGAGGTAAGGTGATTTCTGATAAAGTTGCTACATGGATAAAGGGTAAAACAAAAGGTAATCCATCTAAAATTGTAGACGGCTATAAACTAGATGGAACAAATATTGGTGATTATCCAACAGCGGTATACGTTTCGCCTTTTATTGCCGCTGGTACCACTAACAGCAATAATCAAGAATGGGTAAATAGCGGTTGGGATTGGATGAAGAATAAGAAAGAGAGTTATTTCAGTGATAGTTATAATCTTTTGACCATGTTGTTTATAACAGGTAATTGGTGGAAGCCGATTTCGGATGAAAAACAGATACAAAGTCCAATAAATTTAGAAATCCAATCTGAATTGAAGGAACAGAATTAAGATTGGATGAATATCAAATTTTAAATTTGATACCTTTTAAAAATATAGATAAGCGATTAGTAGCAACTTATATAGTAAAAAACGTAAGAATTTATAATTTCTACGTTTTTTACTTATAAGACAACTATATGGATTAGATAATTCTTGGAGGATGGAAATAAAATAATGTACCCGTAGGAAGTTGATGTAAATAAACTTCAAAACTTTTCAATATATGATTTTACAGCTTGTAATAAAAACTCTTCTTGCCCCATGCCAGATTCAGCAGCCATTTGAATTACTTTTTGCTTAAAGTCATGATCTGCATGAAAAGTTAATGGCTCTACATTACTTTTAAAATAAATACCTTCAACATGAGGGAGTATTGAGCCTGACTTCATATGTGAATGTAAATACTTAATCTCTTCTTGGAACTGTAATGGATCTACCTGTAAAACAAATGGTTTAATTTCCAATCTGATGATATCTTGTGTAGTAGTCAATCGCATATTTGTGACACCAAGCTCTTTATAAAATAAATTTATTAGATTATAAGTAATAGAATTAAATAACTGAGGCTTTTTAAATGTAAAAGATAAATAGCCTCGCTTCGTAATCACTGTGTGTTTTTGGAAGGGTTCAAGGGAATAATCATGTTCTTTATAAGCTGATAATGAGAAAATTTCTTCATCTTCTGTAAGAACCTTTCCATCGAATCCATTAATTTCTATTAACCTAGCTTTTTTTTCTGTATGTCGCTGTATTAATAATTGATATAAATAAATGTCTGTATCCTGAATCTTAGTAATGAATGTTTTACGTTCTTTTGTTGTAGCTTTTTCGTAATTGAGCTGGAAATTTTCTAGTTCTTCTTCATCAATGACATATACTTGTTTACCCCGCTTTTCTACCATCGAGGCTTTTAATTTTCCGGATTTAATATATGTAAAGATAGTGGAGGGTGCTATATTTAGAATTTCTGCTGCTTTTTTTGTACTTAATCCTTTTATTTCATCGTTATTCATTAACCGTTCAATATCTTCTAAATAGAATATTTTACTTCCGAATTGTTTCCAATTATCTTTATATACACATTCTATAAGACCTTCTTTTTCTTTCTTTAGAACGGTCTGAACGGTAACTCCCATTAAATCTGCTGCTTCTTTTGTTGTTACTGTAGGTTTTGTAATAAACAGTAAATCTTGTGTCATGAAAGTATACCTCCTTAGTTACTCTCTATAATTCATAAAGCATGTATATATCATATCAGATTCTTAATTAGATATAAAATATGATTTGAATATAAAATAAAATATCATTATACCAATATGTTAAAGTGATTTATAACTTTATTTTAATGTTAGATAAAATTTGATGCTTACTTATATATAGATGTTTTGTCAAATTGTATGAAATCATGCTAAATGTTTATCTATATAATAAAAAATTATAGGAAATTACATGTATAACTAAATAGAGAAGAATGAAGGATTCTTACAGAAAGAAAATGATTTATCATTTGTATAATTAATAGAAGTAAAATAAAATGATAAGTAAGGATAATAAAGAGAATTATATTCATAATCTTCAATAGGAGAGGTGAATTCGAAATATGGATAAACAAAATGAAAAAGAGAACTTACCTATAACAATGAATCAAAGTGAAGATATAGATACATATGTAGAAAATATAAGATATATGGTTCCATTCCTGCATGATAGTCGTTATGTAGATAAGGTGGAAGAAAAGATGGAGGTTGCAGAAAAAGAGGGAAAGAGTAAATATACGTATTTACGTGATCTGGAAGTTATTTATCATTTCGTACATTTACAAAAAGATATGGATGAGAAGAAGAATAGAAAAGAGGATACGAAAAAGAGTTATGTTTCTGAAATCTTATCATTTTGTCAATGCATGGTGCAGCATGCAGAAGAATTCGATTTGAATGGGGAAGAGGTACAGCAAAATGACTCTTTATTAAAAACATTGCAGCCTTGGCATATTCGTAAATATAATGCTTGGTTGAAGCAGGTAGAGAACGGTAGGGATGGGGATACGTACGCGGTCGCAACACTTGCCAAAAAATCAGTACTTATACGTTCTTTTCTAAAACACCTTTATGTATTTGCTTATATTAAAAGACCTCTTCATGAAGAACTGCAGCGTGCAAATGTAAATGAACAGGATCGGCCAAATCGGGACCTATCCTATGATGAAGTAATGAAAATTTTAGGGTTTTATAAAGAACAAGGTCATTTAGTAAACTATACAATTTTACTATCTCTAGCAAGTACCGGTGCAAGAATTCAAGAATTGTGCACCGCGAGAGTGAAAGATTTACATTATGACGGAAAGTATTGGCTAAGGGTTAAGGGAAAAGGGGATAAAGTACGTGAACTTTTCATTCCTGAGCATTTATTCCAATGTATTAGCGAAATGAGACGGAGAAGAGGATTCCAAACGATATTGGATCGGGGAGATGAATGTCCTTTATTCGTAAATCAAAGAGGGAATTTTTATAATCCAAAAACGTTATCGAATCAGGTAACAGATATGATAAAAAAGACAAACTTAGAGTTTCTACTGTATCGCGAAAATCCAGTAACGGCGCATACATTCCGTCATGCTTTTGCAATCATGGCAGTTGAACAAGGAAACGCAGATCTATATCATTTAATGCAAACGTTGGGTCATGAAAATATCCAAACAACAAAGATCTATTTAGAGAAGCATATGAAACGGAAGAATAATGTGGGTACTTCATTTGCGGATATGTTGGTATGAAATTTAAATATAAAATTCTTGTTTAATTATGTATTTTTTATATGATTAACATGGGATATCACCAATATTTCGCGGGTTTTGTACGGCATACCTAACCATTGAATAGGAATATTTAGTAGGCTATTATAAATGTAGAAATTCACGAGGAATATTCTTTAAAGGAGAGTGATTACTTTATGTTAAGAAAATGGATAAATAAAGCAAAAGAACCTAAATGTATTCATAAATATAACTTTATTAAAACTCAAGATAGTGAAAATTTTAAAACAGGACAGATGGGTACAGCTAGTTTTTATAAATGTGAAAAGTGTGGAAAAGAAAAGATCGAATATAAATATAATAGTGATATAAATAGTGACTATTGGAATATTTAAAGTAAATTGTTTAATAAAACAGAGATTTACTAATATGGGTCACTAACTGGCTTACGGAAAATGCATTTCAAGGAACCTTTTATGTACATGAGTTGGTTAGCAGTCTACGTCATTTTAATGATTTACCTTATATTCGCTTCGATTCGTTTAGGCATACGTAACATAAAATATATTAAAGAGAAAATAAGAAAGCGTAGAGCTATAAAAAAATAACGTAAAGAGAGACCGTCCTCACGGGAGGTTTTATTGTTATACTGAAGTGCAATGTAGATTATTTAACATTTGAGGAGGGTTAATTATAGAGTACTCAAGAATCTACACATTAAGAAACGGACAAGAAAAATCAATATAGGTAGAGTCCTGGCGTTCATTTCGAGAAGAAATGAATGTATTAGGAATTCAGGATTCAGATATTTTTCAAGTTCAGTTAGTTGAATATGGGAAAGAGAGAACGAAAAAGAATTCTCCTAAAAATCCTAGAAGAAAATAGTCTACTTACGTATAAATATCATAATTAAGCACATGTTATATACAAATATAGTGGAGGTGCAATTATGAATATTCAAAGACACCAAAGTAATACAAATGAAATTCTTATTTCTGCTGCAGTAAGCGCTATTGAGCAAATGAAGTATGAAATTGCCCGTGAATTAGGAGTTACACTTGGACCTGATACATCATCACGTGCAAATGGCTCTGTCGGTGGAGAAATTACAAAGCGCTTAGTTCGAATGGCTGAAGAGCAATTAACAGGACAATACAGATTACACTAAGATTAAAAAATAAAAGGAAAAGGGTCCCTAAGACGAATTCTTTTCCTTTTATTTGCAAAAGTCCAAAAAACATTTTTAAGAACTTAAAAACGAACACTCAGATTAGTTTGTAAGAGTTTTTATTTGGTTCAACAATACAATAAGTACAAAAACTCATTAAACCCTTTAAAAGTAATCTTAAGACTGTTAAACGTTATTAAACCTAAATTCGCTATTTTTTGTTTTAAGGTGTAGTCTGCAAGAATTCCTCTACAAATTCTAAAATTATAGCATAAGTTAAAAGACCGATTGGTAATAAATTTCCCAATAAAACAAAAATTCTTTTGGTTAAATTCTCTTTACTGAACATTGAAATGACGCTTAAAGGAACAGCAAATAAGGAAGCAAAAAATATAACTGATATAAAAACCTGTAAAATAGATACTATATTTTCATTTGAAGTCATTGCTAACATATATAAGGATATTGGTAGAATTGTAATTGAAGTTAATGCTGTTAAGAATGAAATTTTAGTAAACACCCTCAAATTTTCCCTTTTCAAAAAAATCCCCTCCATTTACTAAAAATAATAATAGATCGATTGGAACTTTGTTACAATGGACATTATACAAAACCATATATTAAGTAACATTAAACTAAACAAAAAAGGAAGTAAAAAGTATGGCTGCATATACTGAAGAGCAATTTATATATTTTACAACTAAATTGAACCAATTGGAGTTTGTAAAAGAGAATCAGGAAACATATTGGGATGAATATAGAAAACTACAAGACTGGCTGCAAGAACAGCAACTAAGTACCAGTTTTATTAGTTGGGTTGAAAAGAGGATGAAGAAATAGTTCTTTATTTATCCTTTAGAAGTATCCATTATATCATGTATTTAATTAATAAATAGGGTAAGTGAGGCATCCAGAGGGATGCTTTTTCTTTTGGCATAGAAATCCCCTTGGTGACTATATTTTAAACATAATTAATATATAAGGTACGTGAAATTTTATAAAGTGTGTAGAGATAAGATTACATTTAATACAATTAGGGAAGAATGGCATATAAAATGATGGATTAAATACATTTACTTATATACAAATGGAGGAGTGTTATGAACACAGTTTTTAAAGAGTTTAAGCAGACCTTAAACGCATTAAGTGCTGCCAACACATATTTAGATTGCTTAGTGCAAACTAAAACGTATCTGCAGTTTCTAATACTTATCATATTTTGTATTATTACAGTCTACCTACCTTTTCCTTCATTTACGCTTAATTATATAATTGAATTAGATATACTAATGCAATACATAATTAAATCCATTTATTTTTCTTTTCCTATTTCATTAGTTTTCCTATTCATAATGCGAGATCAAAGACTTTTGTTTTCTAAAAAAATCACTTTCCAGCAGCTAAAAATTTCTTTTTTCTGTGCTTTCATTATTTATGCTATTATGTTGTTATTTTTAGCCGTACTAATATCTTTTACAACATTCAAAGGAACATCTAATCCTATTGAGAATGAAGGGATTACTAATATGCTTCACAAAACGCCTGGGATTGCAATTCAATTAATCGGAGAGAACATTATGTTTGTATCTATATTGTTCTTTTGGCATAAAATCATACGATCCTTCAAAATAAGCCCCATCGCTTCAATTACAGCCTCTTTAATATTGTCTGGAAGCTCATTTGGGTTACTCCATCTCTCTACGTATAACTATAATTGGGTACAATGTTTAACTATCATTGGGATACCAGCTATCGCTCAAATGATTTTCTTTCTAATATTTAAAAATATTCATATGGGATACATACTTCACTTCAATTACAATTTAATCATTATACTTTTTAGCTATATAGCTTCTATTTAAAATAATTTACCACTGAAAATAAAAGAAAAGGTACCCCTGCTGCAAGGTACCTTTTCTAAGGGGTATAACTCATTAGCTAAGCGGCCGTTGGTCAAGTATACCGCCTAGACTATTACATAAGTTATATTTTTATTATACATTGATCATATCAAAAATATTATCATTAGTGAAATTAACTTTCATTATTTTTTAATTTTAAAGCTGCCACCATAATAATAATTTTCTCCAAGTTTCATAACAACTACATATGATCCTGGCTCATAAACTGATGTAATAGGTGTTACAAATCTACCATAATTATGCTCAGTACCAGTATCATATATTGTTTTATATCTTTGCATATTTACTACTTCATTCTCATCTTCACTTAATCGATATATCTTTACAATACCTTTATCTTTACCGCCTGTATAAATTTTAATGTCCAAAGTATCTCCATGCTTTAAATCACCAACAGCTAATTCTTGTAAGAAGTCTGCATTATGATGAAGTGAAAAATAGTTTTGCCATTGCCAGTCATCGAAAACCGATGATGCTTTCGGTATAAATTGAGATTCAGCAGAAGCAGGTGTAATGCTTCCTGCAGTATAGGAAAATACACTTCCTCCAATAGTTAATGCTCCAATAATAGCTACTTTTCCTAAAAGTTTCATTTTTAAGCCTCCTAGTTTATTAAGAACTATAAAATCTTACTCATGAAAAACAGCTGTCAAATCATTAGATGGTAATATTTTCTATCCGAATTTTAACATATACAGATTTCCCTGCCAATCAATTGATAAAAATATGGGATAAAATAAAGTTGGATTATAAACACTTTGAAAATCCTTAGTAAATTAGCACTAAAAAGAATCCATTTAAAAAAAAGATTAAACAAATTTGATTCTGACACGTGAAATTGCTGCTAGCAGCACCTTTCAAAAGAATCGTTATAACAAAAAACACACATTATTGATACAATATACTTATTAATTGAAATACAGAGAAAATAAAATATAAATTTAGGAGGAGAAATACTTTGGAAATAGTTCAAATTAAGAATATCCTAAGAAAAAAAGCAACTCTCTTTCAAACAGGAGGAAAAAGACCTGATTTATCTATAAATGAAAGTTGGATTGGAAGGATTACCTATTCATTACCAAATGAAACTTACCCAATCGACCGCTATCAAGAAAAGATGTATGCGATCATGATGCTTAATTTAACTCAAATACCTTTTGTTCCTGAAGCAGTAAAAGGCACGAAAGCCATCGCAGTGTTTCTTTCTCCAAACTTTGCAAAAGACTTATCCAACTTATCAGGAAATTTTTGTATTAGAGAATATGATTCTATAGAGGAACTAGTGCCGAATGAGATGTCACTTACTTTTCCAACTCTAAAGCCTTTCCCCTTAATACCAAAGTTAGTAGTTGATGAATTTCCACAATGGGATACTGAAGATTTTCCTAACAACATACAGGATAGAATTTTAGAACTTGAGAACACAATTGAGATTGACTATTACGAGGATATTTTTGAAGAAAATCATTATATACATAAATTAGGGGGCTATGCTTGCTTTGCCCAATCCGGTATCCAATGGCCCGCGGATTATGAATTTATTTTTCAAATAACAGATGATCCAAAAGCACATTTAAAGATTATTCATGGTGGCGGAATTTATTTTGCTAAAAATAGTAAAACAAATGATTGGATGGCACATTGTGATTTCTTATAGGATTGATTTTTCATATAAAATCTTGCTTAGCGTATATTCTCGTTACAATATTGGTGGTATGCATATAAATACAAGTATTAATGGATTAAAAGGGAAAAGGGGATTTACGATGAAGAAATATGTCAAAATACAGGTGTTAGGTAGGCCATCCAGTCTCATTATTTAAAAGAACTCGAATAAAGTTCTTTTTTAATTTGTAATTGCCCTCCCATAGTGATCCCTGATCCCCAGAATCGTTTCCGTACTACATAACCAGGTCTTTTTAGAACAACATTGTCACTTTACTCATAATTTTGCCGCATTTGGAATCATAAACTTGCCGGAAATCGCTTATTTTAGAAGATATTTATCTAATTGTCCAAAGAAAATGGAAGCATAACTTTGCCGTGCGTTAATTATTAACCCATAAGTTTGCCATGAGTTTTATTAATGTAGATTTTGAATAATGAGCAATGCATTTATAATTGTTATAGGAATACTTACTATTCTAGCAAGTATTAAGTCATTATTCTAATTCACTATTGTTCGTTCGGGTGCAAAAATAGTAGGATTTGAAAAGAGAATGAAAGACTTTTAGCGGAACTGAATTATATATTGTTAAACCATAGAGTTTATAATTTTGGACAAGCTATTCACCTTGGGTAGTTTGTCCTTTTTTGATTATATGTAAAATTTTTATTAATAATTTTTAATATTAATTTATATGAAAACTCATGTAATTCAATATGAAATAATACATTTTATAATAATTTATTAAGATAAAATGTTATATTTTTAGATGGAATATATAAATGGAGGAAATGTTATGAACAAGAATTTAAAATTTACTCAAATGATGATTGGTATTAGTACGATGGCATTATCATTTGGAAGTATACAAACACAGGTTTCAGCAGAAGAAAAAGCACCCTATAATACGTTACAGATGAAACCGATCGGGACAGAAACTTTAAAAGATGAAATTGCACATGCTACAAAAGCAGATGGCACTTTGACTTTTGAAGAGCGTTTAAAAGTAGGCGATTTTTCACAACGACCTACTTCGGTGAAGAAACAGGATGAAAGGCAATTAAAGCAAAGCTATACTCTGGCAGAACTGAATAAAATGTCTGATAGTGAATTCTTTGATACGTTATCAAGAGTTTCATGGAATCAAATTACAGACTTATTTCAATTCAATCAAGAGACGAAAGCTTTTTATCAAAATAGAGAACGTATGAACGTTATCATTGATGAATTAGGACAAAGAGGGAAATCTTTTACGAAAGAGGACTCAATGGGAATTGAAACTTTCGTTGAAATATTACGTTCTGCTTTTTATGTGGGATATTTTAATAATGAATTGGGTTACTTAAATGAGAGAAGCTTCCATGACAAATGTTTACCAGCATTAAAAGCCATTGCAAAAAATCCAAACTTTAAATTAGGTACAGCTGAGCAAGATAGAGTAGTAGTTGCGTATGGAAAATTAATTAGTAATGCTTCTAGTGATGCTGAAACAGTACAGTATGCAGCAAATATTTTAAAACAGTTTAATGATAACCTTTCTATGTATGCTAATGATTATACGAAAGAACAAGCTGTATATGAAATCGTAAAAGGTATTGATTATGATATACAATCTTATTTGCAGGAAACGAATAAAAAGCCTAATGCAACAATGTGGTATGGAAAGATAGATAACTTTATAAATGAGGTTAGTAGAATTGCTCTCATACGGAATTTAACAACTGAGAATAGTTGGCTAATTAATAATGGGATTTATTATGCAGGACGTTTAGGGAAATTTCATAGCAATCCAAACAAAGGATTGGAAGTTATTACACAAGCGATGAATATGTATCCTCGTCTAAGTGGACCTTATTTTATAGCGGTAGAGCAAATCAAAACAAACTACGGTGGAAAAGATTATGATGGAAATGCAGTAGATTTACAGAAAATACGTGAAGAAGGGAAGCTACAATACTTACCTAAAACATATACATTTGATGATGGATCTATTGTTTTTAAGACAGGCGATAAAGTAACAGAAGAAAAAATTAAAAAGTTATATTGGGCAGCCAAAGAAGTAAAGGCACAATATCACCGTGTAATTGGAAATGATAAAGCACTAGAACCAGGTAACGCAGATGATGTGCTGACAATTGTAATTTATAATAATCCAGATGATTATCAATTAAATAGACAATTATATGGATATGAAACGAACAACGGTGGTATTTATATTGAAGAGAAGGGTACTTTCTTTACATATGAGCGTACACCAAAACAGAGTATTTATAGTCTAGAAGAGTTATTCCGTCACGAATTCACTCATTATTTACAAGGAAGATACGAGGTTCCTGGTTTATTTGGGAGTGGAGAACTATATCAAAATGAACGCTTAACTTGGTTCCAAGAGGGGAATGCAGAATTCTTTGCAGGATCTACACGTACAAATAATGTTGTTCCACGTAAAAGTATTATAAGTGGCTTATCATCTGATCCAGCAAGCCGTTATACTGCAAAGCAAACTTTGTTCGCAAAATATGGATCATGGGATTTTTATAATTATTCCTTTGCACTACAGTCTTATCTATATAATCATCACTTTGAAACCTTTGATAAGATCCAGGATTTAATCCGTGCAAACGATGTGAAAAATTATGACGTGTATCGTGAAGCATTAAGTAAAGATGCACAGCTGAATACAGAATATCAAACGTATATGCAGCAGTTGATTGATAATCAAGATAAATACAATGTACCACAAGTAACAAATGATTATTTAATACAACATGCACCTAAGCTGTTAGCTGAAGTGAAGAAAGAAATTGTAGATATAACTAATATAAAAGATGCAAAAATTACAAAACATGAGTCTCAATTCTTTAACACATTTACTGTGGAAGGTAAGTATATAGGTAGTACATCAAAAGGTGAATCTGAAGATTGGAAAACGATGAGTAAACAAATCAATCAAACCTTGGAGCAGTTGTCTCAAAAAGGATGGAGCGGCTATAAAACAGTTACAGCCTATTTTGTTAACTATCGTGTGAATGCAGCCAATCAGTTTGAATATGATATTGTTTTCCATGGTGTTGCAACTGAGGAAAAAGAAAAAACAACGACTATAGTAAATATGAATGGACCATATAGCGGGATAGTAAATGAAGGAATTCAATTCCATAGTGATGGCACAAAAAGTGAAGATGGAAAAATTATTTCTTATCTATGGAACTTTGGAGATGGTACAACAAGTACTGAAGCCAGCCCTACCCATGTATATGGAGAAAAAGGAACATATACTGTGGAACTAACAGTGAAAGATAGTAGAGGAAAAGAAAGTAAAGAACAAACAAAAGTTACTGTAAAGCAAGATCCGCAAACAGGTGGATCCCTTGAAGAGGAAAAGGTACTCCCGTTTAATAAGCTTGTAAAAGGAAATCTGATTGCTCCTGATCAAACAGATGTTTATACGTTTGATGTTACAGTTCCAAAAGAATTAGATATTTCTGTGGTAAATGAACAAAACATTGGGATGACATGGGTACTTTATCATGAATCAGACATGCAAAATTACGTAGCTTGTGGTGAAGATGAAGGAAATGCTATAAAGGGAAAATTCGTAGCGAAACCAGGGAAATATTATTTGAATGTGTATAAATTTGATGATAACAATGGTGAATATTCATTATTAATAAAATAAATTTATTTTCAATAAGTATATAATGGTTGTTTTTGGGGAGGAGTCTGTCACGATAGGCTGCTCCTATTTTTTATCTAAAAGCATAAAAATTAAGTGAGTATTTTTAATTATTCAATCATGAAATAACGCTAGCTTTCATAAATACTTGAAAAAGCTAGCGTTTTAAATATACATAATTTGATTAATTAAAGCTAGATACGAAAAATCTCTTATACTATTCTTCAAGTTCTATCCATTCTTGTGACCATTTTTCTATTCCGCGAATAATGGATTCTAAAGCAAATCGTTTTTGAGTTAAAGAATATTCTATACGAACTGGTGTCTCAGGAAAGACCTTACGCTCTACAATTCCTTCTTGTTCTAATTCCTTTAGTCTTTCTGAAAGTAATCTTCCGCTGACAGGAAGAGAAGATTCAAGCGTACAAAAACGCTGAGATCCAGAGAAAAGTTGGAAAATAATTAGTGCTGTCCATCTTTGACTAAAAAATCTCATTCCTTTTTCAAAGCGAGGGCATAATGTAGAATCATTCATTTTACTTCACCTCCTAAAAGAAATTATATAACATCTTACAATTAGTAACGAATTTTTTTATAATTAATTACTTGACGTAAACTGATTGTAAATGTATACTTACTTACATAAAGTAACTAAGTTATTTTATGTAACTAAGAATTTTTTTCTCTAATTTGCTAAAGATATGATGATACATATTGAATATAAGCTAAGAGAACAAGAATATCATTTGTAAAAATACTTACGTTGTGTAAGTTAAATAATAAAAAATATAAAATGGAAGAGAACTTTTTAGAGATTCTCTAAACTAGGAGGTACCTAATGGTTACAACAGATACAATTCATATGTTAGAAGATAAAATTCAATTAATACATCAAGATGGAAAAGAGATTTATCTTGTTGGCCCTATCAAATTACCAATTAATTTATATGGGGAAACGAAAATTTTCCAATGGTATTCTTGGTTACAAACTAATGAAGTTACGAATGGTATAGAAGGTATTATTGAAAAACTATCATTTCTTAATTTAGCAGATATGCAACAATCTAGTGTACTTGTGTACGGTGATTTTGAGAATGCTGAAGATGCACTGATTCGTATGCATAGTATTTGTCATACGGGTGATATTTTTGGTAGTAAACGTTGTGATTGTGGGTTCCAATTAAAGCAATCCTTACAAATGATTACAGAACATGGCGCAGGCGCTCTATTCTACCTAGCAAATCATGAGGGAAGAGGAATTGGTTTGTTTAGTAAAGCGATGACGTATATCCTGCAAGAAAACGGCTTAGATACAGTAGAAGCTAATTTAAATTTAGGTTTTGATGATGACGTTCGTAAATACGATGATACAATTGAGGTATTAAAAGCATTACGCTTAAAACCTGTAAAGTTGATTACAAATAATCCAAGAAAACTAGAAGCGTTGCAAAAAGCAGGATTAAATGTTACGAGTCGTGAGCCATTATGGGGGGACGTCTCAGAATTCAATGAGAAATATTTACAAACGAAAATCCATCGCTCTGGGCATTTTGAGGGAGGTCATTTACATGGGTGAGCATGAGAAATATATGAGGTTAGCCCTTGAAAATGCTAAGGCTATGAAGGGACAAACTACTCCAAATCCACTGGTTGGATCCGTAATTGTAAATAACAATCGAATTGTAGGAATCGGAGTACATATGAAGGCGGGGGAACCACATGCCGAAATACACGCGATACGTATGGCGGCAGAACAGGCCCGTGGTGGCACGATTTATGTTACCCTAGAGCCTTGTTCTCATCATGGAAGAACAGGTCCTTGTGCAGAAGCAATTGTACAAGCAGGAATTAAAAGAGTAGTAGTTGCTACACTTGATCCTAATCCTCTTGTTTCTGGACGTGGAATTAGAATTCTACAAGATGCTGGTATTGAAGTAATTGTAGGAATCTGTGAAGAAGAAGCGAGAAAGATGAATGAAGTCTTTAACAAATATATTATGACAAAACGCCCATTTGTAACGGTTAAATCTGGTGTTACATTAGATGGGAAAATTGCTACGTCTGAATCGGATAGTAAGTGGATTACATCTGAAGAAGCAAGACAGGATGTACATCAGATAAGAAATGAAAATGCAGCTATTTTAGTAGGGGCTAATACAGTACAAAAAGATAACCCTTCATTAACAACGCGTATTCCAAATGGACGAAATCCAATTCGGGTGATAGTAGATTCTACTTTACGGATCTCAATGAAATCAAAAGTTGTTACAGATGGAGAAGCTGCTACCTGGATCTTTACAACAAATAATCATGATGCAGTGAAAAAGCAAGCATTAGAACATGCAGGTGTCAAAGTGTTTGTTACTAGTGGAGAAAAACATATAAATTTACATGAAATGCTTGATATTTTAGGACAAAAAGGGGTTTCTTCTCTTCTTATTGAAGGTGGAGGAGAGGTGAATGCATCGTTTATTGAAAATAAATTAATGGATAAACTTGTATTGTATATCGCACCTAAGATTATTGGGGGAAGAATGGCACCTAGCTTTGTAGAGGGTACAGGCATTACTAAAATGCAAGATGCAATTGAATTTAAGGATATATCATTTACCCAAGTTGGAAAAGATTATAGATTTATTGGTTATCCTGAATGTGGTGAATATGAGGAAGAAGGAAAATAAAAAACTACTTATTTTTTACATTAAATGAAGTACAGAAAGGGGCGATGAAGAGTGAAGTTTGGATTTGATATCGATGATACTTTAATTGATTTAAGACAGCATGCTTTTCATTTATATAACAAAAAATTAAACAAAGAAGTAGGATTGGATGTATTTCATTCTTTAAAAACAATTGAAATTCATGAAGCATTTGGCATGACTTCCGAGGAAGGTGGTCAGATGTGGAACAGTTTGCTTGATGAAATTTATTATACTTCTTGTTTACCGTTTCCATATGCAGTAGAGACATTACAAGAATTAGAAAGACAGGGACATGAAGTATATTATATAACTGCGCGACCTAAAGAACATGGAGAGCAAACAAAAAGATGGTTACTGGAAAAGAATTTTCCAGTACATGAGGATCGCTTTTTCTATGGGATGAAAGATGAAGAGAAAATACATTTCATACAGGAAATAAAGCTAGATTATTTCTTTGATGATAAGCCAGCTGTCTTAGAAACTTTAATAGGACAACCAATTAAAGTGTATGCAAAAAATACTTCTTACAATGATTACCTTAATATTCCCCGCATTACAAGTTGGACTGAATTGATAGATATCGTAAAAAAAGATACATATGTAGATAACTAAAAAGAATTCAAATGGAGTCAAAATTATCTGGGGCTAGATATTTTTAAAAGGAAAGACATATGTGGTATGTCTTTCCTTCTTTTTGTATATCATCATTATTTTACATTTAGAAAATAGGAAATATTTTTACAAAAACGATTAATATCTGATCATTTGTTAAATCTTAATTTAAAATATATAATTGAATTTCATAAAAGTTTGTGATACAAAGCACATATTAGTTTTTTTAATACATTATTTATAATTTGAGGTGTATAGAATGGGGAAATCCCGCGAGCAGACGATTGAAAACATCTTAGAAGCGGCTAAGAAAAAATTTGGAGAGCGTGGTTATGATGGTACAAGTATCCAAGAAATCGCAATAGAAGCAAGGGTAAATGTTGCTATGGTTTCATATTATTTTAAAGGGAAAGAGAATCTTTACGTAGAAGTGTTTAAAAAATATGGTTTTGCAAAAAAACTACCCAATTTTCTTGAGGAAACACAGTATAATTCTAGAAATGCTCTTAGACAATATTTAACTTTCTTTATTACACATATAAAACAACATCCTGAAATTGGAGCGCTTGTATATGAAGAAATTCTCAAGGAAAGTTCACGATTAGAAAAAGTTAAACCATATATTATTGGGAATTTCGAACAATTAAAACAAATTTTATTGAAAGGGAAAGAACAAGGCATTTTTCATTTCTTTTCAACGAATCATGCAATTTATTGGATTACATCTATTGTCTTATTTCCGAAATTCAAAAAATTTATTGATTCCATTGATCAAAAAGATGCTGACGATATGAAAACAGAGTGGATAACAGATGATCTTGTAAACAGAATTATTTCTTCATTAATACATAATCCAACATTGTGAACTACTCGCCACTTAGCAAAGCTTGAAGTGGGAGCTTCTCAGTTCCACGACGAAAGTAACCTTTCGACTCCCTGAGCGTTACTTTAGGGTGTTCCCCCCTAGATGTCCGACGCATGGACATTCTTTTGGTACGGTTGATATGTTATGCAGAGACCGAATGGCTTGTTTTTCGCACTCTATTTTCTTCCTGCAACTTCTTATATCAAACTATCAATGAATTTCGTATAGCTCGTTTATCAAGAGTTTCTGGCTATGACAAACCGAAATTCATTTCCCACTTATAATTGAAGTTTCACACCTTCAAAATTTTGAGGAAGGAGTATATTATCAGAAAACAATAAAACCTTATTAATTTTTCAAGTAATAATTACTTTAATCCAATGATATCAATATTTAAAATATGTTACGATTTAAACGGGGAGGGGAAAATATGAAAATGATACAAGAGGATATGTATAAAGAACTAATAGATACAAAAAGAACGGTTACTATATTTTTGAAAAGTGGTGTTCCGATACGAGGACAAATACTTTCAATGGATACATACTCTGTCCTTGTAATGGCTCATAATAAACACCAATTAATTTATAAACAAGCTATTTCTACTATTACTAAGTAATTTTTCAAAGTTAATAAAATTTTAGTTTTAAGACAATAGATTTTATAAAAAGCAAAAATGATATTGGCTTAATATATTCTATTAAAAAAAGAAAAAGCATAATTCTTCTTTCTCGCAATATAAAGAAGGGTTATACTTTTTCTTTTGATTTAGATGTTCAAATACCCCCAAATGATAAAATTTTACTAAACGCACAAATAGGGACAAGAAAGCGTAGCGTTTGATTAAAATTTAGAGTTTTAAAGATTTCAAGGTTAATTTCATATAAGTATCCATTCGCTGCTCTAGTGAGTACCTACCACCTAAAAGACACCAGTCTAATATAATTCCTCTAGCAATTATAAAAAGATACGTTGTGATTTCTTCTACAGTCATATCATTTATTAATTCTTTTTCCGTTCTTCCTTTATAAACAAGATTATTTAGAGTTCTATAAATTAAAGAAGGTTCATATACAAATATTCTTTTGTTGAAGTCGTTAAGGAGATTTATATGTAACTCTAATTTGGTTGTATATTCTGCTATGCATTGGAAGAAATTCAAAATAGTTTTTTGCACTGTCGTATGTTGATCTATACTTTCTAATTCAACATGTAGGTTTTGTTCAATTTGTTGAAATAATTTTTGATAAATATCTTCTTTGGAAGAAAAATAATGATAAAAAGTGCCTACGGAGATATTTGCCTTTTTACAAATATCCTCAATAGTTAGATTTTCAATTTCTTTTTCTTTCGTTAAATTTAAAAACACAAGAAATATATTGTTCTCTGTTTGTAGAGCTTGTTGTTTTCTTTTCGTTAAATTTTTTTTTTGCACCCCTTATTCCCCCTTACCTATATAGTAACTGATATCTTAAAAGTGAAAAAGTATTTTGAAAATTCGTGTTATTATTGTATAATTCTCAATACACCGAATGAGATTCAATGAATATGATTCAGTGTATTGAGAATTATTTTTTTGAGGGGAGATTGTTATATATGAAAACACCTTATCAATCAATTTTTATGATTCCTACAAATAAGTTGGTAGGAAAAGAGGCTTTAGGAGATCCATATGAACCATTTGCATGGTATAAGGAGATGCGAGAAAAAGAACCTATTTATTTTAATCCTCAGGCTGACATGTGGAATGTTTTTTTGTACGATGATGTAAAAAGGGTTTTAGAGGATAAAGAGTTTTTTTCTAATGTTATGCCAGAGGAGAAAAAGTCTCCATTTCCACAAAGTATTCTTGGGATGGATCCACCAAAACATACGCAAATTCGGTCTATTGTACATCGATCTTTCACTCCTAAAGCAGTAAAGGTATGGGAGCCGAGAATTCAGCAAATCACAAATGATATTCTTATTCAATTATCTAATCGTGAAAATTTTGATATTGTCCAAGAGTTATTTTATCCTTTACCGGTTATAGTAATTGCTGAAATGTTAGGTGTTTCTGTTAATGATATGGAAAGATTCAAGAAGTGGTCTGATATTATAGTAAGTTCACCCAGTCATGATGATCCGGATTATTTGAAAGAATTTTTTCATATACGTTTACAAGCAGAAAATGAATTAGAGGAATTTTTTGAAGAAATCATACAACTCAATCGAGAAAAATCCAAAATAGATTCAAATGACATTATTTCTTTATTGGTTCAAAGTGAAATAGACAAAAATATTTCGGGCAAGGAAATAGTATCATTTTGTAAATTACTATTGGTAGCAGGAAATGAAACTACAACTAACTTACTTGGAAACTCATTATATTGTTTGATAGAACATCCAGATGTTTATAAGCAAATACAACAGGATATATCTCTTGTTCCAAAAGCAATTGAAGAAGTACTGCGGTATCGTTCACCAGCTCAAAGAATTGTACGAAAAGTAAAAAAAGAGGTTCAATTAGGAGGCCAAACTCTACAAGTAGATCAAATCATCTCAGCTTGGCTCGGATCAGCTAATCGTGATTCTCTTCATTTTCAAGATCCTGATAGCTTTAACATACATCGTAGTCGAAATCCCCATCTTGCATTTGGCCATGGAATACACTTTTGCTTAGGTGCTCCCCTAGCTAGATTAGAAGCTAAAATTGTATTGACGGAATTAATGAAAAAATATAAATCATTTTCGTTTATTGACCATAATCTTCCCGTTCCTATCTCAAGTGTTAGTTCTGTATATGGTTTGAAATCTCTCCCTGTTAAAAGTGAAATTATTCATATAAAGTAAATAGTTTGGCTCTGGTACAGGCTGTATTAGAGCCAACTCTATTTATAAACTAGAACTATCAACATCAGACTATCAAAAAATTATTGCAAAGATAGTTATGATTATAGTGAAGTTAGTGATTTTGATTTTTATAAAGAGACGCCAGAAAAAACAAGGGTTGTCATTACTTTCCGAATATTTATATCGATATATGTCTCCCGATACACTTAAACAATTAGCTATATAAATCTTACTTTTTAATTTTCGATTTTATCGTTGATTGTTATGTGTTAATAAAAAGTTAAATATTTCTGCACAACTTCTGCACATATCTAGGTAGTTTCTATGTCATGATATATCAGTCAAGTGAAATATTTCACATATGGGGTAGGATACATCTTCACTATAGTTCCTGCGTAACTTACGCATACCCGAAACGATTTACTCTCTTGTTATACTTTTACATCAAAGCCTATATACACTACAAAGCATAACAAGAAAGGGACATGAACATGAATAATCGAATTATTAAACATCTAAAAAACTTAAAAATGAACAAAAAAAGTCTA
This sequence comes from Bacillus sp. K2I17, assembly GCF_002209985.1. Classification (NCBI taxonomy): domain Bacteria; kingdom Bacillati; phylum Bacillota; class Bacilli; order Caryophanales; family Bacillaceae; genus Bacillus; species Bacillus sp. K2I17. Next base: position 24,546 of record NZ_NJGF01000038.1, read on the forward strand.
GGAGCTGTTGCATTAGCAACTGGAATTATTGGCACGACACTTATTCCTCAAAATGCATACGCGCACGGCTTTGTTGAAAAACCTGGTAGCCGTTCCGCTTTATGTAGCCAAACTTACGGCGCGTTAAATGTAAACTGCGGAAGCATTATGTACGAACCACAAAGTTTAGAAGCTCCAAAAGGATTTCCACAAGCCGGCCCAGTTGATGGACAAATTGCTTCTGCAGGCGGCAAATTCGGTGGTATTTTAGATCAACAAACAGTAGACCGTTGGTTCAAAAATACAATTACTGGCGGGGAAAATACGTTTACTTGGAAGTTTACAGCGCCACACTTAACAAGCAAGTGGCATTATTACATTACAAAAAAAGGATGGAACCCAAATAAAGCGTTAACAAGAGCAGACTTTGAGCCAATTGGTACTGTACAACATGATGGTTCTGCGGCCTCAAATAATGTAGCGCACAAAATCAATGTACCTACTGATCGTAGTGGATACCATGTGATTTTAGCTGTATGGGATGTAGCGGATACTGTGAATGCGTTCTATAATGTTATTGACGTGAATCTTATTAATGATGTGAAACCAGACACAGAGGCACCAAGTATTCCAAATGGTCTTCAAGCTCAAAAAGTAACAGCAAATAGTATTGAACTAACGTGGAACGCTTCTACGGATAATGTAGGGGTAAAAGGATATCAAGTATTCCGTAATGGAGAGATGATTGATACCGTACCAGGCACTCATTTTATTAATAAACAATTACAACCAAGTATGGAATACACTTATACTGTAAAAGCAATTGACACAGCTGGAAATGTATCAAAAGAAAGTGAAGCGCTTACAGTGAAAACGACTGTTGAGGCTCCTGATACAGAAGCACCAACACAACCAAAAGGATTACATAGTATGGGAACAACAGCGTCAAGTGTAGATTTAATGTGGAGTCCATCTGACGATAATATTGGTGTAGACCATTACGATATTTATAGAGAAACAGAAGGATCAATGAAAAAGATTGCAACATCCACTACGACTTCTTATATGGATAAAAACTTAGTTGCTAATACTACTTATAAATATGTAGTGAAGGCGGTTGATGTAGCTGGAAATGAATCTATACAGAGTGATACATTCACAATTACTACAAAAACTGAAAACGCTCCATATGAAGCATGGGATGCAAAGAAAGCATATAAAAAGGGAGATAGAGTTCTACACGAGGGAAAAGTGTATGAAGCAGTCCAGAATCATCAAGGACATGGGGATCCAAACTGGATTTATGCTTTATCCTTATGGAAAACAGTGTAAACTTTACCTGAATATAAACTAAGAGATAATTGGCTTTGATGTAATAAGGAAAACTTGAGAAATCACTTTACTCTTTATAAAAAAGACGACGTATTCAGCGTCGTCTTTTTTATATCTATTATATGTTTTAGGATGTTACTAGGTAAAATATAGCGTAAATCATTTCCTATCTACATTGTTATACTATTGAATTGTTTTTTAATAAGTCCAAAAGTCAACGTGGAGAATTCAAGTGTTCATATAGAATACTTAGCTAACTGTTCACCCCAAGGTGATAATTCAGTCTCAATAAATCCTACTTTTTTATATACAAATTTAGCTGTATGGTTTTCAGGAGCATATCCAATCATGATTAACGAAATATTTGTGTGATTATTTCGTCTTATCTCATTAATAATCAGATATATAGCTTGTTTACCTATACCTTTCCCTTGAAATTTTTCATCAATCATAAGTCTATAAATCCAATAATTATTATCATCAGAATCAATTCCAAACATAGTAAATCCTATCATTTTTTCGTCAAGATAAATACCTTTTGTGTAGAAATTATTTAAAAATTGAACTTCTGCGATAGAATAGAGGTTAGATGCAATAAATGTTTGTTGTTCTTTTTTAACAGACAGTCTTATTGCTTCTTTCCAATTATTTTTGTGAATAGGCTTTAAATATAATTTCTTCAATTTTATACTCTCCTTCTAATATTAAAGAGGAACACGTAGTTTATAGGCTAGTGAAACGTTATCCTCTTGTTTTTTTTGTCCATTCAAATAAAAATATTTTCTCATTGACAACGCCTCCTGAAAGGTACAATTAAAATCACGTCATTATATTCAATTTAGTTATATTCTTTATCTATAAATTCTTTTCCTACTGAACAAATCCTATTTCTTTAGCTAATTAATTCAAGGTATATGCTAACAAATATCGGTAGAATTTCTTTACTTACAATTCTATTTCACTTTCAATAAAGAGTGACGTTTTTTCGTTTTGAGGAAGAATATAATTCTTAACTTGATAGCATTGCCATCAACCTATTATTATAAGGATCTCTTTTCTATTTACTTATATTTTCATTGTTACTGAACTTGACTCCATTAGAAGTTTGCTTATATCCCAGGTTGCCTCGTGTGAAAATAAGAATAAGCAAAGCAATAAACCCCAATCCTATCACTACAAATGTATCTGTATTCTTTAAAACAGTGTTGGTGGAATGAGTTTGTGCCAAGCTAAACGTATTTATACTCGCATGAACTAGCATGACAATAAATAAGTTACCGTGATTGCGGTTATAGACCCAAGTGAGAATGATTGAAATCGGCAAACACAGTAAAATAAAAATTGGCAAATGAATATATAGGAGAGAAAGGTCAGAACCCGGTCCACCCCTTTGTGCAGCCGTTAAGAAATGTGAAAGATGCCAAAAAGTCCACAAAACACTAAGTAGTAATGTAGCTTTTAACGGTCCAAATTTTGATTGTAATCTAGGCAGAGCGAAACCACTCCATCCAATTTCCTCCGGTAAAGGTCCACCGAGAAAGAAAATTGCTACAAAAGAGATGAGATAGGTTATAAAAAGTTCAAAATTAAGGTCACGGAAAGTAGGTATCTCTCCATTTACTATCACCATACCTAGAAACATTGCAGCGGGAATAACGATAAGAGTAAACAAGTACCACTTCAAACCGACTTTAGTGGATAGAATGCTTATTCTAACTTTTTTCCATGACTCTTTGCCTTCAAGAGTTCGAAACATGATATACGCTGCTAACATAGGGCCTACAAATGCATTGGCAAAAAAGAAGATATCAAATGCCTTTGTTTTAGGAAAAATACCCCATTGAGATAAGATGAATGGAATTAATACAACCCACGAGAATAAATATGCCATTACAAAAAATGAAGTTAACGGATAGGATTCCAAATACCCTCTCAGACCTGTTGATGAGTTTTTTGATTTTGTTAAATGCTTCAACACAATCACCTCTTCATTTATAAAATACCGTATATGTGCTAATTCTACATATTTTCATACAGAACCTTTTTGACGTAATAGATTTGAGTTTTTTGTAAGAAATGAGCGATACATTACCAAAGAAATATAGAAATTTCTATAACAGTTTCCTTCATTTCCGTGTCTATCTTCAATGCATCTGGGGGAGTATCCCATGCCTATCAAATTAAGAACATAGACAAGATGAACTTCGTCTATTAGAACTAAAATATTCTTAATGTAGAGGTACACTCTTACAAATGTGGTTATTAGTGCTTCACTAACATGATTCGTTGGACCCTCAATATAGAGGCATACTAGATTATGATGTTTTTCCGTAACAAATATAGTTAAAAGTTTTTAGGTTTAGAGAAAGTTATAGAGGGTATACATACATTATAAAGAGTTGATTGGAGATAAACTTTATAGTGAATTGGTCTATAAAACTTACATTCTTACTTTAAATAAAAAGGGGGGAGTATATATGAGTAAAAGGTTAATGAATAAGAGGATTCTATTTATTTTGTGAACGAGGAGCGTGTGAAAAATGAAAAATATGAAACGTAAGCTAGGAACCTTTGCACTTACAATGACTGGGATTGGTTCGATTTTAGGGTCTGGCTGGTTATTTGGTGCATGGAAGGCCGCCAAAATATCAGGAGGGGCCGCTATCTTTTCTTGGGTCTTAGGAATGATTGTAATATTATTTATTGCCTTACCATATAGCGAGTTAGGAGCCATGATTCCAGAGGCTGGCGGAATGGTAAAATATACACAATACTCACATGGAGATTTCGTAGGATTTATTGCTGCATGGGCTAATTGGATAGCCATCGTCTCAGTTATCCCGGTTGAAGCGATAGCGTCAATACAATATATGAGTTCGTGGCCTTGGGAGTGGGCAAGTTGGGCCAAGGATTTAGTAGACAATGGAGTGCTGACTTCCAAAGGTCTTGCAGCTGCTTCTTTGCTTATTTTAATCTATTTCTTTTTAAATTATTGGACTGTTAGTCTATTTGCAAAAGTAAACTCCCTAATTACTATATTTAAAATTATAATTCCTGGTCTTACAATTGGTGCATTGCTATTTGTTGGATTTCATGGAGAAAACTTTACCAGTCATCAGGATTTTAATGTATCTAATTGGTCAAATGTATTAACTGCTATGGCAACATCCGGTGTTATTTTTGCATTCAATGGTTTTCAAAGTCCAATTAATATGGCTGGTGAAGCAAAGAACCCAGGGAAATCCATTCCTCGGGCAGTTGTAGGATCCATTTTAATTTCAACTATAATATATGTATTATTACAAATTGCTTTTATTGGTGCTGTAAATCCTAATATGATAATTAATGGATGGTCGAATTTAAATTTTAATTCACCATTTGCTGATTTAGCGATAGCACTAAATATTAATTGGTTAGTTATTGTATTATATTTAGATGCTTTTGTATCTCCTTCTGGTACAGGTACTACTTATATGGCAACCACATCACGCATGCTATATGGAATGGAGAAGAATGGATATTTCCCTAAAGTTTTTGGGAAATTACATCCTATATATGGTGTGCCTAGATTTGCCATGATGTTTAATTTAATGTTTTGTTTTTTTATTTTTATTTAAAGGATGGGGTGTTTTAGCTGAAGTTATTTCAGTAGCTACATTAATTTCATATGTTACTGGACCTATAACAGTAATGACTCTAAGAAAAACTGCACCTAATTTTCATCGTCCTTTCTATATAAAAAGATTAAACATTATCGCTCCTTTAGGTTTCATTTTTGCATCATTAACATTATATTGGGCAAGATGGCCATTAACAGGAGAAGTAATGTTTATTATACTTATGGGCTTACCTATATATTTTTATTATCAATTAAAAAGAAAATGGGTTGGATTTAAGAAGAATTTTTTAGCTGGATTATGGATTGTGGGGTATTTATTATTTATGATTTGTATATCGTACATTGGAAGTGAAAGATTTGGTGGATTAAATATTATAACTTATGGATGGGATATGGTACTTATTTCAATTGTTGCATTTCTATTTTATAGATGGGCTATAAATAGCGGATTTAAAACAACAGATCTAAAAGTAGCAAAGAAGATTAATCAGAAAATTAGTTAAATAATATACATAAATTAGAAAAATGGATTTATTTTAGACTTTTTTGTGATTAACGTATCTTATACTGTACTTGTATAACAAAAATATATTGAAAAACACTAAAAAAGAAGAGAAGAAGTTTTAACTAAAAATAAGAAAAATAATAATCTGTCAAAACCAAGATTAAATGAGCAGCCACGCTGGACCTTATGGACAACATATGTATGGTGTGGAGTAGGATTAATTTTTGCAGGAATTTACTTTTTGGGGCAAAGTGCGGAATAATTGGCCTTCACAGCTAAAAGTTAAGGGCAAGAAATTGGTAATTTATTCTTCAATTCTATCTTTCAAAAATATGTGTTAGTTTCGAGCAGTCTATGTATTATCTCTATCCCTGGAGTACTTGCTATGATACAACCATGGGGAAAAGTCTCCCGCACTGGGTTCTACTTTTTATTTTGGGGGATAACACTGGGGATTGCAGCTTTCTTCTATGCAGAAAGGACACTCGGGTACTGTAAACACTGTCAGAGTGGGACATAGAGTACCACCAAAAACGAAATTTCGTTCTAATTTACAATGAAAAATTCATTTTGCTTTGTTTAGCTTGATGGATATTCGGTCTCACTACATCGCTATCAAGTTAAGAAATACATTCTTCCCCAAAACGAAAAAATAAGTTGCCCTCTATCAGAAATACACAAAATTTTCATCCTGGGGGTTTTATAAAATTATTAAGTTGATGGTCATGGGGTGGCCTCAGCAATTATTTTTATCATCCCACCCTATTTCCTACAAGCATTTACGCAATTAACTCCTTGGCAAACAGGGTTTGTTTTATTATCAGCTCCGCTTGGTTTAGTAATATTTTCGCGAATGGCAGGAAAATACATGGAACGTTTTGGGCCAAAATTACTTATGAAAATAGGTTTATGTGTTATGTTCATAGCATTTGTTGGATTAAGCTTTATCCAAGCCCATTGGTCACCATATATAATGGTGAGTTTATTGCTTCTATACGGGATTGGAGGAGGGATTTTCCAGCCAGCTAATATTGCTTCAGTTATGACATCTGTACCTAAAGAGAAACAAGGTACGATTGGAGCTTTGCAACGTATGTTACAAAACGTTGCAATTGCATTTGGTGCTGCAGTTGCCGCAATATTTATGAGTTCACAAGGCAACATGGAAACAGATGGGCTTATTCAAGCATTCCGATATTCGTGGTACATTGCTGGAGGATTACTATTATTTAATCTTTTATGTTTTTTAGGCTATCGGAAATCTTAAAATGATCAAATATAATTTCTAACAATTAAAAGCCGAATTTATCCCAAGATAAATTCGGCTTATTTTTTTCGTTTTGGGGAACAATCAATTTCTTAAGTTGATAGCGATGGGGTACCACCACATGTCCATCAAGCTAAGGATTTGAAACCACCCAAAAATGAAAATTCCACTTTTTTACAGTTATTTATAGAATTCGGCTCATTTTTTTCGTTTTGGGGAACAATTAATTTCTTAAGTTGATGGCGATGTGGTGCTACCCCGTCATAGAGTATCATACCTTAGCTTAATAGGCATGTGATACGCCCCCCTACTTAATCTTTCTGCATAATTTTCCCGCGCTAAATTTTATATCTATTAATGTTTAGAGGAAAACCTTCATAATCGAATATACATATGTGAATATTTATAGAGTATGCACCAAAACCACTTCTATTTTCCCTACATATAGGAAAATAGAAGTGGTAGATTCCTACAAGTGGATGTCTGCATACAATAATAATTTGTTGTCCAGTAAAATGGTGAATGTTGCTTTAAAATACAGTTTGATCAAAGCTTCAGGGTTTACCCGATGGTGCAAAACCGTACGACTTTGTTTTAAATCGACAGAAACATATATCAAAGTAAAAGGTCAATGTATGTACCTATATCTTGCTGTTGATTCGAAAGGAAATACAAGCGATTTTTATTTAAGTAAAATAAGAGACCGGCAGGCTGCAAAGCGCTTTTTCAAGAAAGCCTAGCATTCTTTTTATGTTTTAAAACTTTGTATTATAACAGTTGTTAAAAATCCATATTATTCTATAGCAATTGAACAGTTGAAAAAAGAAAAAGCATACCTAGTGGTATGCGAATTAGACAACAAAGTACTTGAATAAAATAGTAGAACAAGATCAGTGCTTTATGTTAGGGTTAAAATATTTTGATCGATCTACATCCATTCTTTCTGGAGTAGAATCCATACATATGGTTAAAGGGAACAGGTGACTTACGGGATAAGTCTGTCCAAAATCAGAAAGAATTCATTCATTAATTACTTTGACTTGCAGCATAAGATACAATTCCGTTAGGAATCTATGCGCTTTATTTTCTTTTTGCACCAGAACCGTATTTATAAGTTCTATGCCACTATAAAATGACACATGCAACAAAACTATTTTCTTTATTAATAATAATGGTAATTTTTACACTAGAACTCTTAGTATTGCGTATTAAAGTTCCTCTATTAATATATTTAAAGCTTTTGACTTAATCCTTTCATATTCCATAGCCCCAGCAAGTTCATCAGCCAGTAAAGGCGACTTTCTAACATATCTTTCGCGAATTACATCATACAATTCGTATGGAAATAACATATCAATAAACATAATTTTCTTCTGCTCAGCTGTTAAAGGAGAAACTGACTCATATGCGTTAATCATAATTTTAAATTGGTTTTCATTCCAAACACCAGTTGTATCTAATAGAGGAATAATCATTTTACGCAAGTCTCGAATAGGTAAATCGTAAGAAACCGTATCTAAATCAATTACCCAAATTTGATTACTTGGGTCTAATAAGGAATTTCCTGTTCCATAATCTTGATGACATAAATTTGGGGATGTTTGTAATTCATCAGTCCATTTAGTATATTCAGATTCCAATAGTCTTTGGTGCGTTTGTTTTGCTTCTAAAATAAACGCATCAATTTCAGCCAAATATAGCTGTGAAAATGGATCATCTGGCATAGTTACGGATAAAGTTTTCCAAACCTCCATCTGTTGAAATCTTTTAATGTAATGATTGGGCCAACGTCCTAGTTTTGTAAATATAGGTATGCCTGGTGGGGGCTTATAGCCAATAGAGGCTACATGGAAATCTGCTAACCCTTTCATAATCATTTCAAGATCTTCTTGCATTGTAAGCTCAAATGGTCTTCCCTCAATCCAATCATAAACAACAAATAAAAATGGACCGTGCTTTGTATACAACTGATTCAATTTGCTTGGGATTATGCTCGGAACACGCATGCCTTTGTTGGCTAGATAATCTTGAGCGTGAATGGAAAATAGAGCTTTTTTTTCGGGGCGATGAATTCTCTTTAAGCAAAATGGTCCATCTGCAGTTTGAATTTTCCATACTAAGGCCAGTTGTCCACCTTGTATTAATTCGATTGTAGTTGCTTGAATATCCCAATATTGAATCATTGTCGCTGCCAATTCTACTAGTTTTTGTTCCTCTTCGGGCGATAATGTATACACCGCTTCTTCATTGTTATTCTCCACATATATCACCATCCTTTTATACTCTCATATTACTGTATGGTACATGACCATTTTTGTTCTAGCCATTTGCCTTTAAGAAGAAAAAGTACTATTGACTATTTTTCATAATAAAGGATGAAAAAATGGTCGATAAATCACAAACACAAAGTTTTTTTCGTAACATATGAAGAAGGTTGTATTTTTATGAAACAGGGAGGCGTTTTAATGAAAATAGCAATAATTTCGACTGAAAAGCTACCTGTACCAGCTGTACGAGGTGGAGCTATTCAAATTTATATAGATTCTGTTGCTTCCATTATTGCTTCAAATGGAAAAAATGTGACAGTTATTTCTATAACAGATCCAAATTTGAAACCAGAAGAAAAAGACAAAGGCGTAAGGTATATACGGTTTCCAGAAGAGGAATATCTCCCTTATGTTATTAAACATTTGAAACAGGAAAAATATGATGTAGTTCATTTATGCAATCGTCCAAATTGGATTACAATTTTACGTGAGGCAGCACCACAGACGAAATTCGTGTTAAGTGTGCATAATGAAATGTTTGCATATGAAAAGATAAGTGATGAAGAGGGAGAAGCATGTATTGCAGCTGTGTCAAAAATTGTAACAGTTAGTGATTATATAGGAAAAACAATTACCTCGCGCTTTCAAGCTGCAAAAGCAAAGACGAGAACAGTATATTCTGGTGTAGATGTAAATGAGTACTATCCTTCGTGGACTGAGAATGGAACAAAAGTTAAAAGTCATGTGCAAGAACAGTTGAATTTACAAAATAAAAAAATAGTTTTATTTGTTGGACGCTTGAGTAAAGTAAAAGGTCCTCATATTTTGCTACAAGCTCTTCCTAAAATAATTGAGGAGAATCCAGACATTGTAATGGTTTTTATTGGTTCAAAATGGTTTGGAGATAACAATGTAAATAATTATGTAAAACACTTATATACCTTAGGCGCGATGTTTCCAGAACATGTAGTCTTTATTAAATTTGTTAAGCCAAAGGATATTTCAACACTTTATGCTATGTCAGATATTTTTGTTTGCTCTTCACAGTGGCAAGAGCCCCTTGCTAGGGTGCATTACGAAGCAATGGCAGCAGGTTTACCAATAATTACGAGTAATCGAGGTGGTAATCCTGAAGTAATTGAAGAAGGAAAAAATGGATATATTGTCAATGACTTCGAAAACCCTGATGCATATGCAGAAAAGATAATTAATCTTTTAAATAACGAAAATAAAAGAAAACAGTTAGGGAAATATGGACGTAGTAAGGTTGAAAAAGAATTTAATTGGAACCGAGTTGCTATGGATTTAATGAAAGTGTATGGGGAAATCTTATAACTTTTAAGAAGGGGATGATGAAAGGTGGAAGAAACAACTGGATTAGAGAGTGAACATTTAAAAAAGGTTCTTAGCTTTTATCCATTTGAAATAAGTAATATTTTTTTACAATCAAGCAGAAGTGGGAGAACAATGTGGGAAGTTGAAACAGAAGAAGGGTTAAAAATATTAAAACAAGCACAAATGCACCCCAAAAGGATGCTATTTATTGCTGGAGCACATTTACATCTCCTTCAAAATGGATTGCCAATTACAAAAATTCATAAAACAAAAAGAGGGGGCTTTTGTATTGGATCTAATGAGTATGCGTATGTACTATATGATAAGCATCAAGGGAAAGAAGTTATTTATTATAATAAAGAACAATTAGAGAAGGTACTAATATATGCAGGTAAATTCCATCAAGCATCGGAAGGATATATTCCGATGAAAGAAAGTAAAATTCGGAGTCGATTAGGAAAATGGCATAAATTATACAGATGGAAATTACAAGAGTTAGAAGGAAACAAAAGAATTGCACTTTCCTTTCCAGATGATGTATTTTCAACTATGTTTTTAGAGTATGTTGATAAGATGTTAGCGCGTGGAAAGAAAGCATTACAAGAACTAAATGATCCATATTATGACCAATGGACAAAAGAAGTTATTGCATCTAATAGTTTTTGTCAACAAGATTTTACCTTAGCGAGGTTTACAGAAATAGATGATGCTATGTTTATGAAAGAGCTACATTCTATTACAAGTGATTTACCAGTTAGGGACCTACGTATTATTTTAAATAAAGTAATGAAAAAAATGTCAGTTTGGGATACTAATTTAGCTATTCATATGTTGAGTGCATATAATTCGGAAAATTCCTTTTCAGAAAAACAATTTCGTGTTCTTTGGACTGATTTATCGTTTCCTCACTTATTCTGTTCAATTGCACATAAATACTATTTAGGGCAAAAGCGTTCGTGGTCTGACGAAAAGTATATTTGGGCATTGCAAAATATTATTGCACTTGAAGATTCTAAGGAAGAATTTTTACAAAATTTTTCTGATATTTATCATGAAATCAAGAGCAATAGTGGGGGGAAATAAAATGAGTTCAGAACAAGAAGAGATAGTAATCCCTATTTTAGATTTAGAGAAATTTGTGTTTTCTCCACCAGGGCCAATGGGATGGGAATTGTCAGAGTATGAGCAGCAAAAAAATATTGTATTAAATGAATCTTCGGTGCTAGAGAATTTAGCGATTATTAAGGAAGTGGAATTAGAGGAGTTACCCAAAATCGGATTGCTAGATTTAGAAGACAAGTCAGCAACCAAAACTACAATGATTGATGAAGTACAAGATAAAGAGATTCAAGATGTAATGGAGCTGGAAGAACAAAGTGAGGAATTAAATGAGATCGTTTTAACGCAAATAGAAAAGGCAAAAATAAAAGTCACTATTATTACTCCGAATCATTCATTAAAAGGTCCGTGGGTATCAAAATTGGTAAATAACGCTAAGGAGAACGATTAATGAAACTTCCGCAAATATATTAATCTTTTTATACTCTTTTAACATAGTATATATAAATCTATATGGAAGGAGTTAGGTAAATGGCTGATGTGAAAAGAGCAAAAATAAAACTAGATGTTGAGAATGGCTTTAGTGTTAATCCTGGTGATGATTTACAAGAAGTTCTAAAAGCTCTAGCTGAAGTAATACAATCAGGCACGCATAATGGTGTAGAGGTTGAAATTCAATATTTTGATGAAACAGAAGTTACTTTTACAGACGAAGAAGAAGAAGAAGAAGAAGAAGAGGACGACGAAGACGACGAAGAGGACGACGACGAAGAAGACGAAGAAGACGACGACGAAGAAGACGAAGAGGAGGGCGAAGAAGAAGACGCATAAATTAATTGATACTTAAAAACGCTTGGTTTCCCCAAGTGTTTTTTGCTTTCTACATATATAATAGGTAAAAATGTGAACTTTTAAATATAGGAAGAGGTTGACCCTAGGTAGGCATTAGCCTATATTTTTATCATTTTAGCCAAGAAGACTCCTTCCTCAAGGAGCGTGAAGGGTCACAGCCCAATGAGTAGGTGGGAGATGAATTGTTCGACATACAGAAAGTGTTACGCCACTACCTATCGAATGTACGTTTGGTGTATAATAGTCATATACCAAATGGAGGTGAATCAAATAATGATTAATAAAGCCTATAAGTTTCGTATCTATCCAAATCAGGCACAAGCAATTCTAATCAATAAAACGATTGGGTGTTCTCGCTTTGTATTCAATCATTTCCTATCCTTATGGGATCAAGCATACAAAGAGACAGGAAAAGGCTTGACCTATGGTACATGCTCTGCCAAACTACCTGCCATGAAGAAAGAGCTTGTTTGGCTAAAAGAAGTGGATAGTATTGCGATTCAGTCGTCTGTTCGCAACCTTGTGGATGCTTATACGCGCTTTTTTAAAAAACAAAACAGCGCACCGCGCTTTAAATCTAAGAAGAACAACGTACAATCTTATACCACAAAACAAACAAATGAAAACATTGCCGTTGTAGGGAATAAAATAAAGTTACCGAAACTAGGCCTCGTTCGATTTGCCAAAAGTCGCGAAGTAGAGGGGCGTATTGTAAATGCTACAGTTAGACGGAACTCTTCTGGTAGATATTTTGTGTCACTATTAGTTGAAACAGAAGTACAAGAACTTCCGAAAACACATT
>NZ_NJGF01000039.1:0-37245 GCF_002209985.1 Bacillus sp. K2I17
GTGGGGGTCGGGCTGCCCATTAAAGTCCGATTGGTTCAACTAATAATCAGTGGGGGATGAAGAAAATCCCCACTGATTAAAGTTTCACTTTATTCTTAGAAGGAGTTCAAGGGCAGAATAGGAGAATCTATATTATTCTTTAAGAGGGAATAAATGAAAAATAAAATATCCAAAAATACAGATGGAAATCCGCTTTTATACCTTTCATTAAAATAATACTAGCATTATATATTATAAGGAATACTTGTCCTTAATTGTAAATGAAAGGGGGGGATTGATATGAGTTATGGCTATGGTCATCCTCCTGAAAAATGTCATAAACATCACAATGAAACTTTGTCAACGGGTGTATTACGTAGACATTCCGCTACGTTGTTTCTTACTGTGGAAGCTATGAATGTTGATCCAGATGATACTCATACAGTAACTGTTGAAATGTTTGATTGGTCATCGGGTTCTCCGGTATTGTTACCATTAGTAGACCCTTCAACACAAACATTGGCACCTAATCGATATGTTACTTTTCGTTCAGCAGCTCTTCCTTCAGGAGTTTTTGCTTATGAAGTAAGAATCATTCGTTCGAAAGATAGAGATGTTGTTACGAATGTTTTTGGTCTTAGTGCAATAGTATTTAACCCACAAGAAGGAAATAATGTTTTACAACATGATTTAGCAAAATTAGATCTTAAATAGATTTTATACAAGTTTATTTATTGGACAAGATTAAAAAAGAGTAGGATTACATCCTACTCTTTTTTAACATCAATTATATTAAAATTTTAAAAGAAATCCTTCATCATTTTCACATCTTTAATATTCACTGTCACACCTTCAGCCTTATCTTTCTTTTCATCTTTAGCAATCGTAATTTGCTCCTTATTATCAATCCACACAAGAAACTCTTCTTTTGCGTCATCTTTATATGTAACGGTTATAGTAGAATGTGCAGATTTTCGCTTTTTTTGATCTAGTGTAATTGTTTTAGGCGTGCCTTTTTGAACTGCTGAAACGATAGATTGTATCATTTCTTCGTTGTCGGTTTGAGATTTTGAAACGTTGTTATTTTTTGTGCTAAGTATTTCGATATCTGTAATATTTGCGGAGTTTAATTGAAAGGCATTTTGTTTCTGTTCTTGTTTAGCTTGTGGAGATTTGTTTGTAGCTGAGGTACTGGCACAGCCTATTAAAGTGAAAGATAGAGCGGTTAGAGCACATAAATAAGTTGTTTTTTTCATAGTATCCCTCCTTACGTTTAATTATAACAATTTTCTGTTAATTTAGGTAGTTATTGTAAGCGGATTTACTCTACTAGTTTTAGGATAGAAAAAATTCATATAACTTTTTTCATATTTTATGTTTAACATTTCGAAAATGGGTGTACTACATATAATATAACAAATAATTCATTTTAAAGGAGGAAGTTAAAGATGGAAACGAAGTATAGTAAACCTTTTGTATATGAATTTATTACGGAGAAAGAGGTCATGAATGCGGCGAATGATCTAGTGAAGAAAGGGATAGATCAAAAAGATATTTACGTATTAACACATGAGAAAGAGAGGACAGATAGAATTGCAGACAATGCAGACGTGAATACAATTGGGATAAAAGAGGAAGGACTTGGGACAAGCATTATTAACGTCTTTCAAAACACGGGAGATCAGTTAAGAAATAAGATGCAAGAGTTAGGGCTTAATGAGGAAGAGGCGAACTTCTACGAAGAAAAGCTGGATGAAGGAAAAATCTTGTTATTCGTTAAGGATTTAGAAAGAGTCGGTGAATGGTTACAAGAAAGAAGATGCATGTATTCTATTTAAATTTGTATCCTGTAAATCTATAAATCTATTACGAAAAGGAGATTGTAAATATGAGTGAGAACGGACTAAAAGAACAAGTTAAAGGTAAAGTTGAAAAGAAAAAAGGACAAGTAAAAGAAGGAATTGGTGAAGTTACAGAAGATAGAGAGTTGAAAAATGAAGGGAAGTGGGAAAAAACGAAGGGAACGATAAAAGAAAAAGTCGGAAAAGTGAAACAAAAGATAAGTGATGAATTGGATAATAAAGAATAATATATGTTCATCAAGCTTTGGTTACATACCAAAGCTTGATGAATCCAATATAAAACGAATATAGGAGGTTTAATTGTGGGACTTATTATTACGTGTATTGTAGGTGGACTTATTGGTGCGTTAGCTGGAATGATTACAGGAAAAGACTTTCCGTTAGGTATAGTTGGTAACGTGATTGCCGGATTAATCGGATCTTGGGTAGGTAGTGCGTTATTTGGTCATTGGGGTCCTGAATGGGGAGGCATCTTTATTCTTCCAGCTTTATTAGGTGCAATCGTCTTTATTTTAATCGTTACATTCTTTTCTAGAATGCTGCGGAAAGCGTAAGTATGATAATGAATAGTAATCTTAAGTTTGTTATATGCGACTATAAGGTTAATAAGCTCGTAAAAATACATAAAAAAAGCATCCAATTAAACTAATTTGGATGCTTTTTTTATGTAATCTGCATAGGAAAGAGTGGAGGATGAAGAACCCCCACTCATTAAAATTACACTTTCTATTATGTATTAAACCATCGTTACTTTTTCACAATTATTTATTTTTACGACCTGCCTTGGTTCTATATGAGATAAGTCTTCGCTATTACCGATATCCACTACAATTGTATTCGTTAGTATGTTAATAATGGAACCAATTAATTTTGTAGCATGATCGTGTCGATAAGAAAATTGAACAAAATCTCCCTTTTTAAAGTTGTGCTCTTCCATAGATAGATCCCCCTAAAAATAATGTTTATACATTATACATACACAAAATTATAAGTTTTAAACATTTATTAGTACGATTTAAGTGTTAAGCCGAGAAAGGTGTAGAAAATTTATTTATAATGAAAATAAAAAAATATGTTTAAAATTAATTTTTATGGGTAATTAAATAGTAAGAGTTTGAGATAAGGGGGCGGAAATGATGAATTTGGCAATAAATATTTTGCAAAATGATGTAGGTTATACAGTACAACTTAATGGTGAAATTGACGCATATACGGCATCAGATTTGAAAAATAAGATTATGCCTATTGCAAGCGAAAAAGAGGTTCATATTGTAGTAGATTTTACTGAGGTAGAGTATATGGATAGTACAGGTTTAGGTGTGTTTATAGCTCTATTAAAAGCAATTAAGAAAAATGATGGAAAGCTAGAGTTTATTGGTGTATCTAAAAGACTAAAAAGATTATTCGATATTACAGGACTAACAGAAATATTAAATTTGAATTCCGATTTTGAAAAAGTAGAAAGAAGGTGACTAGGGATGATGGAGAGATTTGAAAAGATAGAAATGAAAATTCCTGCAAAGGCAGAATATGTGGCTATTATTCGTTTAACAATGGCTGGTGTTGCGAATCGAATGGGCTTTGCTTATGACGATATAGAAGATATGAAAATTGCTATTAGTGAAGCATGTACAAATATTGTACAACATGCATACAAAGAAGACGTTGGAGAAATTGCAATTGTCTTTGGGCTATATGAAGATCGATTAGAAATTATGGTTGCTGATAATGGGATTAGCTTTGATTTTAGCACCTTAAAAGAGAAAGTTGGTCCGTATGATATTAGTAAACCAGTAGAACATTTGCCGGAAAATGGTTTAGGTTTATATTTAATCAATACGTTAATGGATGATATACAAATTATGCATGATGAGGGCATGACAGTTTTAATGACAAAATATATACAAAGAGAGCAGGTGGAGAATGATGGAAATCCAATCTCAACCTACAAATCTTGCTAAAGAAGACGTTATTAAACTAATTGCAGACTTCCAACAAAACCAATGTGATGAAGCACAGGAAAGATTAGTTCATCACTATAAAAATCTCGTACATTCCATTGCATATCGCTATTCAAAAGGTGGGCCGATGCATGAGGATATTATACAAGTAGGAATGTTAGGGCTCTTAGGCGCAATAAGAAGGTATGATTACTCGATAGGGAATGCTTTTGAGCCGTTTGCAATACCTACGATAGTAGGCGAAATAAAGAAGTATTTACGTGATAAAACTTGGGGTATTCATGTTCCAAGGCGAATGAAAGATTTAGGCGGGAAGATTAAACTTGCGATAGAGGAGCTAACAGATCAACTGCAACGTTCACCGAAGATTATAGAGATTGCGGATCATTTAGAACTATCCGAAGAGGAAGTGCTAGAAATTATGGATGCAAAAAATAATTATCGAGTATCTTCCTTAGACGATGTAGTTGAAAATTCATCTGATGGCAGTTCGGTAGCGAGAATTGAATCTGTAGGTGAAGTAGAGCAAGGATATGAAGAGACAGAAAGACGTCTCGTTTTAAAGGATATTTTTAACGTATTAAATGAGACGGAAAAGAGTGTCATTCATTATATATTTGGAGAGAATTTAAATCAAAAGGATACAGGGGAACGGTTAGGTATTTCACAAATGCACGTTTCTCGTATTAAAAGACAAGCGATAAGTAAATTGAAGCAAGCAGCGTTTTTAGATACATAAAAATTTTAAAGAATTATGTTTAAAACATGAGAAAAGGGGTAGTTATTAAGTATAGGAGGAGATATAAAAATGTCACACGATGTGAAAGAACTAATCGAAGGATTGAATAAAGATTTAGCAGGAGAATACTCGGCAATTATTATGTATAACCATAATGCTGCTACAGTTTCTGGTATATATAGACAAGTGTTAAAACCTTTCTTTGAATCTGAAATTAGTGATGAACAAGGACATGCCCTATATTTAGCGGAGAAAATTAAGACGTTAGGTGGTACACCTACTACGATCCCTTTACCAGTGAAACAAGTAGAAGATGTTAGAGAAATGTTAGAAGAAGCTAGGAAGTCAGAATATGAAACAATTAAGCGTTATGAAACGAGAAAAGAACAGGCCGCGAAATTAAATATGACAGAGTTAGTTGTAAAGTTAGAAGATATGATTGCAGATGAAACAAATCATATGGAAGAGTTAGATCGTCTTTTAAGTGATAAAGCAATGGTGTTAAATTAATTTATAGAGTGAAAGAACAAACTCTCATTTCTAGGGGGTTTGTTCTTTTGCTGTATAAAAAATATGTTTGAGTAGGAAATTTTCATTTTGTAACTGAGTATGTAATACTAGAAAAATAGAAAATGATCATAGATTTACATTTTATATAAGAAAAGGGGAAATAACTTGTGTCCATTTTAATTGTCGATGATAATCCGGTTAACATCTTTGTAATTGAAAAAATTTTAAAACAAGCCGGATATCAGGATCTTGTATCGCTTAATTCTGCACAAGAGCTTTTCGAATACATTCAATTTGGAAAAGATTCTTCCAGGTATAATGAAATTGATTTAATACTATTAGATATTATGATGCCTGAAATTGACGGACTTGAAGTTTGTAGGCGATTACAAAAAGAGGAGAAGTTTAAAGATATTCCTATTATTTTTGTAACAGCTTTAGAAGATGTGAATAAATTAGCTGAAGCGCTTGATATAGGCGCAATGGATTATATTACGAAACCGATAAATAAAGTTGAATTGTTAGCGCGTATGCGTGTAGCATTACGCTTGAAATCGGAATTAAATTGGCATAAAGAACAAGAAGAAAACCTTCGTAATGAATTGGATTTAGCTACACAAGTACAAAGAAACTTATTAAGTAGCCCATTAAGAGAAGATCATATAAAAATTGAAGCAAGCTATTTACCTTCATTCAAACTAGCTGGAGATATGTATTATTGGTATAAAATCGATAAAAACCGCTACGGTATTATATTATTAGATGTGATGGGACATGGTATATCTGCTTCATTAGTTTGTATGTTTATTTCGTCTGTATTACGTGAAACGATTAAATCTTTAATCGATCCAGAACTTGTCATTAAAGACTTAAATAAATATATGACTCTTTTACATAATGAGAATGATAATATTCCATATTATTTTACAGCGATATACTTAGTAGTTGATACAGAAAAGAGAACAATTGAATATGTAAATGCAGGACATCCTTCTGGATACGTTTTAGTCGATGAAGCGAATGTAGTGGAACTAAATCGCGGGGGTTGTGCGGTAGGATTTTTTGATGAAATAAAAGTTGAAAAGACAGTTATACCTTTTGAGGAGAACGCTCAAATATTATTATTTACAGATGGTGTGCTTGAAGCAATTGCAAATGATGAATTTGAGTCTGAAGAGAAATTACGTGCTTTTACAGAAAGAAAATGGGGAGATTTAGAAGAAGAGATAGAAGGGTTTTATAAGGAAGAACAGAAGAAAACACAATCAGATGATATGTGCCTCATTATGATACAAACGAATGCGAAATAAAAAGCGTATGAAATCCAAACAGAGGATTTCATACGCTTTTATTGTATTTTTTGATAGATTTGTTCGTTCGGATTAAACTGGATATAATGCGGCATTATATTTGAAAAACGAAGAGTTTCTTTATTTCCTAAACATAGGAATCCATTGTGGCCTAAACTTTCATAAAATAGTTGCTGTACTTGGTTTTGAAGTTTACCTGTAAAATAAATTAAAACGTTACGGCAAAGTATAATATGAAATTCGTTAAAAGATTGATCAGTTACTAAATTATGTTGCGCAAAGATAATGTTTTGTAAAAGAGATGGATTAAAATAAGCAAAACGATTATCTGTTGAATAGTAGTTAGAAAATGCTTGTGTACCGCCAGCTTGTAAATAGTTTTTCGTATAAGTTTGCATTTTATTTAACGGAAGGATGCCTTGTTTTGCTTTTTCTAACACATTTGTATTCATATCTGTTGCGTAAATAACAGCTTTTTCACTTAATCCTTCTTCGTGAAGTAAGATGGACATGGATAATACTTCTTCACCAGTTGCGCATCCAGCATGCCAAATTCTAATTTCAGGATACTTTTTTAATTCAGGAATGACATGCTCTCTTAGCGCTTTAAAAAAGTTAGGGTTACGGAACATTTCAGTTACATTAATGGAGAAATCATTTAATAACTGTTCTAAAAACCCTTCCTCATGAATTACTTTTTCAATTAACTTTGAAATGGTTGGTATATTAGAAATCTGCATTCGATTACAAATTCTTCTATAAATAGATGTACGAGCATATTGGCGGAAATCGAAGCCAGATAGTTTAAATACCGCTTCTAATAGTAATTCAATTTCTAAGTTCGTACGCTTATCCATATCTACAGATGGATCAAAATTATAATACTTATTTTCCACTTAAACTAAACCTCACTTATTTTATTAACCATACACTCATTACCGAATAGAGTTGATGTAAATTTAATGGTTTACTTATATAATCTGAAGCGCCAGCAGATAAACATTTCTCTTTATCATTTGGCATTGCTTTCGCAGTTAATGCGATAATAGGTATTTCATGTAACCTTAAGTTCATTCGGATATGTTCCATCGTTTCATAACCGTCCATATTCGGCATCATAATATCCATTAAAATAAGGTCAATATTTGTATTGTTTTTTAGTATGTCTAAACACTCTATGCCATTTTGTGCAGTAATAATGTTGGCATGTTGTTTTTTTAATGCATTTTGTAATGCAAATATATTTCGGTGATCATCATCGACAATTAAAATGGTTTTCTCTTGGAAGACATTATTTGTTTCAGGAGTCACGATAGTTTCCTCCACAACTTCAGCAGGGGTAACATCTTCTATCGTTGCTGCAACCTCTAAATTGGATACTTGTATATCAGTTAATCCATTTGGAAGGTTAGGAATATATACAGTGAAAGTACTGCCTTCTCCTACATTACTCTCTAACGTAATCCAACCACCTAACAATCTAGCAAACTCTTTACAAATAGATAACCCTAAGCCTGTACCACCATATTTCCGAATTGTTGCTCCATCTGCCTGTTGAAAGGCTTCGAAAATGAGTTGCTGCTGTTCTTTAGCGATACCAATACCAGTATCTTTTACTGAAATTGTAATCCAATCATTACTTATAGACTGCATTTCATGACTTAAATTAGTTGCTTCTATTGAATTGAAATGTAAAGAGACGGATCCTTTTTCCGTGAATTTAAATGCATTGGATAATAAGTTTTTAATAATTTGTTCAATCCGTTTTGCATCTGTATAAAATAGATCAGGAATCGTATCACTGTCTTCAATCGTAAATTCGACATTTTTTTGTGCAGCTATATGTAAAAAGTTTTGATGCATACTTGCTGCCATGTCACTTATGTTTGTTGCTTCGAAAATAACATCTAGTTTTCCAGCTTCTACTTTAGATAAATCAAGTATGTCATTAATTAAAGTAAGTAAATCTTTTCCTGATGAATGAATGACAGTTGCTAATTCAATTTCATCGTCGGATAAATGATTATCATGATTTTCTTTTAACATTTCAGATAATAGTAAAATACTATTTAACGGTGTGCGTAATTCATGAGACATATTTGCTAGAAATTCTGATTTGTATTTTGAGCTACGTAATAACTCACTTGCTTTTTCTTCTAATTCTGATTTAGTAATTTGTAAGTCAGCTGTCTTTTGCTCTGCCTCTTCCGTTCTAGACTCTAGTTGTTCATTCGTTGTTCGTAATTCTTCGGCTTGCATTTGTAGTTCTTCAGCTTGCGTTTGCAATTCTTCTGATTGAACTTGCAACTCTTCTGTCATTGCTTGTGATTCATGTAAAAGAGTTTGAATTCGCATACGTCCCATAATACTATGGATTGTTAAACCTAGGTTATCAACAGTTTGTTGTATTAAATCTTGATGTAAGTCTGAAATCTCAGTTACACTTACTAATTCCATTACTGCGATTACTTCATCCTCAAATAAGATAGGGACGACTAGTAGGTTTTTAGGGCGTATTTCTAATAAGCCGCTAGTGACATAACGAAATTCTTCTGGTATTTCTCGAAGAATAAAGCTTTGTTTTTCTAAAGCACATTGTCCAATTAAACCTTCACCCATTTTAATGGATTGTTTTCCAATATCAGCACCTTGATCGGCGAAAGAAGCTTTCTTTACATAGTAGACAGTTTCTTCAATTTCTTCACGTACATAGAATGCACCGCAAGAGGTTTGCGTTTTTTGTATAACTCCACTAAGAATTTTTTTACCTAATATCTCAATAGAAGGTACACCTTGATACATTAAAATTAATTCTGCAAGCTCGGTTTGTAACCACTCTCTTTTAGATATTTCGTCTAGTAGGTGGTTCGTTGTATGAGCAAGATCTTTTATTTCATCCCGTGTGTTTACATGAATTCTTTCCGTAATTTTTTCTTTAGAAGAAATGGATTTAATAGCTTGAATTACGTTTTTAATCGTTTTTGTAATGGAATTCGAAATATAGAGTGAAATGATAATAGAAATACAAGAAAGTAAGAACAATAAACCGTATAACCAAATCTCTAATTTATTATTTTGAGTATCTAATTGTGCAGCTCTTTTTTTCGTTAGTTGTTCCTCTACACTACGGAAGTTAGTTAGCTGCGATTGTAGTGATTGAATTTGAGTCGTGTCGATTGCTTGTACGTTATTACTATTGTGATTCGTAATGAATGGGTGAATCTCTTTATTAATCCAACTAGTAATGTTTTCATTAATCTGTTTTAATTTTTCTTGCTGAGAAGGGTTATCCTCTAATAGAGCTAAAAGATCTTGATAATGTTTTTCGTAATCCTTTTCCGCAGCGTTAAGAGATTGAACGTAATTTGCATCATTAGAAGTGATAAATCCTTTCGCTTTATTTTCAATTGTTAGTAAATCTTTCTCCACTTGATTCGTTAAATTAAGAACTTTAAAATCGTGATCAATAATAAAATTACGAGATTTTTGTAAACTGGAAATCCCATTGTTTAACATAATGAAAGAAATAAGCAAGAACAAAATGATAACTAAATAACCAGCCATAATTTTGAAGCGAATACTAAATTTTGCTTTCGATTTCATTAAAAATTCCTACCTTCAAGGTTATTCAAAGTTTTCAATTGTAAAGAATGAAAAACGTAATATATATTATATCAGTTTTCATAAGGCCAAACTAGAAATCCCCCTATTGTATTAGGGGGTTCTTTTTTAATAGAGGAAATCATTTTGAAATATAAAAACATATATGAAAAGTAACGATCGAGGGAATAGGGGGATAATAAAACTTTTAAGAAGGAAAGAGTGTTCTTAAAGCTTTTTTTGCATCTATTCCTTCAAAGATAAATAATACAAGCTCTCTCTTTTTTACAGTAAGGAAAAAGGATATTAATGTGCTTAAGCTTTTAATAGAAGTAAGTGTTCCGTGTTTACTTATAAATAAATTCGTTTGAAATGTTGTCATTAAAGCATAAAAATGATGAATCTGCGTTATTGTAGGTGTTTCATTATAAAGAATAGTAGTAGATTGGATTGCATTCATCGAAATATTCCTTCCCATATAATAAGCATAACAATATAAACATACCCGTTTTAAAAAATGTTAAACATATAAATAAGAAAAAATATAATTATAGTATTTTAGGTTTAGAAAGGGTTATGAAGGGTATACATATACTAGAAAGAGATTGACTGAAGATGAATTATAAGAGTTCTAGTCTATAAAAATATACTTTTACTTTAAATAAAAAGGAGTCTGGTATACATGAATGAAATGATGATTAATATTACATTTGATTTAATTTACTTGTTAAGTAGTTCGCTTGTGATCCTTTTATTATTCGCTTTTTTCGTAAATGGTTATGTTAATAAGAAGATTAGTGTATACAGAAATGAAGAAAGATAAAGATACATTATATAAAACTTTAGGAGGTTAATAGTTATGGATGTAGATAGAAAAATAGTAGGTGTTTTTAGAACAATTGATGATGCGGCGTTCGTTATTAATGAATTAAATGATAAAGGATACTCGGCGGATAATATTTCAGCTATTGCGAAGGATCAAAAGGAAATTGAACATCTGGAAGAAAAATCGGGTGAAAAAGTGAATCATGAAACTGCACATAAAGCGGATATCTTTTCAGCGACAGGGCTTGTGGCAGGAGGAGTAGCAGGCGGACTCGGTGGTTTATTAACAGGTCTTGGTATACTTGCCGTTTCTGGAATGGGTCCAATCGTAGCAGCGGGACCTATCGCAGCAGCTATTGGAGGAGCCGGTATTGGCGGAGGAGCTGGAAGTTTAATAGGAGCATTTATCGGATTAGGAATTCCCGAAGAACATGCTAAGAAATATGAAGAATACATTTACGATGGAAATATATTAATTTTAGTAGATGCAAAATTAGATGATAAGTTAGAAATCTATAAAATATTTGATAAGCATAATGCGTATAACTCTGATTTCTTTAAATAATATGTACGTCACATATTTAAACATAATGAATATCGTTTTTGATCTTACAACTTTGGCACGGCCGAGGAGTCGTATGACTATAAGAGAGGAAGGGCTTATAGTAAAAGATCAAGTTTAAGAGAGAAGGGGTGTCTTTTCGTGATTGTAAAAATATTAAAGGATAGTAGTAATAGTTTCCTTTGTACGGTTCAAAATAAAAATGGAGAGCAGTATGTGAAGAAATGGTTTAGTAAACAGGAAAACAATGAAGAATTAGGGCGACCAACCTTTAAAGAAGTGGAAAAGGATTGGAAAGAAAATAGAAAATCGTTTATGTATCCTAACGTAAAAGCGGTTTATTAAATAATAGCCGTTTCATTCTTACAAAATTGTCACACTCCTGTAAGGTAATTCAATAGATTAGATACTTTTTCTGTGTCATAATAAAGACATAAGAAAGCGCATTAAAAAACTACAACATATTAGGAGAGTGTCAGTCATGATTGTAACAACAACGTCTGGAATTCAAGGTAAAGAAATTATTGAGTATATCGATATTGTAAATGGTGAAGCTATTATGGGTGCAAATATTGTCCGCGACTTATTCGCTTCCGTTCGTGATGTTGTCGGTGGTCGTGCTGGTTCTTACGAAAGCAAGCTAAAAGAAGCTCGTGATATCGCAATGGATGAAATGAAAGAACTTGCAAAACAAAAAGGTGCGAACGCTATCGTTGGTATTGACGTAGATTACGAAGTTGTTCGTGATGGAATGTTAATGGTTGCTGTAAGTGGTACAGCTGTACGTATATAAGTAAATAAAAAACAGGCTCCCCCTTGAAGTTCATGCTTTGAGGGGATTTTTTTGTTTCATGACTACAGTTAAAATGAATAAGAGTTGATGGCGAATGTACTGGCTCGCTAAAATGATATAACAGCTTAAGGGATAAGCTGAAAAAAAACTATACTGTACATATGTTTAAAATAAGTAAAACGTTATTGTAAAAAATGCTAGGATTGCTCCTAGCATTTCGTGAGGGGGTATTGCACGGGAATTTAGATAATAAGCAGACGTACCTGCTTATTTCAAATGTAGTATATATTGTTTTCAAGGAGAAAAGTAAGAAATACAACAATCTTTATATATGTTTAACGAGAGTGTTAACTTTATGATAAATAATAAAATTGTTATTTGAGGTAAGGAGAGAAATAATGGTATGAATAACTTTAGAGGGTGTATAGTTTATAGAAATAAACGATTGAGCATGTAAAGAGTTGTATTACATAAAATTTATAATGAATAGAGGGGGTTACATTATGTTTTGGTTAGGATGTTTTTTAGGATATATTGTAGGTTCAGTTATTACATGTGCTCTACTTTACTATGGGTATAGATCCAATGAAAATAAAAAAGCGGATATACAAAAGAGGGAGGAGAGGAAAATCAATAAAAAAGGTGTATAGGATGTGGAAGGTAAGGTGATAACGTTGATGCAAAAATAAAGGACAGTACATATTGTATATGACTACTATGTACTGTCCTCACTTATTTCTTTTGGATTATGAAAAATTATTTCCTGTCTTGCTATAAATTTCATAGGCGAAATAACCAAATAAATAGCCTATTCCAGACCCTAAACTAATGGAAAGCAGTGAGAAGTCCAGGAAAAACATACCGAAAATTAAACCGATCATACAGCCGACAAGCATTCCCATAGGTATTAAACTATCTAATAACAGTTGAGCTTTTTGAGATTTTTTCTTACCTAATTTTCCGTTCTTATATTTATGTTCCAATCTTTTAATTACAAATACTACAATTCCACCAACTATTACAACAGGTGCGATTGCCGAAATGAACCACATGTTAGAAGCTCCTTTCGCTTTTTAATTAAATTATACCATATATTAACATTTTAAATTTAAGCGGAGACAAGATCTTCTGCATTTCTTTTCCTTTTATTCATGACTAAAGTTAATAGGAATAAAAGGAAGCTTAAAAGTGCCATTATAATAAAAACTTGCGTATAACTATTAAAATAGTCACGAGCGATTCCTGCTAGGACAGGAATGAATCCGCCCATAATATATCCTCCTGATTGCATCATAGCAGTCCATGCACTCGCATCTTCTGAAGTTTTTGTTTCATATAGCGGTAGCATAAGAGCGAGTGGAAATACGCCGCCGAGCCCGATACCTAGTAAAATAGAAGGGACCCATGGTGTGGTTAATGGGTAAATCATAAGCGATAAACCTACGAGTACAAAGCATATACTCCCTAATAACCAAAGTGCTCTGTTTTTATAAATATCCGCTAATGTTGGAATTAAAAAGCTGCATATCATTTGAATCACTGTAAAAACAGTTATAAGAGTCCCCGCTTGTTCGCTACTCACACCCATACTTTGATTTGCCGGCGCAAGCCAAGTCGTAATGGAATAAAAGATTCCTGATTGTATCCCGAAAAAGATTGTGAACAACCATGCTTTTTTATTTCTTAAAGGTAAGCTATTATTCTTTTTATTTTGTGTACTCGTATTCTTATTTCGTTTCATAACGGGATACCAAAACATAATAGCGATAATAGTAAGTACACCCCAAAAAGCGAGTGCCATATTCCACTCGTCTTTTAATACATGTTGTAAAGGAATCGTTAACCCTGCACTTAAAGAAGCACCAGTTCCCATACCTACTGAATATATGCCAATCATTAAGCCGATTTTCGTAGGGAATTTTTCTTTAATAAAACCTGATAGTAACGGACCTGCAAGTGCAATTCCAATACCGATAAATAAAGAGCTCGCGAATAATGTGAAAATAGAAAAGGTAAAAGCCCTCATACATGTGGCAAAGCCAATTAAAATAAGACAAGCCATAATTGCTTTTTCTGCTCCGAATTTTTTAATTACCTTCCCAGTCAGTAAGGCGAATGTCCCCATACAAAAAACAGGAATAGCTGTTAAAAAACTAACGGAAAAATTGCTTATATTTAAGTCTTGTCGGATTGTTTCTAATACAGGTGAAACAGATGTAATTCCGATACGTAAATTAATGGAAACAAAAAATAGTGCTAGTATATACAAATAAGTTCGTTCTTGATGTTTCAATTTCATTTTCTCCTCTCATAAACATCAGATGTTATTGAGTATATCATCTGATGTTTGTGTGTAATAGATAAGGAGCTTATTTCAGCTCCAAATTTTGAACAGCGTATGTTCGTGCCTCTTCTGCATTTTGTTTAAAAATAGCTTGGAATAACTTTTCATGAATGTCAGAGTTATCTTTATAGTCCACTGTATTTAATATGAATTGGCTTAAAATGTGGCGAAGGGCAGGTACGAAAGATTGATACAAATCAAGTAGAACTTCGTTTTTACTCGCCTTTGCAATGGCTAGATGAAACTGAATGTCTGCATCTATGTATGCTACATAATTTCCTTCTTGAAGGGCATGTCTTCTTTTATTCAAATGTCCTTTCAAGTATAAAAGATCCTCGTCGCTTCGGCGCTGTGCCGCTAACATCGCCACTTCTTTATCTAACATATTTCGTGCTTCATACACATGATTTATATTAGCTGCTTGCAGTCGTTTTTCAAATGAATCTTGCGTTGTATTGAGTGAGACAATACGAGTACCTTGTCCTTGTCGAACTTCTAATATGCCAGCATGTACTAATATCTTTATGCTTTCTCGCAGTGTTGAACGTCCTACCCCTAACTCTTCCATTAACTGCGGCTCTGTAGGGAGGCGATCACCAACTTCATACTCGCCAGAAAAGATTTTCTCTTGTAGACGTTCCAACACTTCATCGACTAATTTCCGCCGAGAAACTTTTGAAAAAGATTTCTTTTCGTTCATATTCATCTGCTCATCTCCTGTTATATTCGTTTTTATGATAACCAATTTAAGTTCGGTTGACAATGTTATTTTTTAGGTAGTTGAAATGGGATACTAAAATAGGGTTTATAAGACATAAAAAAATCTATTTTGAAAAAATCAATCAAAATAGATCCTTCAATTGCATTTAATAGCTCGTCAAAAACACTTTCCCTTTCGTTTTCTCAGCAGACTGCACAACATCAACCGCACTTTTCACATCTGCTAAGTCATACGTAGAATGGACTTTCATAAAATGTAATTGTTTGTTTTCCACTAAGCGAATTAAGTGACGAAACGTTTCTTGCCATTTATATGGTGATACTTCTTTATTCCAATGTCGTAAATGAAATATGTTCGCGTGCACTTTTGCTTTCGTGACAATCTCTGCCCAGTTCACTTGTATTCCTGATAGAAGACCAATTGTTAAAAAGTGCCCGTTTGGACGTAAGGAAAAAGCTAATTCATTTCCATCTGGTCCTCCGATAGAGTCAATCGCAGCATCTGCACCGAGCCCGTTTGTTAATTCCATAACTGTTTCATAAAGCGGGGCAGTGGAGGTATCAATTACATACTCAGCACCAAGGCGTAGTAATTCTTCTGTATGCTTATTATTTCTTGTAACAGCAATTAATCGGAAGTTTAAAATTTGTGATAACTGAGCAAAAAGATGACCAATAGCGGATCCACAAGCGTTCACTAATAAAACGTCATCCTGTTTTAAATTTAGTGTTTCTGTACATGTAACCCAAGCTGTAAGGGGATTAATATACATTTGTGCCGCTGTAAAATCATCGATAGAATCAGGGATAGGGACTACAAAGTCAGCTGATGTTGTAACGAACTCTTGCCAGGTACCATCTCCGCGTAACGGTAAAACACGTTTACCGATAAGGTCTCTAGAAACGAAAGAGCCAACATCTTCTACAATGCCAACACCTTCATAACCAGGTATGCTAGGTAAAGGGATTCTATGTGCGTACGCTCCGGTTACTGGAATTAAGTCAGATGGATTAATCGGTCTAACTAACATACGAACTAAAACTTCATTATCTTTTAATGGTTCTATATTTTTATATTCAACTTGTAATACATCTTTTGGGTTACCAAACTTGTGAAATTGAATGTGTTTTCCGTGCAAAGTAATGTTCCCCCTTAGTGTAGTTGGATTTATTATAACACCTGTAGTTCAATTGCTTGTTTGATTTACATGTAGGAGGGGATATGTGCAAAATAAAAAGGAAGCAACCGCAGCTGCTTCCTACATCTATTAAGCCGAAGCCTTCTTCATTCTCTCAAGTAAACTAGATAACACATGCGTACGATATGATTCTAGTTTTTTACCTTCATAAGTACGAATACCTAATTTTTTAAGTTCTTTTACATACCAACCTTTGCTTCCGAAATACATGTCATCGCTCCCCTTCAACTTTGTTTTTATTTGTTCTGATTGCATATGGAGGTACAGGTAATATAATGAAGGAAATGAATTTCGCGCGAAAATGGTTAACTTTGTTGCAAAAGACATATATACTAAGGATAGTATATAACGAGGTGGGCAAGACGTGATTATAGAGAAGCACGAAATTCAAATTGACCAAATTACGAGCGGTAAAGTGAATATCTTTACTTTCTATAGGAATAGAAAGCAAGTTGATGATCATTTTTTACGATTGCAAGAACCATCGCTTACAGCAAACTACTTCTTCCATTTTCATTTTGATGCAGAGAGCTTGCATCTACTGCAGGAAGAGTTTCCGAGCGTATATCCGTACAACGGTAGTGAAACGATTCACGACTGGACGGAAAAGATGAAAGCAGAATTGCAACATCAGATCCAAACAGGAAAATGGAATAAGCGCGTACGTATCGGTAATCGCATTCTAGATGTGGTGTTTACGTGGTGTGACGAAGATATAGTAGAGTGAAAAAGAAGCGGATGACGCTTCTTTTTTTAGCGCTGGAATAAAACGAGCTTACCTGCAGAAGATGTGCAGCGATGTGTTTTTTCATACAATCCTTTTTCTTGTAAAATAGATTCACCTTTTGCTTTCGCTTCTTTTTCAGTTGCCGCCTCGAATGATTCGTCTAATGCTTTAGAACCATCTTTTTCAAAGACTGTTAGAACGTATACTCCCATGAAAATTCCCTCCAATAATAAAAATCAGAATCTTATAACTATTTTGGCATAAATCGCTAGAATATGCAAAGAAATATATGACATTGCGTGTTACAATAAAGTGAAACTTTAATCAGTGGGGAGTTTTTTATTTCCTGCTTATTACTAGTTTTCACCAATTGAGCATGTAGTGTTTGTGTTCATGCGGATAAAATGAAACTTTTGAAATATAGAAAGGATCGTTATTTGTGAAACAAGTGAAGTTTATACATGCGGCTGATTTGCATTTGGATAGTCCGTTTAAAGGAATGGAGATGAATGTACCGCAGTCTGTTTGGGAGAGAATGAAGCAGAGTACGTTTGAATCGTTCGAGCGTATTGTTGATAAAGCGATTCAAGAGCGCGTTGATTTCGTATTACTAGCCGGGGATTTGTATGATGCGGAGACGAGAAGTTTGAGAGCGCAAGTGTTTGTGCGCGAGCAAATGAAGAGACTGTCGCAGTATGATATCCCTGTTTTTATTATTCACGGTAACCACGATCATTTAGGGGGAAGCTGGACAGCAATTGAGTTTCCGGAAAATGTTCATGTGTTTACGGAGCCTTATGTAGAAGAGAAATCATTTTATAAAAATGGTGAGTTGTTAGCTTCTATTTACGGGTTTAGTTATTTGCAGCAAGCGGTAACGGATAATATGACAGCGCAGTTTACGAAAATGAGTGATGCGCCTTTTCATATTGGCATGCTTCACGGAAGTGTGGAAGGAGATGCAGAGCATAATCGTTATGCACCGTTTCAAATTCGTGAGCTGAAAGAAAAGCAGTTTGATTATTGGGCTCTTGGTCATATACATAAACGTGAAATTTTATCAGAAGAGCCGTGCATTATTTATCCAGGTAATATACAAGGACGTCATCGTAAGGAGACAGGGGAAAAGGGTTCATACCTGATTGAACTCACGAAACAAGGAACGCACTGTTCATTTTTCCATACGGCGGATGTTGTGTGGGATGAGATAGAAGTGAATATTGATGGACTTGAAACTGTTGATGAACTTATGACGAGCGCATCGAGTGCGATGAATGAGTGCCGAAGAGAAGAGGAAGGGACGCTACTTACTGTCGTATTTACAGGACAAGGCCCACTTTCTCCTTATTTACGTGATGAAAAACGTGTGGAAGAGATCTTTCATATTTTAGCAGCTGGCGAAGAGCGAAAAGACTTCGTATATGCGATGAAGTGGAAAAATGAGACGGTTTCTTTTGCGGAAATCGAGCGTTTGAAAGAGGAAAATCATTTCGTCGGTAGTGTGCTGAAAGAGTTAGAAGCTTTCACCAATATGGACGGCGTATTGCGCAGTATTTGGACATCTCCTGTAGCGCGTAATAGTATTGAATCTTTTACAGAAGAAGAGAAGAAAGAGATTCAAAAGGAAGCAGAAAATATTATTTTAGAGCAATTATTCCAGCAAGAGAGGGATAAGAAATGAGAATTGAAAAACTCCATATTTATGGGTACGGAAAATTAGAAAATGTGGAAATGGATCTGTCAATGCTGACAGTGTTATACGGTGAAAATGAAGCGGGGAAATCGACAATTCGCTCATTTATGAAAAGTATTTTATTCGGTTTTCCAACGAGAGGACAGCGCCGTTATGAGCCGAAAGAAGGCGGCAAGTATGGCGGTGCGATGACTGTGCAAACAGAGAAGTACGGCCGTTTGAAAATTGAACGGTTGCCAAAGACGGCAGCTGGTGAGGTGACCGTTTATTTTGAAGACGGGAAAACGGGCAACGAGGAAATTTTACACGATATATTAAGCGGGATGAATGAAAGTTTATTTGAATCTGTCTTTTCATTTGATATGCACGGCCTTCAAAATATTCATCAGCTCGGCGAAGCGGATATCGGAAATTATTTATTTTCAGCAAGCGCAGTCGGAAGCGATGCGTTATTACAGCTAGATAAAAAGCTAGAAAAAGAAATGGATCAGCGTTTTAAGCCGAGTGGGCGTAAACCTGAAATTAACGTATCACTGCAAGAAATGAAGAAGCTTGAAGAGAAGATGAAAGAGTGGCAAGGGAAAATTGGCACGTATGAAAAGCAAGTGGAGCAGTTAAAAGAAAGTGAAGAGCAGCTAGCTTTTGTTCGCGTGGAAAAAGAGAGTGCAGAAAAGCGAAAGCAAGATTATGAAATATTAGCAGTGCTAGAGCCTCTCGTTATTGAAAAGCGTGCGCATGAGAAAGTGTTAGAAAACGAGGGCGGACAATTTCCTGTAAACGGGATGGCGCGCTATGAAGCGATTAAGGCGAAGATGGAGCCGCTTCAATTACAAGTGGATTCACTCCATAAGAAAATAGAGACTGTGCAAACGGAAATTGAATCGATTCAAATAGATGAAGAATTTTTACAAAAAGAAAGTTATGTAGAAGAACTTCGTATGCAGCATATGTCTTACGAAAATGCACGCCAAGAAATGCGTGATATAACAGGAACGATTACGAATATAAAAGAAGAACTGACAGAATTAGAGCAACAAATTGGTGCTACTTTTGAAAAAGAAACAGTTCTTTCGTTTGATATGAGTTTGGCAACGAAAGAGTTAATTACGCAAACGGTGCAAAAGGCGCGCGAACTAGAAACGCAAAAAGTACAGCTTGACGATCGTTTCAAAGTAGCGCAGGAGCAATTAGAAGAACAAGAAGAAAACATAAGACAGGTTAAGCACCAAATGTTAGCGGATGAAGAACGAAATACGCTAGTTGAGAAAGAAAAGTCATTCCAAGATGCGGCGTTTATCGGTATGGGCGCAGAGAGAATGAAGCGCAAGTATGAAGAGAAGGCAGGAGCGGCAGTGCAAAAGAAAAAACAGTGGCAAAGAGTTTGTCTTCTGTTACTTCTTATTAACACAGTCGTTTTATTCACAAGCTTATTTATAGACAACCGCCCGCTCTTATTTATTAGTGTCATTGTTTTTGTAGGGATTGTTCTTGCCCTCGTTTTATATAAAGATCCGTCAAGTGGATTACAAGAAGAGCTTCTTACTCTTCAGCAAAGTGCTGGTGGGAGACAAAGTGAAGAAGCAATGTCAGTTCGTTATCAATTAGAAAAAGATGAAGAGATACGTAAATTATTTGAGCGTGAGTCGTATAAGTTACAGCAAATGGAGCGAGCTTATGATAAAGTCGTTTCATCGTATGAGGAATGGGAGAGAGAAACGTTCCGCATTAGCGAACAAGTAAATGTGTATAAAGTGCGCTATATGTTCCCTGAATTTTATACGTATGCACACATATTGCCGGCGTTTGAGCGTATGGAAAAAATGCAGCAATTATATCGCGAGTTAGAGAAACAAAGTGAGCGGAAATCTTCATTATATGAAATGATTTCGCAATTTGAACATAAACTAGAAACTGTTATCGGTAGTGTGGAATATAGTAAGCTGCACGAGGCGCAAAGCCGTATGCAAAATGAGAAAGAAAAGCGCCAAACTTGTAAGCAGTTAAAAGAGAAGCTTGTGGAATGGCAAGAAGAATATGAGTTCATGCAAGAGCAATTGAAACAACTGTTAGTAGAACGAGATAGTTTATGGCATATCGCACATTCTACAGATGAAGAGATGTTTTTAGAAGCAGGTAAACTGGCAGAAAAACGTGAAGATGCTGAGCAGCAAGTCGGGCGTTTATTACCGCAAATTGATCTGTTAGAACAGCGTTTAACGAGTTTATCATTAGCTGAACATTATGAGGCTGACGGTTATGATGAAAAATTAAAGCAAGAAATGACAGCTGCGCAAAATTGTCTTATGAAAGAGAAAGAACTGACAGAGCGTATTGCGAAACATCGTATGGAAATCGCGAATTTAGAAGAAGGTAGTACGTACGGTGATTTACTGCACGAATGGGAAATGAAAAAAGCGCAAGTGCGTGAACAAGTGAAGAAGTGGGCTGCTTATGCGGCCGCAAAGACAGTATTAACGAAAACGAAGCAATATTATCATGAAGTACATCTTCCGCGTATTTTACAAAAATCAGAAGAGTATTTCGTCTATTTAACAGGCGGACGATATAGTAAAATCTTTTCACCGTCAGAGGCAGAACCGTTCATCGTTGAGCGTAACGACGGTATGCGTTTTTACAGTCATGAACTAAGCCAAGCGACAGCAGAGCAGTTATATTTATCGTTACGATTTGCATTAGCGAAAACATTTGAGCATGATTATCCGTTCATTATTGATGATAGTTTTGTACATTTTGATGCGGTAAGGACGAATCGTACAATTGAACTAATAAAGGAAATTGCGAAAGATAGACAAGTCATCTTCTTTACATGCCATGCGCATTTATTAACGTATTTTACAGAAAAACAGATTATAAAATTAACGCATAAGCGTAAAGAAAATGAGTTGTAGTATGCTATACTAAAAGTAATTGATATGGTGGAGGAATTCGAATGAAAAAGAAAATTGCAGAATATGAAGTTGGTGAACAAGTCGATGTTTTCTTGTTAATTAAAACAGCGACAAAAGGTTTAGCAAGCAATGGCAAACCATTTTTAACAGTAATCTTACAAGATCCAAGTGGAGATATTGAAGCGAAGCTATGGGACGTATCACCAGAAGTTGAGAAACAATATGTAGCAGAAACAATCGTTAAAGTAGCGGGTGATATTTTAAATTACAAAGGACGTATTCAATTACGTGTGAAACAAATCCGTGTTGCGAATGAAAATGAAGTGACAGATATCTCGGATTTCGTAGAAAAAGCACCAGTGAAAAAAGAAGATATGGTTGAAAAAATTACGCAATACATATTTGAAATGAGAAACCCGAACATTCAGCGTCTAACAAGGCATTTGTTAAATAAGCATCAAAACGAATTTTTAGAATATCCTGCAGCGACAAAGAACCATCACGAGTTCGTATCTGGACTAGCTTATCACGTCGTATCGATGCTTGATTTAGCGAAAGCTATTGCGGCTTTATACCCATCGTTAGATAAAGACTTACTATATGCAGGCGTTATTTTACATGACCTTGGTAAAGTAATCGAATTATCTGGCCCAATTTCCACAACATACACGTTAGAAGGAAATTTATTAGGCCACATTTCTATTATGGTGAACGAAATTGGTAAAGCAGCAGACGAGCTACAAATCGATGCAGAAGAAGTATTAATTCTTCAACACATCGTCCTTTCTCACCACGGAAAAGCAGAATGGGGTAGCCCAAAACCACCATTAGTAAAAGAAGCAGAAATTCTGCACTACATCGATAACTTAGATGCAAAAATGAACATGATGGACCGTGCATTAGGACGCACAAAACCAGGTGAATACACAGAGCGTGTCTTTGCACTTGATAATCGTTCGTTCTATAAACCGACGTTCCATAATTAATAATGTGAATCAAATGGCCTCATTAAGTGTTAATAAGCTTAGTGGGGCTGTTGTATAATGATAATAAAGTTATTGAATTTTGATTATTAAAAAGCTAAGAGCCTTACTACATTCTACGTAGCAAGGCTCTTTAAAGTTGTTTCAAATTACATCCATCTGTTCGTTCAAGTGTAACTATTCGCAATTATTTGATATTATACAGGTGAATAGAAAGATACATTAAAATTTAGTTTTGTAGTTGTAAAAGGAGGTTATTTATCCAACATTAACGGGCAGTAAAACTCCCACCTCAAAATTTGGCTGGAGCAAAGAAGTTAGGTGGGGGGTCGGGCTGCCCGTAAACGTCCGATTGGTGAGGGCTGATTATAGGTTCACTTTATATTATTCTCTTATAATTTTCCAAAAAGGAGAGTTTATGAAAAAGATTATTGTTTTTGTATTAACAATATTTATATTATTCTCAGGATTTGCAACACAAAGTTATGCGTTGTCAGATTCGCAATCTGCGGCAATACAAGCGTTGCTAGATGATGCCTGTCGTATATCAGGTGTGCCGGGAATGTCAATCTCAATACTTGCTGATGATGAAGTGTTCTACTTTTCTTCAGGGTATGCAGACCGTGAAAAGGGGTTGTCTGCAAGTGAAAATACACTCTATGAGTTAGCCTCGGTCAGTAAAGCTTTTACCGGTATGGGTATTATGCTATTGGAAGAGCAAGGGCTGCTTTCAATGACTGACCCTGTCCAAAAATATTTACCTTGGTTTACATTAAAATATCAAGGGAAACCTGTTGATATGCAAAGTCTTACACTAAATAACTTTCTTCACCATACCAGTGGTCTAACAAATATTAGGCATACTCAAAATATTCCACAAGGCAATACACCGGATATGTTGCAAAAGACTGTGGAAATGCTCGTGGATGCTGAATTGGCGTTCCCTCCCGGTGAACAGTATAACTATGGAACCGTTAATTATGACGTATTGGGTTTGGTTATTGAGATTGTGTCGCGACAGAGCTATGAAGACTTTATGAAGGAACAGGTATTTCAGCCGTTAGGTCTTCACCAGACGTATGTTTATAAAGAAGCTGCTCAAGCCACTGGACAGTTGGCACAGGGCTACCGTTCTTCCTTTTTTATGACAACTCCATTTAAAGCTCCGGATTATGCTGGGAATAAACCCGCAGGCTACATCATTTCTAATACAAAAGATATGGCGCGTTGGATGGGCATACAGATGGGGATCGTGCAGGACATACCCGAAATATTTCACATGGTTATCGAAAAATCACATAGGGGTGATATGTCTGTTTCGGCTGTCAACGGTATGTATTATGCGGCAGGCTGGTCCGTAAACGCCGAACAAACGATTATAGAACACACTGGGGGCAATCCAAATTTCAGAACCGAAGTAGTCATACTGCCAAATGAACGAACAGCCGTCTCCTTGCTGAGCAACGGCGCAAATACCAATACAAACATGGCACTAAAAGTTAAAGATATATTAGAAGGCAATCTAACTCAGTCATATGAAATAAGCGGCACACAGCTTTTGGATATCATTTTGTCGTCTATCACAATTATTCTTTGCCTATTGGCCGTTTTGCTATTTCTCTTAGGATTACGCAGAAGGAGAACGAATGAGCGGCAGCCAATGACAAAAAAGAGAATAACCGTAACAGTTATTTTCCTGACCGCTACGATTGCCCTGGGTATACTGTGCTGTGCTTTCGATTGGTCAACAATACTTATGTGGCGAACATATAGTATTCTTACAGCTTTGATTTCGTCAGCATTATTAACAGCAAGCATTACATGGTTTGTATACACTCACCGATAAAATACCTTGCTCCCAAGATAAGCATAATGTTAAGTCATTAAATTTCAATTTATCCCGCTTTAATGGGCAGTAAGACCCCCAACTCAAAATTCAGCGAAAGCAAAGAAGTTAGGTGGGGGTCGGGCTGCCCATAAAAGTCCGATTGGTGAGGGCTGATAATCAGTGGGGGGTGAAGAAAACCCCCACTGATTAAAGTTTCACTTTATTAAAAATGAAATAAAATAGTTAAGAAGTACGCATGGGTGTAACGAAGAACTAATAAAACATATCTTGCCACTAGAATGGGGGCATATCAACTTTTAAATTGAGTACCGCCAGCATTTCAGAAAAAATATGTTAAGCAAAAAATACAATAAGCTGTCCATATGGGCAGCTTATTGTTATTCTACATTGTTCTTAAATAAACGTAATATTTGTTGAGCATCTGTATCCCTTATTATGTAATGTTCTAGATTTTTTTGTTCTTCATGATCTTGACGAGCAATTACAACTTTTTTATCCTCTAGCCAAATTAAATATGTTTCATTGGAACCATCTTGGTAATTTACATTCATTTGATAATCAATATTTGCTTTGGCCTCATCATCTAGCAAAAGAGGAATAACTCTTTCTCGATCCTTATCTATTCCTGTATGTTCCATGGATTTAATAATTTGATCAAACTCTAGATTTATAACTGCTTTTTTATTTTTTACCTTAGCGGATATAAGCTCAATTTTCTTTATTTCCTTTCCTTGAAAGAAAATAGGTTTATGATTTTCCTCTTGTTGTATTGAGGCAGTTTTTACTTTTGGTTGTTCAGTAGTAGATGTACTACCAGTGTTTGTCTCAGTCGAACAAGCGGATAGATATAGGAATAATGATAAGGTCAGTAATGATATATTTTTATTCATAAATTAACCCCTTTCTTTTATGGATAATATTCCTTTTCACCATGTAATAAACCTTTTTAAAGGGGAGAAGTTGTCTACTCTTCGTATGAATACTTTATCCCGCGTTAATGGACAGTAAAACCCCCACTGATTATTAGCCTTCACTTTATCATTCTCCAGTTCAAAATGTTATCCAATAAAAAAATATCTCGAATTTGAGATAAATAACTTGCTTTTTAATCACTTGAGTTGTAAAGTGATAGTAACGAAAGCGATTGAGTCATATGAAAAACATACACTCACTTGCTTTCGATTAAAAAAACGAAGTAACTTATTCAGTAAAAACTAAGATGAATTTACAAAAACATAATGAGAATAAATTGAAAAGCTAAGAAGCATATTATTTTTTAGGTATCACTTGACTAGTAAAATGAAACGGAGGAATTATCAATGTATGAAATTAAAGGGCATCATCACATTTCAATGGTTACAAAAAACGCGAGTGAGAATAACCATTTTTATAAAAACGTGCTTGGTTTACGCCGTGTGAAAATGACGGTAAACCAAGATGATCCGTCCATGTATCACTTATTTTACGGAGATAAAACAGGAAGTCCAGGTACAGAACTATCGTTTTTTGAAATGCCTTTAGTAGGAAAAACGTACCGTGGTACGAATGCAATTACGCGAATCGGATTACTCGTTCCGTCAGAGGAAAGCTTACATTACTGGAAAGAACGATTTGAGAAATTTGATGTGAAACATAGTGAAATGACAACATATGCAAATCGTCCTGCTTTACAATTTGAGGATGCTGAAGGTCTTCGCCTCGTGCTACTCGTTTCAAACGGAGAAAAAGTGGAGCACTGGGAAACTTGGGAGAAATCAGAAGTTCCTGCCGAACATCAAATTCAAGGAATGGGTTCTGTAGAAATGACAGTGCGTAGACTTGATAAACTGGCGAATACATTAACAGATATATTTGGTTATACAGAAGTTAGCCGAAGCGACGAAGAAGCGATTTTCCAGTCTATTAAAGGAGAAGCCTTCGGAGAAATCGTTGTGAAATATTTAGATGGTCCTACTGAAAAGCCAGGCCGCGGTAGCATTCATCATTTAGCAATTCGTGTAAAGAACGATGCAGAGCTTGCTTACTGGGAAGAACAGGTAATACAAAAAGGTTTCCATTCTTCAGGCATTATCGACCGTTTCTACTTTAAAAGCTTATATTTCCGTGAATCAAACGGAATCCTATTTGAAATTGCGACAGATGGACCAGGATTTACAGTTGATGGCGATGTAGAGCATTTAGGAGAAAAACTTGATTTACCGCCGTTCTTAGAAAATCAGCGAGCAGAAATTGAAGCGAAATTAGCACCTATTGAAGAGAAATAATAGAAGAGAAAATAAAATTTAAAACCCATTGGAGGAATATAAAATGAACCAATTAAAAGGAATTCACCACGTTACAGCAATTACAAGTAGTGCAGAAAAGAACTATGAGTTTTTCACTCACGTTTTAGGAATGCGTTTAGTTAAAAAAACAGTAAACCAAGATGATATTCAAACGTACCATTTATTCTTTGCAGATGATAAAGGTAGTGCAGGAACAGATATGACATTCTTTGACTTCCCAGGTGTTCCAAAAGGAGTACACGGTACAAATGAAATTTCAAAAACTTCATTCCGTGTTCCAACTGACGCAGCGTTAGCGTATTGGGTGAAACGCTTTGACCGTCTTGAAGTGGAACATACAGGCATTAAAGAGCAATTTGGTAAGAAAACTCTTTCTTTCGTTGACTTTGATGATCAACACTATCAATTAATCTCAGATGAATTAGATAACGGGATAGAATCAGGTACACCATGGCAAAACGGTCCAGTTCCATTAGAATATGCAATTACTGGCTTAGGCCCTGTATTTATCCGCATTTCAAACTTTAGTTTCTTTAAAGAAGTGTTAGAAAAAGTTCTATTATTTAAAGAGATTGCTCAAGAAGGAGAATCCTATTTATTTGAAGTAAACGAAGGTGGAAACGGTGCTTCTGTCATTGTAGAACATAATACGGTTCTTCCTGAAGCACAACAAGGTTTTGGTACAGTGCACCATGCTGCATTTCGCGTAGAAGATCGCGCTGTATTAGAAGAGTGGATTGAGAGAATCAGTAGCGTAGGGCTTCCTTCATCTGGCTATGTAAATCGTCACTTCTTCGAGTCATTATACGCAAGAGTCGCACCACAAATTTTATTTGAATTCGCAACAGACGGCCCAGGATTTATGGGAGATGAGCCATACGAAACACTTGGCGAGAAATTATCTTTACCTCCATTTCTAGAGCCAAAACGTGAAGAAATTGAAAAATTAGTTCGTCCAATTGATACAGTGAGAAGT
This sequence comes from Bacillus sp. K2I17, assembly GCF_002209985.1. Classification (NCBI taxonomy): domain Bacteria; kingdom Bacillati; phylum Bacillota; class Bacilli; order Caryophanales; family Bacillaceae; genus Bacillus; species Bacillus sp. K2I17. The sequence goes on from NZ_NJGF01000039.1 coordinate 27,827, forward strand.
ACGAAGGAATTTATTAAAGAGTAAAAATAGAGATAGTAAGTAGGAGAGCAAGTAGTTTTAGCGGAGTGCTGGAACTGCTTGCTTTTTTATTTATCCTAGTGAGTTTTCTGACAATTGTTTCTCAAGTTATTAAAAAGGAAAACTTTGGTATAATTAATTAAAATATTAAATTTTATGATAATTATTTTTCAATGCATAGAAAAGGAGTGGTGATATACAATTTTGATAATTGTATAAAAATCCTAATTTTGCAATTTTGGAGAAAAGGGGATGCGAGTGTATGGGAGCAGATGTAGTAACAAGGGAGCAAATGAAACATTCTTTAGATGATTGGTATCGTGTAATGTTGCAGTAAAATATAGAGAAAGCTACGGAGATGAAGGAAGAGATTGATAGTAAGATTAGTGGTTTGGACGTGGATCAAGATGTATTGCTTTATCATACATTATTAAATTTTAGATATGATGCATTAGTTGATTGGATTTCAGTTAGAGAAGATAGCTTTGATAAAGTGGAATCTTTCGAAATTCCAACAGAAGGATTTTTAGCTTATTATTATCACTTTTTCAAAGGATTTCATTGCACATTAATTTCAAATTATAACGAAGCGAAAGAACAGTATGAACAAGCGGAGAAGTTATTGAAATATATTGCAGATCCGATAGAACATGCGGAGTTTCATTATCGGATGGGGAATTTCTATTATCATTCCTATCAACAAATCAATGCGATTGATTATTTGAAAAAAGCAAAAGAAGATTTTACGAAGCAACAAGGATATGAGATTAATTTTGCTTTATGTGAGAATATTTTAGGGTTATGCTATGTTGATTTAAATCAATTTGAGTTAGCAGAGGAGATATTTAATCACTCCCTAAATATTTTTCAGCAAATTGATCATGAAAAATATATTTTAATGGTTAGAAATAACTTAGGATTGCTATATGCAAATCAGAATTTATCAGAATTAGCAATTCGGCATTTATCCGAAGTAACAAAGAAAGCTCCTAATCATTTTAGAGCACTTTACTTGGAAGCTGATGAATATTTAAAAATAAATGAATTTGAAAAAGCGAGTGTCATAATAAGTAAAGGATTACATATTTGTAATCAGTTGAAGAATCAAGAATATCAATACCGATTTATGGTTTTAAGTGAAATGAATACAAATGTTGATGCATTAGAGGAGGCTGTTATAGCGGGAGCTTCTTACTTTGAAAGAGAAGAGTTGTTTGACTGTATTCAGGAATATACAGAACGCTTAGCAGATAAATTTTATAATGTAAACAATCATGAAAAGGCTAGTAAATACTATCGTATGAGTAACGAATCAAGGAAAAAACAGGTGGCAAAAGGGGCGTTAAAATAATGAGAAAAATTGTGTTAACAGTAATTGGATTTGCATTTACTTTTTCAGTTTTAGGTTCCCACAATTTTAATGCTGTTGCTCTTAATAAGGGAGACACAGGAGGAGCACCAGCAAGACCAGACTATGTTAGCTTTAATAAGGGGGATACTGGTGGAGCGCCAGCAAACCCAGACTATGCTAGTTTTAATATAGGAGACACAGGAGGAGCACCAGCAGATAATAGAGGAGACGGCGGAGTAAGCCAACTATAATAACAAAGAAAGGGACTTCAACATGAAGTCCCTTTTTCTATTTTCAGGCCATGTAGAGAAAAGAATTGACTTACTTTAAACGTGTAACTATAATAGTTACAAAACGACCATCATTAATAGAAGTAAGTAATATTTTTTTAGTATAATTGTAACTAATGTAGTTACAATTAAAATTAATCATAAAACAACCAAATAATGTAAAAACTTTAAATAGCAACAAGAGAAAGGAGACGGGAATTTTGAAACGGTTTAAATTTTATTTTATTAGCGGTATTGTGCTCGTTTTGTTAATCGTATGTAACTTCGTTGATAAGCCGATTGCGAAAGTTGGAGAAGTGAAAAATACTGTTATGATGAAGCTGAATACGAAAGAGAGTATGGCGCAAATTGATGGACAGACGATTTATTTTAAGCAAATTGGTGAGGGCAAGCCACCTTTACTTATGCTTCACGGGTTTGGTGGTTCATCTGATGGGTTTAGTGATATTTATCCGGAACTTGCACGAGATCACACGATTATCGCGGTTGATATTTTAGGATTTGGACGTTCTTCGAAGCCGGTTGATTTTCAGTATTCGTTTCCTGCGCAAGTGAATTTATATTATAAGTTAATGAAGAAACTCGGATACGATCAATTCGCAGTACTTGGTCATTCGATGGGCGGAGAGATGTCTCTAAATTTAGCGTATTTATATCCGGATGCAGTAACGCATCTCGTTTTAGCGGATTCTACAGGGATCGAGTCTTTCCAGCAAAAAGAAAGCTATGAAGTGCCGCCGCTATCAACGGATTTACAAACTGTAACAGAGATTACAGATTATAATAAAAATGCAGTGAAAAATAGTCGCGACGATAAAGAGCATTATGATCAGCTTACGAAAATGAGAGAGCGCCGCATCGCGATAGAGGCCGATAAAATTAAGGTGCCGACTTTAATTATATGGGGACGACACGATAAGAGCGTTTCTTGGAAAAATGGTGAACTGTATCATGAGCTATTTGCGAATAGTACGTTCCATATCATTGAAAAAGGATACCATGCACCGTTTCGCCAGGAACCAATAGAATTTATGGAATATGTACAAGCGTTCTTCGCGAAGAATCCGCAATAAATTTTAAGCATAAATCCACTTCTTTCCTCATACAGTGAAACTAATAAGGCTTGTCTAAGGAAAGGAATGAAGTTGCGTGGAAACTTTACCATGGTGGGTGTATCTTGTAATCGTCGGGATCGTATTAAGTGGCTACATGGTTTTATATACTTCAAAAAAAGAGCAAGAGATGGATAATGAGTTTATCGAAAAAGAAGGCGAAGTGTATATGAAGCGTTTAGAAGAAGAGCGAGAGAAACGGAATCAGGATACTGATAAGGATTCGGTATTGCTTTAATAGAAATTTTGAAAGGCTATCAACTAGTAGAATTTTATATCTAGGTGATAGCCTTTTTCTTCTGGGGGAGCAGGTTATATAAGTTTAACTTTACATGTATACGAGATTCATCATGAACTTTTATAAATGGTATTTATATATTTTTTTACTCATAAGAATGGAACTAGCGCAGTATTTACTGGGGGGGATTAACAATGCATAGGGATGAAACATCATTACATCCTGATACAGGTGTTACATCTGTAATGTTTGTTGAGCGTTCATTAAATGAAATTCGTTTTTGGTCTAGAATCATGAAGGAGCATTCTTTTTTTCTTCGCTTAGGGTTTAGATGTGAGGATACTCAACTAATCGAAGAGGCTAATCAATTTTATCGATTGTTTGAACATATCGAACAAATAGCGCATTCCTATACAAATGAAACAGATCCTGAGCAAATAAAAAGATTTAATTCAGAAGTACAACAAGCCGCAACTAATATTTGGGGATTTAAACGAAAAATTTTAGGATTAATTCTCACATGTAAATTGCCAGGACAAAATAACTTTCCATTGTTAGTTGACCATACGAGTAGGGAAGCTGATTATTTTAGAAAACGTTTAATACAATTAAATGAAGGTAAATTAGATGCTCTTCCTGATGCTATTATTAAAGAAAATGTTTTCTTTTTAAGGATTATGGCAGACCATGCTAAATTTATTGGTCATCTTCTTGATCCATCGGAAAGAAAGCTTGTAGACACAGCGCGGAATTTTAGCAATGATTTTGATGAATTGATGTATCAAGCAATTGACTTAGAATCTATGAAACCACAATCTCAAACAGTCCCACTTTTAGATCAATTTTTAGATCAAAATCGTGTGTCGGTTGCATCTCTTCGGGATTTTAAGAAAACAGCACGTGATTTAATTGAGCAATGTAAAATAAAGAGTATCATTCATCCATTATTAGCAGACCATGTTTTCCGTGAAGCTGATAGATTTCTTGAAATCATTGATATGTATGATGTTCACCTTACAAATATTCAATCACAACCTAGATATTAGAAGATAAAGAAAGATACTATTTTACTTTCAGCTGAGAAGTTAACAATTTATTGTTAGCTTCTTTTCTTTTTGATGAAAATGAAACTATGATGGGCGTATTTTTATTTCTTACAAAAATCGTTGTATGGATGTTAAATAAGTTTGCCGGAGCGAGCATTACACTTGTAGCAGATGCACCGTATGTAATGAATTTTTTACCCTTCATATTAATGGTTATAGGTGGCACGGGTTCTGATAAGTTGAAGAAAATATATAGATAGAGGAAATAATTTCCCCACACTAGCTGTTCTTTCTACTTAAATTGTGTACTATAAAGGATAGGATGACATAAAGAAGGGGACATTTAGAATGGAATTTCATGAACAGAAGATTTTGCCGGCAGTGAGACAAATTAAAGATTTGGAAAAGCTATTACATAGTTCATATGAGTATATTGTTATTTTAGATATTCATGTTGGTCAATTGAAGAGTGTTGTGTCACTTGCGAAGCAGCATAGTAAAAAGGTGTTTTTACATGTTGATTTGATCCATGGATTACAAAGTGATGGGCATGCGACGGAGTTTTTATGCCAAGAATATAAACCGTACGGGTTACTGTCGACAAAGGCGAGCGTGATTATGAAGGCGAAGCAAAAGGGTGTCGTCTCAATTCAACGCATCTTTTTAATTGATTCTAGCGCGATGGAAAAGAGCTGTAATTTGCTAGAAAAGACGAAGCCGGATTATATAGAGGTGCTTCCTGGTGCGCTAACGGATGTGATTGCTGAAGTGAAAGAGCGTACTGGTGTTCCGATTTTAGCGGGTGGTTTCATTCGTACTGTGCAAGATGTTGAAAGAGCTTTAAGCGCTGGTGCGACAGCAATTACGACATCAAAAAAAGAACTATGGAAACATTACCAAAAAAAGTGACGAAAATGTGAAAAAATTCTGTTGACACCGCTTTCATGAAAGGTTAACATTATAGACAAGTTAATAAACGTGACGGAGAAAAGAAGAGATCCACATTTTATTGTTTCTATATATTTTTATATAGAAGCATGTAAGCTGTGGATCTTTTTCTTTTGAAAAAACGAATGGCCATTCATTTTACCTCTATCACATTTGAACGCATTTAAATTGATTGTGGAGGGATTTTATGTCAGCATTTTTAGGGGAATTAATAGGGACAGCGTTGTTAATCGTACTTGGTGGCGGCGTTTGTGCTGGTGTAAGTTTAAAGAAATCGTTTGCGAAGGATTCTGGATGGATTGTCATTACAATGGGCTGGGGTTTAGCGGTAGCGGTAGCAGCGTACGCGGTTGGATCAATTAGTGGGGCACATTTGAATCCGGCTTTAACGATAGGACTAGCATTTAAGGGAGCGTTCCCATGGAGTGACGTACCAGGTTATATCGCAGCACAAATGATTGGGGCAATTATCGGGGCAGTTATCGTATATTTACATTACTTACCACACTGGAAAGAAACAGAAGATCCAGGAACAAAGTTAGGCGTATTTGCAACAGGTCCAGCAATTCCGAACACATTTGCAAACCTTTTAAGTGAAATGATTGGAACATTCGTTTTAGTATTTGGTATATTAGCAATTGGAGCAAATAAATTTGCAGATGGTTTAAATCCATTTATCGTAGGTTTCTTAATTGTAAGTATTGGTTTATCATTAGGTGGAACGACAGGATACGCGATTAACCCGGCTCGTGATTTAGGTCCGCGTATCGCACACTTCTTCCTTCCGATTGCAGGAAAAGGCGGTTCGAACTGGAAGTATGCATGGATTCCAGTAGTTGGTCCAATTCTAGGTGGATCACTTGCAGGGTTATTCCATCAAGTTGTATTTGAAGGAAAACAAAATGCAGCACTTATTTATGTGATTATTGCAACTGTGATTGTACTAGCAATCTCTTATATGACAAGTAAAAAAAGTGAAAGCACTACAAATAGTAGAAAAGTAGCATAGGGGGAAACCATTATGAAAAAATATATTCTTTCTTTAGACCAAGGAACAACTAGCTCACGCGCAATTCTTTTCAATAAAAAAGGTGAAATTGTTCATTCAGCTCAAAAAGAGTTTACACAACATTTTCCAAAGCCAGGGTGGGTAGAGCATAACGCACAAGAAATTTGGGGATCTATTTTAGCAGTTATCGCAACTTGCTTAAGTGAAGCAGATGTAAAACCAGAACAAATTGCTGGTATCGGTATTACGAACCAACGTGAAACAGCGGTTGTATGGGATAAAACGACTGGAAAACCAATTTACAACGCAATCGTATGGCAATCTCGTCAAACAGTTGAAATTTGTGATGAGCTAAAAGAAAAAGGTTATAGCGAAATGGTTCGCGAAAAAACAGGTCTTTTAATTGACGCATATTTCTCTGGTACGAAAGTAAAATGGATTTTAGATAATGTTGAAGGTGCAAGAGAAAAAGCAGAAAACGGCGATCTATTATTCGGAACAATTGATACATGGCTTGTATGGAAATTGTCCGGCGGCAAAGCGCACGTAACGGATTACTCAAATGCATCACGTACATTAATGTTTAACATTCACGACTTACAGTGGGATGATGAGCTTCTAGACATGTTAACAGTGCCAAAGAGCATGCTTCCAGAAGTACGTCCATCATCTGAAATATATGGAGAAACAATTGATTATCACTTCTTCGGTCAAAATATACCGATTGCAGGTGTAGCTGGTGACCAGCAAGCAGCATTATTTGGACAAGCTTGTTTCGGTGAAGGTATGGCGAAGAACACTTACGGAACTGGTTGCTTCATGTTAATGAACACAGGAGAAAAAGCAGTAGCTTCTGAGCATGGCCTATTAACAACAATTGCATGGGGTATAGATGGTAAAGTAAACTATGCATTAGAAGGAAGTATTTTCGTAGCAGGCTCTGCAATTCAGTGGTTACGTGACGGAATGCGCATGTTTAAAGATGCAAGTGAGAGTGAAGTATATGCTTCTCGCGTTGAATCAACTGACGGTGTATACGTGGTACCAGCATTCGTAGGATTAGGTACACCGTACTGGGATAGTGAAGTACGCGGCGCTATGTTTGGTGTAACGCGCGGTACGACGAAAGAGCATTTCATTCGTGCAACACTAGAATCTTTAGCGTACCAAACGAAAGATGTATTATGTGCAATGGAAGCAGATTCAGGCATTGAACTGAAAACATTACGCGTTGATGGCGGAGCAGTTAAAAATAACTTCTTAATGAAGTTCCAAAGTGATATTTTAGATGTTCCTGTAGAGCGTCCAGTAATCAATGAAACGACAGCTTTAGGTGCAGCATACTTAGCTGGTCTTGCGGTTGGATATTGGAAAAACCAAGATGAAATTAAAGAACAGTGGCATATGGACAAACGCTTTGAACCAACGATGGAAGCGAAAACAAGCGAAGAGCTATATGCTGGATGGAAAAAAGCGATTGAAGCAACAAAAGCTTTCAAATAATCATAAACAGTGTTATAATGGTGACAAGTTAATAATTCGGTAGGAGATTTGGAGAGACCACAACACGCTATAGAGGCGAAATCTATAGCGGAGTTCGTGGTCTCTTTTTTCGTTATCAAAGGGAGGAATTACCATGAAATTTTCAAGTAAACAACGTAAAGACGTATTAAACGGAGTAAATAAACAAGAGTTAGATGTGATCGTAATTGGTGGAGGTATTACTGGTTCTGGTATTGCATTAGATGGAGCAACACGCGGGTTATCAACAATTGTGTTTGAAATGCAGGACTTTGCAGCAGGTACATCAAGTCGTTCAACGAAGCTTGTACACGGTGGTCTACGTTATTTAAAACAACTTGAAGTGAAAATGGTAGCAGAGGTGGGGAAAGAGCGTGCAATCGTATATGAGAACGGTCCCCATGTAACAACACCAGAGTGGATGTTACTTCCGTTCCATACAGGCGGTACGTTCGGATCATTCAGTACATCAATTGGTCTTCGTGTATATGACTTCTTAGCAGGTGTAAAACGAAGCGAGCGCAGAAAAATGTTTAACCGTGAAGAAACATTAAACAAAGAGCCTCTTGTAAAAAAAGAAGGACTAAAGGGCGGCGGTTACTACGTAGAATATCGTACAGACGATGCGCGTCTTACAATTGAAGTAATGAAAGAAGCGATTGAACACGGTGCGAAAGCTGTTAACTACGCAAAAGTAGACAGTTTCTTATATAAAGATGGAAAAGTATGCGGTGTACGTGTAATCGATTTACTAGATGGCGAAGTATATGAAGTGTACGGTAAGAAAATTGTAAACGCAGCTGGCCCTTGGGTAGATACACTTCGTGAAAAAGATAACTCGAAAAAAGGGAAAGTACTTCAGTTATCAAAAGGTGTGCATTTAGTAATTGACCAAAAACGTTTCCCATTAGGGCAAGCTATTTACTTCGATACACCAGATAAACGTATGGTGTTCGCGATTCCTCGAGGCGGAAAAACATACGTAGGTACAACAGATACGTTCTATGATAAAGACGCAGCTGTACCGCACATGACAACAGAAGATCGCACATATATCATTAATGCGATTAACTACATGTTCCCAAGTGTGAAAATTACAGAAAAAGATGTGGAGTCAAGCTGGGCTGGTGTACGTCCGTTAATTTACGAAGAAGGAAAGAATGCATCTGAAATTTCTCGTAAAGATGAAATTTGGACTTCTGAATCTGGTTTAATTACAATTGCGGGCGGAAAATTAACAGGATACCGTAAAATGGCTGAAATGGTAGTAGACTACGTAACGAACTTACTACAAAAAGAGGGTCATAGTGCATATCCGAAGAGCGACACGAAACATATGCCAATCTCTGGTGGACATGTAGATGGTTCACATGGATTCCCAGCATTCGTTGCGAAAAAAGCAGGCGAAGGTACGAAATACGGTTTAACGACAGCACAAGCGGAAGAATTCGCGAAATTCTACGGTTCTAACGTTGACGTACTGTTCGACTTAGCGAAAAAACATAAAGACGAAGCGAAAGAATACAACATGCCGCTAGAAGTTCTAATCCCGCTTGTATACGCAATGGATTACGAAATGACAGCAAAACCAGTTGACTTCTTCGTACGCCGCAGAGGCGCTGTATTCTTCAACATTCACTGGGTATACGAGTGGAAAGAAGCAGTAATCAACTACATGGCTGCGAAACTAGGTTGGAGCAAAGAAGAGCAAATGAAATACACAGCAGAACTAGAAAAAGCATTAACAGACGCTGTCATTCCTGTAGATCAACAAGAGCAAGCAGCTGCGTTAGCGTAAAATAGAAAACCACCTGAAGGGGAGTGAACCGCACCCAATTTGTTAGACACTTAATTAACAATTGGAGGTGCGGTTTTATTATGTCTAG
>NZ_NJGF01000040.1:0-37218 GCF_002209985.1 Bacillus sp. K2I17
GAATAACAGGAGCAACAGGTCCAACAGGAGCGACGGGAGTAACAGGTCCAACAGGAGCGACGGGAGCAACAGGAGCGACGGGAATAACGGGAGCAACAGGAGCGACGGGAATAACAGGTTCAACGGGTCCGACGGGAGCAACAGGAATAACAGGTTCAGCAGGTCCAACAGGAGACACGGGGGCAACTGGCACAAGTATAACGGCAACATACGCTTTTGCAAATAATACGTCGGGAACAGCGATATCGGTACTTCTTGGTGGAACGAATGTCCCGCTTCCGAATAATCAAAATATTGGTCCAGGTATTACTGTTTCTGGGGGGAATACAGTATTTACGGCTGCAAATGCGGGGAATTATTATATTTCATATACGATTAATATAACGGCTTCATTATTAGTCAGTTCGCGGATTACAATTAATGGTGCACCTCTTGCTGGAACGATCAATTCTCCTGCGTTAGCAACTACATCATTTAGTGCAACAATTATTACGACTCTTGCGGCTGGAAGTGCCATTAGTTTGCAACTATTTGGTTTGGTAGCTGTTGCAACGTTATCAACAACTACACCAGGAGCTGTGTTAACGATAATAAGGTTAAGCTAAATAATAACTCTCTTATTCTTTTAAGATTAGGAGAGTTTATACATATAATAAGAAGTTAATGGAGTGAAGCATAGTTATATAAAAGTCAGAATATTATGATTGTAACGTTATGGCGACTATAATATAATGAAACCAACCATCATGAATGAACATTCATTTATTTTTATGTATTTGAAGGGGGAATGAAGGTGGAAAAACCATGGTTGAAAAGTTATCCAGGAGAAATTCCAAGTACGATTTCTTATGATATTCAGCCGCTTCATGGATATGTGGAACAGGTGGCTTCACGCTATCCAGAAAAGAAAGCGCTTCACTTTTTAGGGAAGGATATTACATTTTCAGACTTCCACGATAAGGTGAAGAGGTTTGCAAATTATCTTCAAAAACTCGGTGTGGAAAAGGGTGATCGAGTTGCTATTATGTTGCCGAACTGTCCGCAATCTGTAATTGGTTATTATGGTACATTACTTGCGGGAGGTATCGTAGTACAAACAAATCCACTATATACAGAAAGAGAATTAGAATACCAGCTTCATGACTCGGGAGCAAAAGTAATTCTTTGTCTCGATTTAGTGTTTCCAAGAGTAACGAATGTTCAATCTGCTACAAAAATTGAACATATTATCGTAACTCAGATTGCGGACTTTTTACCCTTCCCTAAAAATTTACTTTATCCATTTGTACAAAAAAAGCAGGCAAATCTTGTTGTGAATGTGTCGGAAAGCGAAACGATTCATCTATGGAAATCAGTAGAACGAGAAAGTAATGTTAATGTTGAAGTGCCTTGTGATCCTGAAAATGATCTAGCTCTTTTACAGTACACTGGAGGAACAACTGGATTTCCGAAAGGCGTTATGTTGACGCATAAAAACCTTGTTTCGAACACTTTAATGGGAGCTCATTGGCTATATAATTGTAAAGAAGGGGAAGAAGTAATTCTTGGTGTCCTTCCGTTCTTTCATGTGTATGGGATGACAGCTGTAATGAATTTAAGTATTATGCAAGGATATAAAATGGTGCTGATTCCGAAGTTTGATATGAAAATGGTTTTTGAAGCGATAAAAAAACATAAAGTCACACTATTTCCAGGGGCACCGACCATTTATATTGCTCTATTAAATAGTCCCCTCTTAAAAGAATATGATATTTCTTCTATTCAAGCTTGTATTAGTGGATCTGCCCCGCTTCCTGTAGAAGTACAGGAAGAGTTTGAGAGAGTTACAGGTGGGAAATTGGTAGAAGGTTATGGATTAACGGAGTCGTCGCCAGTTACACATGGGAATTTTTTGTGGGAAAAACGCGTGCCAGGAAGTATTGGTGTGCCGTGGCCAGATACAGAGGCAAACATTATGTCACTTGAAACTGGAGAGGCTTTACCTCCGGGTGAAATTGGTGAAATTGTTGTAAAGGGTCCTCAAATTATGAAAGGGTATTGGAATAAGCCAGAAGAAACAGCAGCTGTATTACAAGACGGATGGCTTCATACAGGGGATGTTGGTTACATGGATGAAGATGGATTTTTCTATGTGAAAGACCGTAAGAAAGATATGATTGTTGCGAGTGGATTTAATGTGTATCCTCGCGAAGTAGAAGAAGTATTATATGAGCATGAAAAAGTGCAAGAAGTAGTGACGATTGGAGTTCCCGATCCGTACCGGGGAGAGACAGTTAAAGCATTTGTTGTGTTAAAAGAAGGTGCGGAGTGTTCTGAGGAAGAATTAAACCAGTTTGCGCGTAAATATTTAGCGGCTTATAAAGTGCCGAAAGTATATGAGTTTAGAGATGAACTGCCGAAAACGACAGTCGGAAAAATTTTACGCCGTGTCCTAATAGATGAAGAGAAAAGAAAAAATGAGGATGAGCAAACGGGCTAAGGCCCTTTCTTTTTGAAAAAATAGGATTGACACTTTTCTAAATAGTCAGTATTATAAGAATATGAATGACTATTCATTCAGTCATCTTCTTGAAGGGGACAGTAAAGTGAAGAAAAATAGACCGAAATACAATCAAATTATTGATGCGGCAGTCATTGTGATTGCGGAGAATGGGTACCACCAAGCGCAAGTTTCTAAAATAGCAAAGCAAGCTGGGGTAGCTGATGGCACGATTTATTTATATTTTAAAAATAAAGAAGATATATTAATATCCTTATTCCAAGAGAAGATGGGAGATTTTGTCGAAACAATTCGTCAAAAAACAGCAGGAATTGAAAGCGCTGTATCGAAGTTATTCATGTTGGTAGAAACGCACTTCTTGCTGTTATCACAAAATGATCCTCTTGCTATCGTTACGCAATTAGAGCTAAGACAGTCCAATCAAGACTTACGCCTAAAAATAAATGAAGTATTAAAAGGCTACTTACAAGTTATGGATGAGATTTTAGAGACAGGTATAAGGCAAGGTGAATTCCAAGCGGATTTAAATGTTCGCGTGGCAAGACAAATGATCTTTGGAACAGTAGATGAAGTTGTGACCAATTGGGTAATGAGCGATCATAAGTATGATCTGGTCGCACTTTCAAAAACGGTACATGGGCTACTTATTGCAGCTTGTGGTTATCGTCAATAATGGGAGGGATCATGTTGAAATTCCTATCTGTAAGAGTTGAAGATCATATCGCGGTGGCGACGTTAAATCATGCGCCGGCAAACGCGATGTCTTCACAAGTTATGCATGACGTTACTGAATTAATTGATCAAGTGGAGAAGGATGATAACATTCGTGTTGTTGTTATTCACGGTGAAGGGCGCTTCTTCTCGGCGGGAGCAGATATTAAAGAATTTACATCTGTTACTGAAGCGAAGCAAGCGACAGAATTAGCGCAGCTTGGACAAGTTACGTTTGAGCGTGTTGAAAAATGTTCAAAACCAGTTATCGCGGCAATTCATGGAGCGGCACTTGGCGGCGGCCTTGAGTTTGCTATGTCTTGCCACATGCGCTTTGCAACTGAAAGTGCAAAACTTGGTTTACCTGAATTAACACTTGGATTAATTCCTGGATTTGCAGGTACACAGCGATTACCACGTTATGTTGGGAAAGCGAAAGCTTGTGAAATGATGTTAACAAGTACACCGATTACTGGTGCAGAAGCATTAAAATGGGGACTTGTTAACGGAGTTTTTGCTGAAGAAACATTTTTAGATGATACGCTTAAAGTTGCAAAACAGATTGCTGGAAAAAGCCCAGCGACGACTCGTGCTGTACTAGAGTTATTGCAAACGACGAAATCGTCTCATTATTATGAAGGTGTACAACGCGAAGCTCAAATCTTTGGTGAAGTATTTACGGGTGAAGATGGAAGAGAAGGTGTAGCAGCGTTTTTAGAAAAACGTAAGCCTTCATTTAGTGGCAGGTAGTTCAATTATTTTTTTAATATAAATTAACAGAAAATTAAAATTGATAGAATCTTTCTGAAAAACAAGGGGGTAAATGGAATGAACATCTACGTACTCATGAAACGAACATTTGATACAGAAGAAAAAATCGTAATTAAAAACGGTGCAATTTACGATGGCGAAGCGGAATTCATCATCAACCCTTACGACGAATATGCGATTGAAGAAGCAATTCAAGTAAGAGACGCACAAGGTGGCGAAGTTACTGTTGTAACAGTCGGTGGCGAAGATAGTGAGAAAGAACTTCGTACGGCATTAGCGATGGGCTGCGATAAAGCTGTATTAATTAATATTGAAGATGATGTGGAAAATGGTGACCAGTTCACGACAGCAAAAGTACTTGCTGAATATTTAAAAGATAAAGATGTAGATTTAATTTTAGGCGGGAACGTTGCAATTGATGGTGCATCTGGACAAGTTGGTCCACGCGTAGCAGAAGCGTTAAATATTCCGTACGTAACGACAATTACAAAACTTGAAATTGACGGTACAAACGTGAAGATTGAGCGTGATGTTGAAGGTGATACGGAAGTGATTGAAACTTCATTACCAGTTTTAGTAACAGCACAACAAGGTTTAAATGAACCTCGTTATCCATCGCTTCCAGGTATTATGAAAGCGAAGAAAAAGCCACTAGAAGAAGTAGAATTAGATGATTTAGATTTAGAAGAAGATGATGTGGAAGCAAAGACAAAAACAATTGAAATCTATTTGCCTCCTAAGAAAGATGCAGGAAAAGTGTTACAAGGCGAGCTGCAAGATCAAGTAAAAGAACTTGTATCGTTGCTCCATACAGAAGCGAAAGTAATCTAATAAAATACGAAATTATATATGCAGGAGGGAAAATCTATGGCTCGTAAAGTATTAGTAATGGGTGAAGTTCGTGATGGATCGCTACGTAACGTTTCGTTTGAAGCGGTAGCAGCAGCAAAAACAATTGCAGAAGGCGGTGAAGTAGTAGGTCTTCTAGTTGGAGACAGCGTTGCCTCTTTTGCAAATGAATTGATTCATTACGGTGCAGATCGCGTTGTGACAGTTGAAAATGATAAATTAAAATCATATACATCTGATGGTTATGCACAAGCATTTTCAGCTGTATATGCTGAAGAAAAGCCAGAAGGTATTGTATTTGGACATACAGCACTGGGTAAAGATTTATCACCAAAATTAGCAGCGAAGCTTGAAGCTGGTCTAGTTTCTGACGTAACTGCTTTAGATGTTGAAGGTGGAAATGTTATCTTTACTCGTCCGATTTACTCTGGTAAAGCGTTTGAGAAGAAGATTGTAACAGACGGTATCTTATTTGCGACAGTGCGTCCAAATAACATTGCGACGCTTGAAAAAGATGAGTCTCGCAGTGGTGACGTGTCTTCTATTACAGTAGATGTGAAAGATTTACGTACAATTATTCAAGATGTCGTCCGTAAGACGGCAGAAGGTGTTGACCTTTCTGAAGCGAAAGTTATTATCGCTGGTGGACGCGGTGTGAAGAGTGAAGAAGGATTCAAGCCATTAAAAGAGTTAGCTGACGTATTAGGCGGCGCTGTTGGAGCATCTCGTGGTGCTTGTGACGCTGAGTATTGCGATTACTCATTACAAATTGGTCAAACTGGTAAAGTTGTTACGCCAGACTTATACATTGCATGCGGTATTTCTGGTGCGATTCAGCATTTAGCTGGTATGTCTAACTCAAAAATAATCGTTGCGATTAATAAAGACCCAGAAGCAAGTATCTTTAAAGTAGCTGACTATGGTATTGTTGGCGATCTATTTGAAGTCTTACCTCTTTTAACAGAAGAGTTTAAAAAGTTAAAAGTACATTCATGATTTGAGTACCCTTGAGTTCCAAGTGAAGTACCCCTATATATAGAAAAGGTGAGAGATCCCCTGTCTCTCATCTTTTTAGTATTTAATCCGTATTTTTATATAGTATAAAGGAACACTTTTTTGTTACAATACATAACGATACATATTATTCGCCACGTATATAAGTTAATGATATACTCTTGGTAGAATATACTTGAAGGAGGAAATAAAATGGCAATTGTAAATGCAAATGACCAAAGCTTCGCAGCTGAAACTAGCGAAGGTGTTGTATTATTAGATTTCTGGGCACCTTGGTGTGGACCTTGTAAAATGATCGCTCCTGTATTAGAGGAAATTGATGCAGAACTAGGCGAAAAAGTAAAAGTAGTAAAAGTAGACGTGGATGAAAACCAAGAAACTGCTCGTCAATTCGAAGTAATGAGCATTCCAGCTCTTTTCGTATTAAAAGACGGTAAAGTAGTTGATCAAGCGTTAGGTTACAAACCGAAAGAAGCGTTAGTAGAATTAGTTTCTAAACACTTCTAAAATAAAGGGCTACCATTTGGTAGCCTTTTTTATTTTCCTTTTTTACACCTTTCCGTTACAATAAAGGAACGTATGTTGGGTGTTTTGGCATAGTATGTTTTCATGTGAAAATAAAGATGCTAAGCATGTAGAAATGGAGGGTAACGAGTGCACGAACATTTAAAAGAAAAATTGGCTATTTTACCAGATCAACCTGGTTGTTATTTAATGAAAGATAAGCAAGGAACGGTTATATATGTCGGAAAGGCAAAAGTGCTTAAAAATCGTGTGCGCTCGTACTTTACTGGTTCGCATGATGGAAAAACACTGCGGCTTGTAGGAGAAATTGTAGATTTTGAATATATTGTAACCTCCTCAAATCTAGAGGCTCTCATTTTAGAGTTAAACTTAATAAAAAAACATGATCCAAAATATAATATTCAATTAAAAGATGATAAAACATATCCTTTTATTAAAATTACAGCTGAGAAACAGCCGCGATTACTTATTACGCGAAATGTAAAAAAGGATAAGGGAAAGTATTTTGGTCCTTATCCGAATGCACAATCAGCTCATGAAACGAAAAAGCTGCTAGATCGTATGTATCCGCTTCGTAAGTGCTCAAATATGCCAGATAAAGTTTGTTTATATTATCATATGGGTCAATGTTTAGCGCCTTGTGTGAAAGAAGTGACGGAAGAACAAAACAAAGAAATTGTAGATGAAATTATTAAGTTTCTAAATGGTGGGCATAAAGAAGTTCGTTCAGAATTAGAAACAAAGATGTATGAAGCTTCAGAGAAACTAGAATTTGAACGTGCAAAAGAGTTGCGGGATCAAATTGCTCATATCGATGCGATTATGGAAAAACAAAAGATGATTATGAGTGACTTAGTGGATCGTGATGTGTTTGGGTATGCAGTTGATAAAGGATGGATGTGTGTTCAAGTTTTCTTCGTTCGAAAAGGAAAGCTAATTGAACGTGATGTTTCTATGTTTCCAATCTACGATGAACCAGAAGAGGGATTTTTAACGTTTATCGGTCAATTTTATGAGAACAGCAGTCATTTTAAGCCGAAGGAAATTGTCGTTCCAGGAAGTATAGACTCAGATTTAGTAGAGCGCTTTTTAGAAGTTGAAGCGACACAGCCGAAACGTGGTAAGAAAAAAGATCTTGTAGAATTAGCAAATAAAAATGCGAAGATTGCTCTTGAAGAGAAATTCTACTTAATTGAACGTGATGAAGAGCGAACGATTAAGGCGGTAGATCATTTAGGGAAGCAGCTCGGGATTGAAACACCTTATCGTATTGAGGCGTTTGATAACTCAAATATTCAAGGGACAAATCCTGTTTCTGCAATGATTGCTTTTATCGATGGGAAACCAGCTAAAAAAGAATATAGGAAATATAAAATTAAAACGGTTCAAGGACCAGATGATTATGAGTCTATGAGAGAAGTTGTGAGACGCCGTTATACAAGGGCGCTGAAAGAGAGTTTGCCTTTACCAGATTTAATCATTATTGATGGTGGAAAAGGGCATCTGGCAGCTGTAAGTGATGTTCTAGAAAACGAACTCGGTTTATATATTCCGATGGCAGGGCTTGTAAAAGATGACAAACATAAAACTTCCCATTTAATTATTGGAGATCCACCTGAACCTGTGATGCTTGAGCGAAATAGCCAAGAATTTTATTTATTGCAGCGCATTCAAGATGAAGTGCATCGATTTGCGATTACATTCCATCGTCAATTACACGGGAAATCTGTCATTCAATCAGCACTGGATGATATTCCTGGAATTGGAGATAAACGAAAAAAGATATTGTTGAAACATTTTGGGTCGCTAAAAAAGATGAAAGAAGCTTCTGTAACGGAATTTGTCGAAGCGGGTATGCCGAAAAATGTCGCAGAGACGATTTATACTTATTTAGCGGATAAGAAGACGTTGTAGTTTACAACGTCTTCTATTTTTTGGTATAATTTCTGAAGATTTAAAATAAACCTAACTGAATGAAAATACAAAAAAGTCAACTAAACTTATATGTCTAGTTGACTGTAGGTAATGCTACACTTCAATGAGATCTTTTATATCCCATTTCACAAGAAATGTAATAGAGTCTGAACGTTTTTTCTTTTCTTCATAGGACTCTGCAACTACGTTTCGTTGCTTTTGAATTTGTTCAGCGATGAATCCAGCTTCTAATTGATAAGAAGAATGTCTGTTTTGTTTTTGACGTTCAGCGATGAGTGTGCCTTTAAGTTGGAACTGCATTTCACGACGCTTATGTTCAATAATGCTTAAAGTGCCCCAGCCAGCTTTTTCAAAGAACTGAATGACTTCTTCAATTGTTTCTAGTGGATATTTTCTTGCAAGGTTTCTACCAGACCAGTATAAAATACCATCTAAATCGTTACCGATTAAATCAGGTAGTAATTCTTCACGTAGCAATTCATAAGCGAAGGCGTTCAATGAAACATCTTCTAAAGATGTTGTATCGATTGTATTTTTACTCACAATATTCCCCTCTTTCTATAGGGATTATTATATAACATTTCTCATTTATAAAAACAGATTTTTCTTTGGGAAAATCTGAATATATAAGAAGGGAAAAAGAATTGGCAAATTATATGCAAATTATGTATACGTTTTCTTGACGCTTCGACAAAAATAGGGGTAAAATGAACTTGTTATCAAATTATGCTGAAATATTTCGAATAATTTTTTCAGTTTTTCTTATGCCAATAGTGAAAAAACATTATTGTTGTAAATTAATCTGAAAACAGCAGTCAAACATTCAAGGGGGTAATGGGGACATGAAAGGCCGCGAGTATACGTTTCGTAAGTGGCACTCATTAATGGGGGTCATCCCGGTTGGTGTCTTTTTGACGCAACATCTAATTGTAAACAACTTTGCAACAAGAGGAGCAGAGGCTTTTAACAAAGCTGCAGGCTTTATGGAGCTCCTTCCATTCCGGTATGCGCTAGAGATTTTCATCATCTTTTTACCGATACTGTACCATGCTATATATGGCTTATATATTGCATTTACAGCTAAGAACAATGCGGTTTCTTACGGTTATTTCCGTAACTGGATGTTCGTCTTCCAAAGAATTTCAGGTATCGTTACACTGATTTTCATTTCTTGGCACGTCTGGGAAACTCGTATTCAAGCAATGCTAGGTAAAGAGGTAAACTATGATATGATGGCAGATATTTTAAACAATCCAGCTATGTTTGCATTCTACTTAGTTGGTGTTGTTTCAACAATTTTCCACTTTGCAAATGGACTATGGACATTCTGCATAAGCTGGGGAATTACAGTATCTCCACGTTCACAAAGAATCTCTACTTATGTAACATTAGCTATTTTCTTAGGTCTATCTTATGTAGGTGTGAGTGCATTATTAGCGTTCATCGATCCACAGCTAGCAAACCAGTAAGGAGTGGGAGAGCATGAAAGGGAAACTTATAGTAGTCGGCGGTGGCTTGGCCGGCTTAATGGCAACGATTAAAGCGGCGGAAGCAGGAGTAAATGTTGAACTATTTTCTTTAGTACCAGTAAAACGTTCACATTCTGTATGTGCCCAAGGTGGAATTAACGGTGCCGTAAATACGAAAGGTGAAGGGGATTCTCCATGGATCCACTTTGACGATACAATTTATGGTGGGGACTTCTTAGCGAACCAACCGCCAGTTAAAGCAATGTGTGAAGCAGCACCTGGTATCATTCATTTAATGGACCGTATGGGTGTTATGTTCAACCGTACGGAAGAAGGGCTTCTTGATTTCCGTCGTTTTGGTGGAACACAACATCACCGTACAGCATTTGCTGGTGCAACAACTGGACAGCAATTACTATACGCATTAGATGAGCAAGTACGTCGTCACGAAGTAGCAGGACTTGTAACGAAATATGAAGGTTGGGATTTCTTACGAGCTGTTGTTGATGACGAAGGTGTGTGCCGAGGAATCGTTGCACAAGACTTACAAACAATGGAGATTAAAAGTTTCCAAGCTGATGCCGTGATTATGGCAACAGGGGGCCCTGGTATCATCTTTGGGAAATCAACTAACTCTATTATTAATACAGGTACAGCAGCTTCTGCTGTATATCAACAAGGCGCATATTATGCAAACGGCGAGTTCATTCAAATTCATCCAACGGCAATTCCTGGAGACGATAAATTACGTCTTATGAGTGAATCGGCACGTGGTGAAGGTGGCCGTGTTTGGACATATAAAGATGGTAAACCATGGTACTTCCTAGAAGAAAAATATCCGGCTTACGGAAACCTTGTACCTCGTGATATTGCAACGCGTGAAATCTTTGACGTTTGCGTAGAGCAAAAACTAGGTATTAACGGTGAAAACATGGTGTACTTAGATCTTTCTCATAAAGATCCGAAAGAACTAGATATTAAACTTGGTGGAATTATTGAAATCTATGAGAAGTTTACAGGTGATGATCCTCGTAAACTACCAATGAAAATCTTCCCAGCAGTTCACTATTCAATGGGCGGACTATGGGTTGATTATAAGCAGATGACAAGTATTCCAGGTTTATTTGCAGCAGGTGAGTGTGATTATTCTATGCACGGTGGTAACCGCCTTGGTGCGAACTCACTATTATCAGCAATTTACGGTGGTATGGTAGCAGGACCGAACGCGATTGAGTATATGAAAGGTCTTTCTAAATCGTCTGATGCTGTTTCATCTACTGTATATGAGCAAAATGAATTAATCGAAACAGAGAAATTTAACAATATTTTAACGCTTGATGGTAACGAAAATGCATATGTTCTTCATAAAGAGCTTGGAGAATGGATGACAGATAACGTTACAGTAGTTCGTGAAAATAAAAAGCTACTAGAAACTGATGCGAAAATTGAAGAGTTAATGGCGCGTTACAAACGCATTAACATTAACGATACAGCGAGATGGAGTAACCAAGGTGCTTCATTTACACGCCAACTTGCAAATATGTTTGAGTTAGCACGTGTTATTACAATTGGCGCATATAACCGTAATGAGAGCCGCGGGGCGCATTACAAACCTGAATTCCCAAATCGTGATGATGCAAACTTCTTAAAAACTACGATGGCGAAATTTGAAGGAGAAGGAAATGCACCAGCATTCCATTACGAAGAAGTGGATGTTTCATTAATTAAACCACGTAAACGTGACTATTCCTCAAAACATGATGTAGCTGCTAAGGGTGAAGAGAAGGGGGATAAGCAACATGTCTGAGAAAACAATCCGCCTCATCATTACGAGACAAGATGGACCAGACGCTCAAGCGTTTGACCAAGAGTTTGAAATTCCATATCGTCCAAATATGAACATTATTTCGGCACTGATGGAAATTCGTCGTAATCCTGTTGATTCAAAAGGAAACCAAACGACTCCGATTGCATGGGATATGAACTGTTTAGAGGAAGTATGTGGCGCATGTTCGATGGTGATTAACGGAAAACCACGTCAATCATGTACAGCTCTTATTGATCAGTTAGAACAACCAATTCGCTTAAAGCCGATGAAGACATTCCCAGTTGTACGTGACTTACAAGTTGACCGTAGTCGCATGTTTAACGCTCTAAAACGCGTTAAAGCTTGGATTCCAATTGATGGTACGTATGACTTAGGACCAGGACCAAGAATGCCTGAGAAGAAACGTCAATGGGCTTATGAGCTTTCAAAATGTATGACATGTGGTGTTTGCTTAGAATCATGTCCAAACGTAAATAGTAAATCTGACTTTATTGGACCAGCACCGTTATCACAAGCTCGTTTATTCAACTCACATCCAACGGGTGAAATGCATAAAGCAGATCGCTTACGTGCAATTATGGGAGATGGAGGACTTGCAAACTGTGGTAACTCTCAAAACTGTGTGCAATCATGTCCGAAGGGTATTCCATTAACAACTTCAATTGCGGCATTAAACCGTGATACAACAATTCAATCGTTTAAAGATTTCTTTGGTAGCGACAATAACTATTAATAAATATTGCCTCTTCATGTTGAAGAGGCAATATTTATAACTTTATTTTTCTGTTTATTCTGTTTATTTTGAAGGCGAAAAGGAGAGGAAACAATGAAGAGGATTTCTTATATTGAGGACTTTGAGCGATGGGAAAGTGGTTTTTCATTTTACAATCCTGTAAAAGTTCGTTTTGGTGAAGTAGATATGTTTGGGCATGTAAATAATGTCGTTGCCTTTACCTATTTTGAAGAAGCACGTATCGCATTGTTTAAAGAACTTGGATTTATGCAAGAATGGACGCATGAATCTTCAGAAACGATGATCGTTGTTGCAGATTTACAATGTAATTTTATTAAGCAAATATATTTTGATGAACAGTTGAAGGTGTATGTAAAAGCGGGATCGGTTGGGAATTCTTCTTTAGATTTGCATTACATGGTGAAGAATGCAGAAGGAGAAGCATGTTTAGTCGGCCGTGGAATGATGGTTCAAGCATCGAAAAAAACGGGAAAAGGCGAACCGTGGCCTGAAGAATGGAAGAAAAAATTACTACAATGATAGAGTGAAAGAAAAATAAGAGAGCAATTTGCTCTCTTATTTTTTGTCTTTCATTGCTTCTTCTAATGTTAAATGATGTTTATATATGTATGTAGCGTATGGATTACCAACGTAGCGCAAATGCCACGGTTCATATGAATATTCTGTTGTTTCTGTTTTATCTTCTAAATAACGAATTACAAAGCCAAATTCATGGGCATGTTTTGCAACCCATTTTCCTTCGGCTGTCTCTCCAAAAATAGGTTCTAATTGGAATTTAGCAGATTTTGAACTAATATCCATTGCTAAACCAGTTTGATGTTCACTCGTACCAGGAATGGCACTTACTGAATCAGCTTCAGCTTTTCCTTGACGTCTAACGTATGTATCATGTAATGATTTTTGGCGTTTGTATGAACGATAACCAGATACAGCTGTAAGTTCAAGTCCTTCTTTCTTTGCCGCTTCAAACATATTTTCAAGCGCATCTGCAGCATCTTTACGCAGCAATGTTTTTTCTTTATCTTTTGGACTAGTAAATGGTACGTTTGGTCTTGCTAAGTCTTCAGGTATGTATCCGTCTGGTAGTTTTCGATGTTTATTAACTAAGACAAGATTAGACTCTGGATTTGTTACAACGGAAAAATCATTTTCTAGCTTCTTTGCAGTATGATCAGCTTTTGGAAAAGCAGGAATCTCTTCTTTTTGGTGATTACTATGCTGTTGACTTTCGACAGCTTTCGCCTCATTTTGTAGTGGTGATTTAGAACTAAAGTAAGCGAAAGAAGTGATACCGATTACAATAGTAGTGGCAGAAATAATGATTATCTTTTTCATGATACCTTGTAATCACAGTCCTTTCTTAATAAAATATGTATCGTTTTTTATTATAAGTCTAGTTTACTGAAAAAGAAATATAAGAGTCGTAACGTAATAGAAATGCAAAGAAAATGTCAGAAAATGTGTGAAATTGTAGTATTTTTTCATTTAATTCATTTCTTATCTTTCATGAAATGAATTTTTTATGTAATATATATACATAAGAAGATGTAGCGATTATCGAGAATAAAGAACTTCTTGTATAGACTAGGAGTGAATGGGAATGGATTTTGCAACAATTATTGGACTTATTTTAGGATTTGTAGCGGTAGTAGTAGGGATGGTCGTCAAGGGCGCTGACATAAATGCCTTATTGAATCCTGCCGCAGCATTAATTATTTTTATCGGTACATTTGCTGCAGTATGTATAGCATTTCCGATGAATCAACTAAAAAGGGTTCCAAAATTATTTAAAGTTCTTTTTGGTTCAAATAAAAAGGATTTAAGTTATGAACAGTTGCTAGAATTATTTGTTCATTGGACATCAGAAAGTAGAAAATACGGTATTTTGTCTTTAGAGCAACAATTAGACAAAATTCAAGATGAATTTCTTTTGCGTGGTATGAAATTTGTGATTGATGGCGTATCCGCAGAAGATCTAGAACAGATTTTAGAAGCTGAATTAGAAGCAATTGAAGAAAGGCATGCAAAAGGAGCGGCAATTTTTTCTCAAGCTGGTACATATGCACCGACATTAGGGGTTTTAGGTGCTGTTATTGGTCTTGTAGCTGCACTTGGCAATTTAACTGATATTGAAAAGTTAGGTCACGCTATTTCGGGTGCTTTTATTGCAACGATTTTTGGTATTTTTTCAGGCTATGTATTATGGCATCCATTTGCAAATAAACTAAAGCAAAAATCTGCAGCTGAATTAGAGAAAAAACGTTTAATTATTGATTGTTTATTAATGTTACAAGAGGGTACATATCCGTTTATTATGAAGAACCGCATTTTAGGTGCACTTTCTGCAACTGAACGTAAAAAGCTAGAAAAAGGAGCAGAAAAAAATGCGGAGTAAAAAAAATAGAAGAGGTAAAAAGAAAAAACACGAAGAACATATCGATGAAACTTGGTTAATCCCTTATTCTGATATGTTAACGTTGTTATTTGCATTGTTCATCGTTTTATTTGCAATGAGTAGTATAGATGCTGCGAAGTTCAAACAGATGGCAGTAGCATTTCGAAGCGAATTAGCAGGTGGAACAGGAAATAAAGAGTTTTTAAGTGATCAGAAGCCAAATGATGAAAAGGAATTATCAGCAAGTAGCCTTGAGGCAGAACAAGCAAAAAAACAAGAAGAAGCTAGAGAAAAAGAAAAAAAAGAAATGGATGAATTGAAAGCATTACAAAAAAAGATTGATCAATATATTAATGAGAAACAATTATCCTCTTCTTTTCAAACTAAATTAACTGAAAAGGGATTAATGGTGACAATATTAGAGAATGTGCTGTTTGATTCGGGGAAAGCAGATGTGAAGTTAGAATCACTAGGGATTGCAAAAGAGATGTCTAGCTTACTTGTTTCAGCGTCACCTCGTGAGATTACAGTATCTGGTCATACGGATAATGTCCCTATTGCCAATGCGCAGTTTGCATCGAACTGGGAATTAAGTACGCAGCGTGCAGTTAATTTTATGCAAGTATTACTCCAAAATAAAGAATTACAACCAGAAAAATTTAGTGCGATTGGTTACGGAGAATACCGTTCAATTGCTCCAAACGATACACAAGAAGGAAAGGCAAAGAATAGGCGTGTGGAAGTGTTTATCTTGCCTTTAACAGAGAAGGGAAAATAAAGAGGATGGCGAATGCCATCCTCTTTATTTTGCATCAAATGATTTTAAGTTGTCGCGACGGATTTTATCTTTTTCAGCATCTGATTTTTTGAAATCATAATCATATAAAGCGCCTTCCCAATCGCCATACATCGGATTCGGGAAAATAATAAATTTCTCACCAAATTGTTCTTTTGAATCTGCAACTGTTTGATTGCGATCTTTTACAGATTTCCCATCAAAACCAGTGAAATCAGATAAGTTATCACCGAAGAATAAGACGATATCATGTGTTTGAGAAACGAGTTCACGGCGTTTTTCTTTTCCTTTTTCTTTCGGATCTTGTAGTAATATATGTTCTTTCGTTGCTTGAGGAGCACCTACACGCTCAAGATTTTTAATTGTTGTATCTAGTTGGTTCGTTTTACGATTTGAGATGTAATAAATATCTACACCTTTAGATTCTGTATATTTTAAGAAATCAATTGCGCCTGGAAGGGCTTCAGCTTCAGCCTTATTAATCCAGTCATCCCATTTATACGGATAGCCTTTTCCTGTTTTTACGCTCATTGCTTGATGAGGACTGTTGTCTAAAACCGTTTCATCTAAATCAAGTACGATAGCAGGTTTTTTCTCTGTCCCTTTTGCAAGAGCTGCATCAAGCTTCAATTGACCGATATTGTATCCTTGGTAGTAAAGTGCTTTCGTTTCACCGGCTGTTTGATACCATAAATCAGCCATTAATTGCTGTTCTGTTAATTTTACTTTTTCTTCTTTTGCCACTGTTTTCTCTGGTGTTCCTGAACATGCTACAAGCGATGTAGATAGAACCGCTACAGATAATAAAGTGGTAATACCCCTCTTCATCTTCATATGTATCCTCCTTGATGTTAGAAAATCATCTTATATTATATATTAAAATATAAAAATTTTTTTATGAACATTTGCATATTGTCTTTTGTATATATAGTAGTATGTCCTATATTAGAAAGATGAGAAAAATAATGGAAATCATTTTGACAACTTTTATTGTCTAAATGACAATTATAATTGACAAATGACATGATATTATTTACAATTTTAACTAAATAGAACAAATGATGGATTAAGGAGATGTTACATACTAAGAGGATGAAGTGTAGTGCTATATTTTATCCTGAATAAACATAGTCTTTGAGAGAGAGTATGAATGATATTAAAGGGGAGGCTTTATACTTTGAGTTTACAAATTCAAAACTTAACGAAACTATTTGGGGAATCAAAAGCAGTGAACGGTTTGCAAATTTCGTTACCAAAAGGTGAAGTGCTAGGATTACTTGGACGAAATGGTGCAGGAAAAACAACGACAATCAAAATGCTTCTCGGATTATTAACGCCTAATGAAGGATCTATTACATGGGATGGAAAATCATTTGGGACTAGTGGGGTAACGATTGGGTATTTACCAGAAGAAAGAGGTTTATATACAAAAAGTAGAGTAATAGACCAGTTGCGATATTTTGGTAGATTAGAAGGAATGTCGAAAAAAGAAGTAGATCTTGCTATTGATCACTGGTTAGAGCGATTAGCAATACCGGAATATAAATCTAAAACGGCAGGAGAGCTTTCAAAAGGAAATCAGCAAAAAATCCAATTAATTGCTGCTCTTCTTCATAATCCTGAACTTCTCATTTTAGATGAACCATTTAGTGGACTGGATCCAGTTAATGCTGGAATGTTAGCTAGCATTATTGAAGAACAAGTACAGAGCGGAAAGACAATTATTTTATCTAGTCATCGTATGGAACAAGTAGAGGCTTTTTGCCAACATGTATGTATTTTGAAAAAAGGCGAATCAGTCGTAAAAGGCCAGTTAAGTGATATTAAAAAAGAGTACGGTTTCCGTAATTTAACGATTGAAGATACAGAAGAGAATGCGAAGGGATTAGAAGCTATTCATGTATCGTATGAAAAACAACAAGGCCTTCTTTATGTGCAAGTACAAGATGATGCAGAAGCTCTAAAGATTTTACAACAGTTGCAAGAACAAGGTGTTACCTTACGACAATTTAAAATGTTAGAGCCGACGTTAAACGAAATCTTTGTAGAGAGGGCGAAATAACGATGCGTAAATTTTCTCACGTATTTTCATTTTATTTCAGGGAAGCATTTTTATCTAAAAAATCATTAATCATGAGCGCGATTTTATTTTTAATTGTTTTTGGGATTTTTGCGTTCAATCATTTTACTTCAAGTAATGATAAAAATAAGGATAAAGATAAAATTGCAGTTGTGACAGAGAGTTCTACATATAAAATACAAAAAGAAGAGTTAACTAAGTTATTACCATCAGCTAAATTAACAATTGGTTCAAAAGAAGATTTCAATAAACTGCATAAACAAGTAGAAGAAGGCGAGTTAGACGGTTTGTTTCGTGTAACTGAAAAGAATGGAGTTCCAGAAGTCACGTATATGTTTAATGGGTTCGCTAGTGAAACAAATTCTACAATTATAGCTAGTTATTTAAAGGGAAAATATATGGCGGTAACAGTTGCTAAACATAATGTTTCACCAGAAATTGCACAACAATTGCAAACCGAAATTTCTGTGAAACAAGAAGCAATAAAAGATCGTTCTGCCTCTGCCGGAATTGCATATTTCTTCATATTCGCTTTATATATGTTTATTGTTGCGTTCGGAAGCACAATTGCGATGAATATTGCTTCTGAAAAAGCTTCTCGCGTTATGGAAGTTATGATTCCGAAAGTAAAACCTCTTACGATGATGTATGCAAAAATTTTAGCGGTTGTTTCAACGGCGTTATTACAACTTGTCATATTGGCATGTGGTTATTTAGTTCCTTATTTACTAGGGTGGGTAGATTTAGAAAATGGTTCATTATTTGGCGTAATTGATGTTACAAAGTTAGATGCAAAAATAATCGGTATGTTCCTAATTTATTTTGTTACAGGATATTTCCTGTATGCGATGATGTATGCAGCTGCTGGTGCGGTTGTTTCTAAGACGGAGGATTTGCAAGGTGTAATGCTACCGATTTCAATTTTAATAATTGCAGCATTCTTTATAAGTCTTAAATCGTTAGGTGACCCAAATAGTACTATCGTTGTTATAAGCTCTTATGTTCCGTTCTTTACCCCGATGGTTACATTCTCACGCTTTGTAGCTGGTGAAACTGGTATGTTAGAAATTATGATAACATTGGCGGGGCTTTTAGCGACAATCGGTATTTTAAGTGCTGTTACAAGCCGCATTTACGTAAATGGCGTAATGAATTACTCAGATAAAGTGAAATTTAAAGATTTAGCGAAGTTTATAAAACGTCAATAATGAGAGAAAAGTATGATTTCCTATTGGAATCATGCTTTTTCTTTATGTATAAATTAAAAATAGTATATAATAATAAGAGTCGTCTTTTAATAGAATGAATACAAAGGAGGGTGTGCAGATGGGGATTAGTAGTCGTTTTACAGTAGGTGTTCATATGTTAACGTTACTTGCGATAGATCGAAACTCTCGCTGTACCTCTGAATGGATTGCTGGTAGTGTGAATACAAATCCAGTTGTGATTCGTCGCATTACAGGAATGTTGAAGAGAGCAGGACTTGTTGATGTACAAGCTGGTAAAGGTGGTACGACACTTGCTCGTGATTTAGAAGAAATTACATTACTTGATGTATATAAAGCAGTGGAAGTTGTAGAAGAAGGACAACTATTTTCCTTCCATGAAAATCCCAACATTGAATGTCCAGTAGGAGCTAATATTCAATCAGTATTAGAAATTATTTTAATGCAAGCGCAAGAAGCGATGGAAAACGTACTTGCAAATGTAACGGTAGATCAATTAGTTACAAACTTAAAGTCTAAAATGAAAGAGTAAAAAAAGCGAGCAACCTCATAATGAGGGCTCGCCTTTTTTTATTCAGAAATATTGAAAATTCTATTTTTCAGTATTTAAAATGAATTTACCAACAATAGCTGCTACGATACCACCAAGAATTGGTGCTACGATGAATACCCATAGTTGAGAAAGTGCTTCTCCGCCAGCGAATAGAGCTGGTGCGATACTACGAGCTGGGTTAACAGAAGTTCCAGTTAACGGAATTCCTAATAAGTGAACTAAAACTAATGTGAAACCAATTACTAATCCTGCTAGAGAAGAACTTCCTTTTTTACCTGTTACAGCAACGATAACTAAAATGAATACGAAAGTTAAAATAAATTCAACTAGAAATGCTCCAGATAAACCAAGAGTTCCAAAACCATTTTGTCCTAAATTATCTAAAGGTGTTTTAGCAGAGCGTAAAATCGTTACTAACGTTGCAGTTCCTAATAAACCACCTAAAATTTGAGCTAATACATAATAACAAAGTTCCATAGCGTTCATTCTTTTGTTGATGAACATAGCTACTGATACTGCTGGGTTAATGTGACATCCAGAAATTGTTCCGATGCTATATGCCATAGCCACAATAGATAGACCGAAAGCCATAGCGATTCCTAATGTTCCAATTCCTTCAATTCCGCCGCCAATGACAGCTACTCCAGTTCCGAATAATACAAGTACAAATGTACCAATAAATTCAGCGATTGCTTTTTTTAACATAATTTACCTCCTAATATTGCGCATGAAACGTATTATAACATAGGTTTTAGTATAAACAGCTAATGAAATACTATTCTGATAAGGCGAAATAGGGGGACAATAAAAAAGAGTATAGTTCTTTGTTAGAGAACTATACTCTTTTTTATGCAGTTTTTTTCTGCTTAACGACTGGAGCAGAACGGTTTAAAACGCTATTTGCAACCATTCCTAACATAATAATAATCATTCCTAGTAGGGAAAGACCACCAGGAAATGAACCATTCAAGAAAATAATTTCGCCAAGCACGGTAAAGACCATCGTTCCAGCTTGCGTTGCTTCAACAGCCCCAAGTAGAGAGAGGTTATCTTTGGCTAAGTCAGTAGCAAAGAAAAATGTCATCGTCGCAATCACGCCAGAACATAAGGCTAACAAAAATCCTTGCAACATTTGGCTGGATGTTGGAATACCGGTAGTAGAAAATCCATATATACCAAGTAAAATTGTTATAGGTAGACTTCCTATTGCCATTCCTAATACACGTTGGAACGTATCAAGACGTCCGCCAACAAGTTCCATCATTTTTCGGTTGCCGAATGGATATAAGAAGGCTGCTACTACGACAGGTAAAAAACCTGAAATGAACTGAGTCATTGTAATATGACCTGCTGCAGTCGCTTGCATACAAATTACACCAAGTAAAATAAATAATGCGACATATAAACTACGAAGTGGAATTTTTCCGCGTACACGTTTTGTGCCTGATTTCGTTTCTATTTTAACGAAGAATAATGGTGATAAAAGTAAACCTGCTAATATAGTAACTTGCCAAGTTCCGGCAACGAGCCAAGCTGGAGAAAAGACAGCTGCGAAACTTAATAAAGAATAGAAACCAATACCAGCAACGGAACCCCATCCGATCCACGCTAATGGATGTTTCTTTAATTCTTCCCATAAACCCCTTAAGTTTTTGCGAAATAAAACGATAAGGAATAAAATAGGGAGAGCAAATAAAAAACGGAAGGAAGCTGTCCAGGCCCAGCTCGTTCCAGATACATTCATCGCTCGATTAATAATAAAGGTTGCGGAAAAAAAGGCTGATGATAAAAGGCCTAATAAAATTGCGCGCATGAAGTATAGCACTCCTTTCGGAATTTGATGATTATGTATAGTATGATATACTTAAAAATAATAAAAGTAAACTATTTTATACTTTAAGGTGGTTTTATAGATGAAAGAACATGAAGATATGCAAACGAAAGAAGTCATTCAGCAAGTAGGTCAGCTGTTAAGACAAATTCGAAATGAACAAAAATTAAGTTTAGAAGAATTAGCCCAAAAAACAGGGGTTAGTAAATTAACATTAGGAAAGATTGAAAGAGGCGAAACGAATCCGACGTTAGCTGTCATTTGGAAAATAACGAAAGGGTTATCGATTCCTTTATCGAGATTGATGGTTGTTGGAGAACCTGTAGCTGTGGCGCGCTGCGGAGAAGGATTTGCAGTAGATGTAGGACAAGCATGGCATTTAGAAACGATGTTCAGCTATACGAAAGAAACGGGGATGGAAATGCACCGTGCTTGTTTAAGATCGAATAGTATATATGAACCAGAAGCTCATCATGAAGGTGCTATTGAGCTTGTAACAGTAATGAAAGGGAAAGTATCGATTCAAGTAGAAAGCGATGTATACGAATTAAATGAGTTTGACTCTATTCAATTTGAAGCGAATAAAAAACATAGTTATAGAAATGAAGAAGATGAAGTAGCAGTATTACATTTAACGATGAAATATTCTTCATAAAAAAATCACCTATAGAATTCTATAGGTGATTTTTTATATTTCGATTAAGTATATGCAGGATGCCACTAGTACGAACGTGGCATAAGTAATAAACAAATAAAATAAACTAAAAACCCCGTCCCAAAACATAAAATAGCAATGACCCAAAGTATGCGAATGAGAGTAGAGCTAATATCAAAATATTCCCCTAAACCACCACATATACCAAATAGCATTTTATCAGTTTCGGATTTACATAACCTTTTTGACATCTTCCAATCCACTCCTTTTTATCCCGCTTTAACGGGTAGTAAGAACTCCACCTAAAAATTCAGCGAAAGCAAAGAAGTTAGGTGGGGATTAACTGCCCGTAAAAGCCCGATTGGTTTAACTAATGATCAGTGGGGGGATGAACAACCCCCCACTGATCAAAGTTTCACTTTATAGCAAGCTATATACTTCTATTCTATATGGAAATTTATGAGAAGACTATGCGGTTGTATTACATTTTTTTTAGGGAACAGTCGTATTAATTGTCTTAATTTTCAGTTGATATTAAAATTATAGTAAGAGGTAACTTTTAATAAAGGGTGGGGGAAATAGAGATGACAGTATATTGGCTGACTAATGTAATGCTTGAATCGGGGTATACATATGAAGAGGGGAGAATTTCCCAAACAGAAACAGAGTTATGTAGTTTACTCATTGAAGATGGACGAATTAAAAAAGTGATGGCAGGGGCTGTTCAAGAGGAAGGAGTATTAATTCTTGATGCTAATCGTTTATTGATTTTGCCAGCTTTCGAAGAGATGCATATTCATATTGATAAGACATATTATAGTGGCCCTTGGAAAGCTTGTATGCCAGCAGAGAATATTTTTACGCGTTTTAATGAAGAAGAAAAAATTCTGCCGAAGCAATTAGCAACTGCTCAAGATAGGGCGGAAAATATGTTAGCGTTATTGCTTCGAAATGGTGCAACGAATATAAGAACGCATTGTAATGTTGATCCGATTATTGGACTTGGTAATTTGGAGGCGACGTTAGCGGCGTTGGAAACATATAAAAATCAGGTTTCTGGTAGAATTGTTGCTTTTCCGCAACATGGATTATTGCGCAGTAATTCTGTACAACTTGTGAAAGATGCGATGCGTATGGGTGCGCATCTAGTCGGTGGAGTGGATCCAGCTACAGTGGATAATGATATTGAAAAATCATTACATACCATTATGGATATCGCAGTAGAATTTAATGCGGATGTTGATATTCATCTGCATGATGCGAATAATCTTGGGACGTTTACGATGAAGCGATTGGCAAGTTTAACAGAAGAAGCGGGATGGCAAGGTCGCGTAACAATTAGTCATGCACTTGGACTTGGTGGTGTTACGGATAAAGAAGTTGAAGAAGTGGCGGAAAGACTAGCTGCTTTAAATATTGATATTACTTCAACGGTGCCAATTGGGAAACAAGTAATCCCAATTCCGTTATTAGATAAAAAAGGTGTGAAAGTTTCATTAGGAAATGATAGTATTACTGATCATTGGTCACCGTTTGGCACAGGTGATATGCTGCAAAAGGCAAATCGATTAGCGGAACGTTTTGGGTGGAGTGACGAAAGGTCTTTAGGAAAAGCCCTTCACTTTATTACGGGAGGAAAAGAAACGTTAAACAATGAAGGGAAGCGAGCATGGCCGAATGTAGGAGATGAAGCGAGTTTTGTTTTGACGAATGCAACATGTACTGCTGAAGCGGTAGCGCGTCAAACAGAGAAACGTTTAGTCGTGCATAAAGGGAATATTGTTGTTGGAAGTTTAAATGAGGTGGAATTAAATAATCTTATGTAAAAGAATCGTGTAAATGTTTTGAGGAGGGTTCTAATTGTGAGTGTAGAACCCTTCTTTGTTATGCTTGCAATATATTTCTTATAGGGAAGCTAGAAAGGATGAAAAATTTGGACAATCAACATAACCAAAATCATATTATGGGAACTTTGCAATGGTTTATATTTTTATTAGCGAATTCAATCGCACTACCAATTGTCGTTGGCGGATTATTTCATCTTACAACGGAAGAAATATTTTATTTAATGCAGCGTACGTTTTTTGTAGTTGGTATATCTTCTTTTTTACAAGGGTGGCTTGGACATAGACTACCAATTGCGGATGGACCAGCTGGATCGTGGGTTGGAGTATTTACCGTACTTGCTTATGCAACGGCCGGGCAAGATCAATTACATAGTACGTTGCAAATTTTAG
Organism: Bacillus sp. K2I17; assembly: GCF_002209985.1. NCBI lineage: Bacteria > Bacillati > Bacillota > Bacilli > Caryophanales > Bacillaceae > Bacillus > Bacillus sp. K2I17. Next base: position 24,130 of record NZ_NJGF01000040.1, read on the forward strand.
AATTAGGAATGATAATTTCCGGTGTTATTTTAATAGGATTAGGAGTCACTGGTTTTATCGGACGTATTTTATTTTTATTCACGCCGCTTGTGACAGGGACGTTTTTACTTTTATTATGTTTACAATTAAGCGGTGTATTTCTAAAAGGAATGCTAGGAATTACTGCTACTGTTTCTCAAATCGATGGATTTACAGCGATAATTGCGTTTAGCATATTTCTTTTCGTTATTATACTATCTAACTTCGGAAAAGGTTTTGTCAAAAGTTATGCGGTTTTAATAGGATTAATTAGTGGGTGGATTCTTTTTCTCATTGCAGGAAAAATGACGATTCCATCTCAAGTAACTCATTTTGTGCAACTTCCACATGTATTTGCTTGGGGACTTCCAAAGTGGAATACAGGTATGGCTGTATCCAGTTTCGTTATGGTATGTATTTTAGTTTCAAATACAGTGGCAGCTATTATAGCAATTAATCAAGCTACCATTCAAAAGGGGACTATTGAACAAAAACAGTTGAAGGGTGGTACGTGGGTTGGAGGGATTTCGCATATCATTTCTTCTGTATTTTCAACTGTAGGTGTCGTGCCGTTACCAGCAACGGCAGGATTTATACGTTTAACGAAACAAAAATATATACGATCGTTCTTACTAGCATGTTTGTTACTAGTCGTAATGTCGTTGTTTCCAAATATTATTCGTTACTTAGCATCGTTACCACCCGCTGTCGCATCTGCGGTTTTAATGGCTTCGTTCGTACAGTTAATTGGAATTGGGTTTCATAATATAAAACAAGTGCCACTGAGCGAAAGGAATGTAACGGTTTTAGGAGTTTCTGTATTATTTGGAAGCGGTGTTATGTTTTTACCGTCTGGAGCACTCCAATCACTGCCGTCTGTTATGCAATATATATTCGGAAATGGTTTGTTCGTAGGTACAGTTGTCAGCATATTACTAGAACAAATATGGCGTAATGAAAAGTGAGTGGATACAAAGAGTGTCTGCACTGTATAAAAGTCTAAAATAACATGTGAAATAAAGCCTATTTTCATTCACCACCCGCACATTTCGTTCATACAATATCTTGACTAAATAAACACCCAACTTACACATACACGGCTCTGGCTTAAGCAAGGAGGTTTATACCAGTTGAAGGAAAAAGCGTATCAATCTAAACCGTTACTGACAAAGAGAGAGAGAGAAGTATTTGAATTACTGGTTCAAGATAAAACAACGAAGGAAATTGCAGGTGAACTTTTTATCAGTGAAAAAACAGTACGCAACCACATCTCAAACGCAATGCAAAAGCTAGGAGTTAAAGGACGTTCACAAGCAGTTGTTGAGCTTCTTCGCATGGGAGAGCTCGAACTATAAAAAGAAAGCCGACTTTTATATGAAGAGTCGGCTATTTTTCTGTTTATATTTTGAACTTAAAAAGGTATTTCAGACTTTGAGAAGGAAGATATGTTTAAGAAAGAAACGTTAAAAATAACTACTTTAGAACATGATGAGGCATTCAGGGTAGGTATCTTTGTCATTCACAAATAAGAAGGTGCAAATATGAAGTTGTATTTTAAGGATATGGAGATAGGTGAAATTAAAGATGTTTTTGGAGACATGCCATGGATGTATGGAACAATTCGTCTATATGAAAATAGTAAACCGTTCCAAAAATATTTTCGTGAGATGGTAGACGAAGATAGTGGATTTGATTTTGAAAGCATAGATCCTGAATTTTTATATGAAGGAAATTGGTCTGTTTTTGATGAGGATAATCAGCGGTATTTAGGGATTGATATACCTGCTATTCATATGGAGGATAACACGATTGTGTGGCGTTGGAGATAAAAGTTATAAGGTTGTGAAAATCTTCGTACGAAAGAATTCAAACGATAACAACAAGTTGACTTTTATACAAAAGGTCAGCTTGTTGTTATCGTTTTTTCCGCTTGCTATATGAATGATAAGAACATTCCATACATAAATAGGTAGTAAGGAGGGGATATGTTGAAAAGGATATTGTTAGTTTCAACAAGCGCTCATGATATGAATGGACACCCGACTGGCTTGTGGCTGGAAGAGCTCGCAGCTCCTTATAATGTATTTAAAAAAGCTAAGTTCGATGTTGATATTGTGTCGATAAAGGGCGGTAAAGTACCTATTGATAGAGTGTCTATTCCGAACGGGATACCTCGTGAATTTAAGTATGTCGCTTCTTTATTGCAAAATACGAAGCCGATCTCAAATGTTTATTTTTCGGATTATGATGCAGTTTTATTTGGTGGTGGGCACGGAGCGATTATAGATTTTCCAGGTAATCCATATGTTGCAAATTTGATTGAGAATATGTACAACAATAACCGGATTGTAGCGGCTGTTTGTCACGGAGTAAGTTCTTTAGTCGGTGTGAAAAATAAAGATGGCTCGTTTTTTGTTGCCGGTAAGCGTATAACAGGTTATACAAACGATGAGGAAAAAGCTGTGCATTTAGAAAAGCGAGTGCCGTTTTTATTAGAAAGTAAATTGAAAGAAGAAGGAGCTTTGTTTTATGTTGCTCCAAATTTCACACCGCATGTAGTAGTAGATGTGCGTTTAATTACAGGGCAAAACCCGCAGTCTAGTATGGAAATAGGGAAAGCTATAAGAAGAGCTGTAAATAAATTATAGAAAAGGTGCTCGCTACTCATAAAGGTAGCGGGCATTTTTTCAGTAGTGTAAATGAAAAAGATTTAAACTAAAAAGATGTATTGAGTATAGTGACTTCATTTATAATTAATCGTGAATTTGCTATACTATTTTGTATGGACAAAAGGGGAGGCTCTTTTAATGAGAAAAGTTGCGTGTGCAAATACTTATATTAATAAAATAAAGCCCGTTATTAGAAAAACGAGTTTTAGTCAATTGAAAATAGATGAAATTGCGAAATATATGGATATTAGTAAAGCTACTTTATATAAACGTTTTTCTTCAAAAGATGAGATTATTGAAGCTGTGGTAGAAGATTTTATGAATTACCTTCTTGAAGGAGATGCGGATAATCAAGATGAAAGTATGTCTTTTGCAGAACGTTTCCAAAAGACGTTTATCCACTCTTTAAAATGTGTGACATATATTTCTGATGTCTTTTTACAAGATTTGAAAGAGGCATATCCGCACTTATTTGATCAGTTAGTTGCTGCACAACAAAATCGTAATCAAAATTTGCAAATGTTTTTTGAAGCTGGTATGGAACAAGGCTACTTTAATAAAATGAACGCACAATTATTTATGGTGCAAGATGATGTGATGTTAAGACGTATTATAGATCATTCTTTTTGTATTCAGTACGATATTACGTTAAAGAAAGCGATACTTGATTTTTATCAATTGAAGAAGTATCAACTTTTTAAACCAGAGTATATAGATGCAATTGATGATTCGGAAATTGAAAAAGAAGTTATTGCTATTTTGCAAATGATTTCGTAAAAAAGCAGGTTTTCCTATAGTAATGGAAAACCTGCTTTTTTATTACCTGTTATTTGTTTACGTGTTGTAATACTAATTCAGCTACTGGACCACCTGAAGCTGGGTTTTGACCAGTGATAACACGATTATCTTCTATAGCATAAGCTTCCCAAGGTTGCGCAGCTTTTTTGTAAAGTCCTCCATTTTTAATGAGTTCATCTTCTGTTAAAAATGGAACAAATTGATCTAATTCAGCTAGTTTTTCTTCTTCGTTTGAAAAACCTGTTACTTTTTTACCACTAATTAAACGTTCCCCATTACTTAATGTGATATGAAATAAACCAGCAGCTCCGTGACAAACAGAGGAAACGATTCCGCCATTTTCATAAATGTTGCGGCTAATCATTTGAAGTTCTTTATTTTCTGGGAAGTCCCAAATCACACCGTGACCGCCTGCGTAATAAATGACGGCGTAGTCTTCTGGGTTCACTTCACTCGGTTTCATTGTAGAACCGAGACGATTCATAAATTCTTTCTTTTGATACCATTCCCAATCGACGCTCTCTGCCATTGCTAAACTATGCGGATCAATTGGTGTATAACCGCCTTGTGGGCTGACATAATCTACTTCGTAACCAGCTTCTTCTACTTTTTTAACGAAATGGACAGCTTCACCAAGCCAAAGCCCAGTAGCTCTATTTAAATTTGGATATTTTTCTACGCTCGTTAATACGACTAACATTTTTTTCTTCATCATAATCCTCCTATAATGTTTCTTCTATATAAAAGCTCTTTATTTACTTAATTTTATTAAGTTAGAAATTGTAAACTTGAATAACCACGTCAGTCCTCCTTATATCGGATTCGAAATTAGTGTATAACAATTTTTGAACAAAGTAAACTAAAAACACTAATTTAGTTTACTTTGTATATTTTTCGTTGACAAACTGTAATGCTGAAACTATGATAGTTCCATGAATATCGAACAACGTACATGTTTCGTTTCGAATTCAGTTTGTCGCGCGATAAATTTATACATTTGATGAAGTTGTTTAGTGTTGAGAGAAGCGCTAAACAACTTTATTTTCATTTGCAGCTACTACAATCAGGAGAGGTGTTACACATGGGGAAAGATATAAGTAACCATTCAAAATGGTTTGTTTTCACATTATGTTTTATCGTTTTATTAGGACCGATGAATGCGGTTTTATTTAATGTAGCGTTAGAGGATATGGCTCATGATTTATCCATTAGTCAATCGAAAGTAAGCTGGGTTGTAGTAGGTTATTCCTTAGTTGTCGGTATTGGTTCAATGATATATGGGAAGCTGGCTGATCGTTATAGCGTAAAAAAACTATTAATTATTTCAATTGTCATATTTGTAGCGGGTTCTATTATTGGATTTATGAATCAATCTTATGCGATTACCATTCTTGCAAGATTAGTGCAGGCGAGTGGGGGTGCGGCGTTTATTGCGCTTAGTATGATTGCAGTGGCAAAATTAGTTGTTCCTGCTAAGAAGCCTGGTGCGTTAGCTATGATTAGTTCTTCTATTGCATTAGCGATAGGTATCGGTCCTTTAGTTGGCGGGGCTATTACAAATACATTGGGTTGGCCATATTTATTTTTATTTATGGTTATTTCAGTAGTTGGGATTTTCTTGCTTATAAAATTTATGCCAGCAGAAGCGCAGTATACGGATGAAGCGTTTCATTTTGATTACATTGGAGCGGTGTTATTATTTGTGTTTATTACGACTGTTTTATTAGGTGTAAATATTAATAGTTGGCTATTTGTGTTATCGGTAGCTTTCTTATTTTTATTCACGGTTCGTATGAAGAACGCGGAGCATCCATTTATTGATATTGAGTTGTTTACAAATAAACTATTTCTTCGTTTAATAGCGGTCGGATTTATAATGAATGTGGCGCTATGTGCTAGTTTATTATTATTACCATTGCTGTTAGGCAGAGAGCACGGATTGTCTCCATTTGTTATCGGAATTGTATTGTTTGTTGCATCACTTTTTGGTATTGTATCTAGTTTTATTACTGGAAAGATTGTCCCTTCCTTTGGAAATGTGAATATGATTTATGTAGCGTCTGTCATTATGATCGTTGGCTTTTTAATTTTAGGGTTTATTCCGAATGGGAACATAGTCGTTATTGTAGTGGCGATTATTTTAACATTTATGAGTTATTCAGCTATTCAAGTATCATTAAACACATTAATACCGAAAACATTACATCCAGCTAAATTTGGAGTCGGTCTTGGTTTATATAATTTAATTAACTTTTTCGGTATGGCATTTGGACCAGCTGTAGCGAGCAAAATTATGGAATCTACAAATAGTTATCGTTTGAATTTTATTTTAATCGTCATTTTAATCTTTGCTCATTTCTTCTTATTAATAGGAATGTCTTCTTTCCAAAAAAAGATGGAGCGATAAATACGCATTTTATATAGAAGAAACCGACTTTCATATAGAAGGTCGGTTATTTTTCTGTCTTGCAAATTATGAAAAAAAGGAGCAAAATAAAAAAGGTCCTAGTCTATACAGGTACAAATGAAAATTTTCATACAGAAGCAGTTTAAGTTAGCGAACTTAAAGTGTGTAAAATATAATGATAAAATAAGATGATGAATGAGAAAACGGGTGATGAAGTTGAATAGAGCAATCGGTGTTATCGATTCAGGAGTTGGCGGTTTAACAGTAGCGAAGGAATTAATTCGTCAGTTGCCGAAAGAGCGTATTATATATTTAGGGGATACGGCACGTTGCCCTTATGGTCCACGTTCTCGAGAAGAAGTGCGTCAATTTACGTGGGAAATGACGGAGCATTTACTAGATTTAAATATCAAAATGTTAGTTATTGCGTGTAATACAGCAACTGCGGTTGTATTAGAAGAGATGCAGAAACAATTACCAATTCCAGTGGTAGGAGTTATTCACCCAGGATCACGTACAGCTTTAAAAGTGACAAACACGTATCATGTTGGGATTATTGGAACGATTGGAACGGTGAAAAGTGGTGCATACGAAGAAGCGCTAAAGTCTATTAATAACCGTGTTATGGTAGAAAGTTTAGCGTGTCCGCCTTTCGTTGAGCTTGTAGAGAGTGGGAATTTTGAAAGTGAAATGGCGTATGAAGTTGTACGAGAAACGTTGCAACCGCTGAAAAATACTGATATTGATACACTTATTTTAGGTTGTACACATTATCCAATTTTAGGTCCTGTTATTAAAAAAGTAATGGGAGATAAAGTACAACTCATTAGTTCAGGTGATGAAACAGCGCGCGAAGTAAGTACAATTTTATACCATAGTAAAATGTTGAATGAGGGAGAGGAACAAAGTGATCATCTCTTCTTAACGACAGGAAAAATAGGCCTATTTAAAGAAATTGCATCAAAATGGTTCGGTCAACCGATTGAAAATGTGAAACATATTCATTTAGAAAAAGAATAATAGTAGAATCCATATAAGTGAGCTCCTGAGAAATCAGGAGTTTTTTTGTTTATAGGAAGCACAGCTTGTTCTAAAAAGTGAAACAGCTCGTATACATAATAGTACAAACTTAGATTTTAGGGGGGAATGGCATGCCTAAATCCACTTTTAAATGGGTTGTTGGTGCTACTGTGAGCGCTGTTTTACTAACAGGGTGTGGCTTTATAAATCAGGAGAAAGCAACGGAACAAATTGATCCGCCAAAACAAGTTACGTATACAGAGGGTGGGAAGAAAGAAGTGGCTAAGAAAGATAAGCAAGGACAAACGGTGAATAGAGAACTATACCTTGTTGATAAAAATGGTTATGTTGTACCGCAAACGTTAGCTATACCTACTCCGAAAGCGAATGAGGTCATTCAGCAAACGTTAGAGTACCTTGTGAAAGATGGACCGGTAACGAATTTATTACCGAATGGGTTCCGTGCAGTCATTCCAGCGAATACATCGATGACACTAGATTTGAAAAAAGATGGGACGGCAGTAATTGATTTCTCTAAAGAAATGAAAAACTATGCAAAAGAGGAAGAGCGTCAGATGGTTGAGTCAATAGCCTGGACGTTGACGCAATTTAAAGAAATAAAACAAGTGCAGTTCCAAATAAATGGTGAAAAATTGGCAAAGATGCCTGTTGGTGGTACACCGATTGGTGAAGGGGTGAGCCGTGCTAATGGTATCAACTTCGATGATGAACAAGTAGCGGATGTAACAAATACAAAACCGGTTACACTTTATTTTATGGCACAAAATAATGATAAGCAGCAATACTACGTACCAGTAACACGCCGCGTTGTAGAAGGAAAAGAAAATGATTATGCAGCAATTATAGATGAACTTGTAAAAGGACCGATTCATCAATCGCTTCTGAATGATTTTAATCCAGGAGTTAAGTTGATTACGAATCCGAAGTTACAAGACGGAAATCTTACATTAAACTTTAATGAAAATATATTTATAAACCCAGATAAAAATATGATTTCAAATTACGTATTGAAGTCGTTAGTTTTATCTTTAACAGAAAAGAAAGGCGTGAAAAGTGTTTCTATTGAAGTAAATGGTAAAGCGAATCTTATAGATGAAAAGGGCGGAAAGTTAATAAAACCTGTCGATCGTCCAGAAAACGTGAATACAGGTAGTTTTTAATCTTCAATAATTTGATATACTTAAGTAAGAAAGGGGAATTGCTTTTTGGGTTCCTCTTCTTTTATTGTATACATATCATACATTTAAATTTGGCTATACTAACAAGTAGTTATGAGGAGGTTATTTTTATGCGAGTAGATGGTAGAGAGAAAACAGAATTACGCCATATACATATTCATACGAATTATTTAAAACATCCAGAGGGATCAGTATTAATTGAGGTTGGGGATACAAAGGTAATTTGCTCAGCGACAATTGAAGAGCGTGTCCCACCGTTTATGCGTGGAGAAGGAAAGGGCTGGGTAACAGCTGAATATGCGATGATTCCACGTGCAACAGAACAACGTACAATTAGGGAATCAAGTAAAGGGAAAGTAACAGGACGTACAATGGAAATCCAGCGCTTAATTGGACGAGCATTACGTGCGGTAGTTGACTTAGAAGCACTTGGTGAGAGAACGGTTTGGATTGATTGTGATGTTATTCAAGCGGATGGTGGAACGAGAACTGCTTCTATTACAGGTGCATATGTAGCAATGGTATTAGCGTTTGAGAAGTTATTACAAGCAGAAAAAGTATCTAAAATTCCAGTAAAAGATTATTTAGCAGCAACGTCAGTAGGAATTGTTGAAGAGCAAGGTGTTGTTTTAGATTTAAACTACGCAGAAGATTCTAAAGCAGACGTTGATATGAACGTAATTATGACTGGAAAAGGTCAGTTTGTTGAAGTGCAAGGAACTGGAGAAGAGGCGACGTTTAGCAGAGCGCAGTTAAATGAATTACTTGATGCTGCGGAACAAGGTATCTTCCAACTAATCGACATGCAAAAAGAAGCGTTAGGTGACATCGTATCTCATATAGAGTAGAGGTGGAAAGTATGAAACAAGTTGTTGTAGCGACAAAAAATATGGGGAAAGTACGTGAATTTGCTGAGTTATTTGAGCGATTTGATTTAGAAGTAAAATCATTGCACGATTTTCCTCATATTGAAGAAGTCGAAGAAACTGGTGAAACATTTGAAGAAAATGCGATCTTAAAAGCGGATAGTCTGAGTAGACAGCTGAATGCGATCGTAATCGCGGATGATTCAGGTCTTATTGTAGATGCTTTAAATGGAAAACCAGGCGTGTATTCAGCTCGTTTTGCTGGAGAGCCGAAAGATGATCAAGCGAATATTGATAAAGTGTTACAAGAATTAAATGAAATAGCGTTTGAAAAGCGTAAAGCTCGTTTCTACTGTGCATTAGCAGTGGCTTTCCCTGAAGGGGATAAAAAGCCTGTCATTGTAAACGGGACGTGCGAAGGGTATATTTTAGAGCAGCGCCGCGGGGAAAATGGCTTTGGATATGATCCGATTTTTTATGTGGAAGAATATAAAAGAGCGATGGCGGAACTAAGTTCAGATGAGAAAAATGCCATTAGCCACCGTGGACGTGCTCTTCGTAAGCTAGAAAAAAAAATCCCTGAATGGTTTTTAGGAGAATAAGGGAGAGAGATTGATGAAAGCTTTAATCGTAAGCGATAGTCATAGCTCCGTGAAGGAATTACAGCAGTTGAAAGAGAACTATGAAGGAAAAGTAGATGTCATGATTCATTGCGGTGATTCAGAGCTAACGCCTGCTCATGAAGAGCTGCAAGGTTTCCATGTTGTAAAAGGGAACTGTGATTATGCTAACTTTCAAGATGAAATTGTAACTGATGTAGATGGCATTCGTTTCGTAGTTGTGCACGGACATGGTCATAACGTGAAAATGACATTACAAACATTAGCGTACCATGCGGAAGAGGTAGGGGCGCAAGTTGCATGCTTCGGACACTCTCACGTATTAGGTGCAGAATTAATCGATGGCGTTTTATTTATTAATCCAGGCAGTATTTTATTGCCACGTCAGCGTGTAGAAAAGACATTTGCTTTATTAGAAATGGATGAAAATCAAATGGAAGTTCGTTTTGAAACATTAGACGGACAACTAGTTGAACAAGCAGTTTTTAAAAGAGGATAAGAAAAATTATCCTCTTTTAAAAAAGGTGTTGACTTTATGTATGGTTATACATATAATAAATATTGTCGATAGGGCAACAGCGCTAACGAAGAAAAATAAAATAACATATGCGGGTGTAGTTTAGTGGTAAAACAAGAGCCTTCCAAGCTCTGGTCGAGAGTTCGATTCTCTTCACCCGCTCCATGTCCCAGTAGCTCAGCCGGATAGAGCATACGCCTTCTAAGCGTACGGTCGGGAGTTCGAATCTCTCCTGGGACGCTAACAATCGGGTAGTAAACCCCGTCAAATAAGTCTTTTAATTCGAAAGTTGAAACGTACAGTGTACGGTCAACATCGAGTTAGGAGGCTTATTTTTTTATGTCTAAAAGACGAGATTCTTTAACAGTTAGCGAAGACTTATCGAATATCTTTGACCGGAAGCTGGAAAGGAAACAAGTGAAGGGTCTAACTATTAAGAAGGCTCTCTCTACAGTGATACGTCAAATGAGAGCAACAGGCTTGCGTGACCGTACTATTAGCGACTATGAGTTGCATATTGGTCATTTTATGAGTGTGACGGGTGCGGAGTTTCTCCAAGAGTTGACCGTTGAACATATCTATTTGTGGCTTTCATCTATGAATGTCAGTAATCAAACCAAGTTAACACGTTTGAAGTGTCTCAAAGCGTTTCTGGGACGTTGTTTCGATAACGGTTGGATTGAGATTAACTTTTGGAAGAGTATCAAAATAAAGGTTGATAGCCCTGTGAAAGAAGGTGCAACGGATAGGGAAATTAATCTTCTGCTTTCTATTCTAGATTTAACTCGCTTCATAGAATTGAGAGATGCTGCTTCCGTATTGCTTATGTATCAGACGGGAATACGAGTTGGGACGTTGTCTCAATTGGAGCATAGACATGTTAACTTAGAAAATAAAGTGCTACGTATTGATGGTGGAATTATTAAGAATCATGAATCCATACATTTACCCTTTGATGATGTTCTTGCTAGAGTCTTAGGTGCTCTTATGAAGCAGAACGACATTATCCGGAAAGAGTGTCGAGTGAATAATGATTACTTATTTATTACGAAAAATGGAGGGCGGATCGCTACGAGTCCTACAAATAACAATATAACTAAGAGGTTGAGTAAACATTCTAGGGATTACGGTCTGAAGAATATAAATCCTCATGCTTTACGGAGAGGGTTTGCGAAGAATTTACTCAAGAAGGGAGCAAATATAGCTCTAATCTCTAAGGCTCTGGGACATAGTGATCTAGCCGTTACAACAAGATATTTACATTTAGATAAGGAAGAAGTGGCGGAAAGTTTGAGAAACTTCCTGTAAATAAAAAAGAGCATCTTGGCGGATGCTCCTCGCAGGGTAGACTGTTGGCGCAGTCTGTGACCCTAAAATTCATTCACATAAAAACTAAATAACGGACAAGCCCGTACATTCAGTACCTTCATTTTATCGAAAAAATTCGAGGGATGCAAGGCTTCTTAAGTATTGCCTTTTTTAGCTACTGAGTTACGGGATTTCCACACGAGGAATGACCTAACACTCGCAAAACTTGAACAGGTTAGCTAAGCCGATGTCATAAAGTCAAGCGTACGCCCTCTAAAGTGTTTCCTTGTTTACACTGGGTGTAGTCTAGGTGCGAACGACCATTAAAGGTTCGGTGGCTGCTTGGTGTCCTACGGGACAGGTGGTAACGGATAGATATAAGCTCATGGGACAAGCTTTGTGAGTAGAAAGTCCGTTGAGGGAGGAATCCCTGTGTTTAAACAAGGTGATACAATACGGATACTTCAACAACTCATCCTAGCTCAGTATTAAGACATCTACTTTATGTTGCTTTAACTTTTGTTTTTGCGATGTAAGGTAGATATTTTCTGTCCAAGCCGTTGCTTAAGCAATCTAAGCCATGCTCAGTAAAAGGAAGACCTAAAGTCAACACTTTTAAATAATACAACTGACTACGATTGAAGGGAGAGTGAAGAAGTTACTAGCAAAAAGGGGCATAGGTGGAATACAAGAGGGCTTCTATTAAAAATGAAAACTAATGTATCAAAGTTTGAGTTATCTGGAACATATAGTGGTGTAGGATAAAAATTAATATAAGCAAATACAATTTTGGATCAGCTGAAAAATGGTGAAATAAATGAATCTATTGCAACGAAAGATGTATTTTATAAGTTCGGGAAAGTGGTAGTAAGTCGGGAAGATTTTAAAAATATTATTGAGAGCACGTAACGCAGTGGGCAAATAATTTATACATATTCAGAAACCTACGTTCATAAATAAAGTTAAATTCTATAATAATAATCTTTTCTTACAATGGTTATCTGTTATTATGTAACGAGCAACGAAAGTATATAATATTTAATAAAGTAAAATTGATAAATGTAATCGTTTTTTAGAACGGATTCTCGTTTCATATCAGTTCTTTTTGCATGACACTGGAGAAGTATATTCCTCCAGCATTTGCCGTTTTATGACAAAATATATTGGTAACTTTTTTAAAAATAAGGTTAAATTCGTTGACAACTTTTTTGAAAAGTACTTTATTGGCATGAGTTTTAGAATGTTGTTTCATAGCGATTCTATTGAAAAAAGAAGACTGTCTTGTCGAAAAGTAAAATTTAAAAAAAGAAAGTATTTATACATATATCTTGTGTCTTATTTTGAAACGTAATACAATATATACAGAAGTCACCAAGAATTTACATAGGAAAAAAGTAACTCTACCAAACACTATTATAGATTTTGTGGTCAGCTAGTAATCCTCCTATTTTATATGCTGAAGGGGGGTGATGATCAGTGAAAATGTTAATTATTACGGCTGTTATTTCGAAGTTTATCCAGTTCTTCCTTGAGAAGATGTTGGAGTTTATATATCCGGTGTGTAAAGAGCGCGCAAAAACCGCCCTTTTAAGTTGTCTAAATGAACGGGACCCAAAAAGTTGGACACATATTTAAGCAGCTAATAAGGATTGAACTCTGTATTGTAC
>NZ_NJGF01000041.1:0-36975 GCF_002209985.1 Bacillus sp. K2I17
TAGGCCCAGTAATGCCAGAAGGTCCAGTATTCCCCGTAGGCCCAGTAATGCCAGAAGGTCCAGTATCCCCCGTAGGCCCAGTAATGCCAGTAGATCCAGTATTCCCCGTAGGCCCAGTAATGCCAGTAGATCCAGTATTCCCCGTAGGTCCAGTGATGCCGGAAGGTCCGGTACCGCCAGAAGGTCCAGTATTCCCGGAAGGTCCAGTACTGCCAGTGTTTCCAGTAGGCCCACTTTCTACTAATACGATATAATCTGGAGATACATTCGGAAATCCTTGAGGTGCATCTTTTTTTACAACATAGCCGCTGCTCGTATAAGTGACAACTTGTCCTGTTTTATAGGTGGGAGCGGCTGCTAGACTAAAGGCGGTAGTACTTTGTAAACCAGCTCCAGTAGCTCCAGCACTACCCGTAGGTCCAGTAGCACCGGAAGGCCCAGTATTCCCGGAAGGTCCAGTGCTCCCGGTAGCACCGGTGGGCCCAGTGTTTCCAGTAGAACCATTGTTGCGTCTGCCGTCGCAACTAAAATAATTACGTGGGTACATGTACGTTCTCCTTTCTATATTTTGAAAATCTAGTTTTATAAATAGAACCACTATATATATATTATGAATTCTATATTTTTGTGTGTTCAATCGTATTGTGTGTAGATTTTAAAATAGAGAGGAGAGTTGAATCGTTATAGAGCCAACGTTTCTCTTGTGGGCCGAAAGTAACACCCAAGTCAAAATTAAGCTGCAAATAGATCTTAAAGTGATTCTTATTTTTTCATAGCAAAATAAGAAGCGGTTAGGAAACAAATAAAGCCTAAAATCCAACCAATAGAAGGAGAATAAGGAAGTATATGTTGTAATACCATTCCGCTAGAAATAAAAAAGCTACCGAGTAGGCCTAAGAAGATGGGGTATCGCAGTAATTTGAACATGAGTGATACAACCGCCTTTATTACATATATTGTATATTAGTCTTAATTTTCTGTATATAAATTTAAGAGAAAATGGTGGTACAATATATGAAGGATATGAGAAGAGAGGATGAAGATTAACATATGTACGTTACTGTAACAGAAGCAGCATATAAAAAGATTATGGATATGATTCCAAATGAAGCGAAATATATAAAGTTATTTTACGATAATGAAGGTTGCGGTTGTGTAATGAGCGGAATTATCGATTTAGTAGCTGTAGCAGAAAAAGATGAGCGCGATGTGGATATCGAATCTAGCGCAATGAATTTTATCGCAGATCGCACAAAGCTTGTATTTATGGATGATAAGTTAACAGTTGATTGGCATGAAGTTGGAGGAACTTTTCAGCTGAAGAGCCCGAGCCAATTTTATAATCCAAATATGAAGTTACACGTTCGAGTGTAAGAAAGAAAAGATGGTCCAAAATATTTTTGGACCATCTTTTTATTATATAAGGTACTATTATTGTCGTTTTTTGTTGATAAGTCGATATATATATAAAATCGCCGATATAATTCGAGTTGCGCTGATATATTCGAAAAATCGTTGATATAATTTCATGTATCAAACAAAGCAAACCTCTCCATACAATACAAAGATTTTTTCACATAATGAAATGTACATATGATTGAATTTTCTGTATAATCTTATTTGCGGGGGGATATGCATGAGAAGATGGGGGATTGAGTTATTAATTTTAGCAGTCGTTATTATTTGGGGGATTAATTTTACGATTGCTAAATATGGACTTTTAGAATTTACAGCAATTGAGTTTACTGCACTTCGGATGATATCAGCGGCACCGCTTATGTTACTCCTTACATTTTTTATTGAAAAGTCGGTTTATATGGAGCGAAAGGATATACCTAGATTAATCATCGTTAGCGTTGTAGGTATTGTATTGTATCAAACGTTATTTATGGAAACTGTCAAATATACATCCGCTACAAATGCCTCTTTACTCATTTCTATTTCACCTATTTTTACAACTGTATTTGCTATTTTTTTGAAACAAGAAAAGTTTTCTTCTCGAAAGCTCATCGGTTCTATAATTGCCTTTGGTGGTGCTGCATTAGTTTTATTAGCAGGGCATTCGCTTGCTAGTTCTTTTTATGGTAACGGAATTGGACTTATTACATCAATATGCTGGGGGCTTTATCCTGTTTTAGCAGGTCCATTAATTAAAAAATATTCAGCACTACGTGTTACCGCATGGTCAGCATTAGTTGGCGCGATTCCGCTTTTATTGTTAAGTGGACCACATGTATTTATAATGCCATTTCACATTACACATGGAATGACACTATTCGCTTTACTATATTCCATTTTCTTTGTAACAGTATTTGGTTTAGTGATGTGGTATGTTGGTATTCAAAAAATTGGCGCGTCACATACGATGGTATATATGTATATAACGCCACTTGTAGCTGTTTTATTTGCAGCTATATGGGCAAATGAATATGTATCATTTCAACAAATAATCGGTGGAATTATTATTTTCTTCGGTCTATGGTTTGTGAAATCGGAGAAAGTAAAAATTCATTCTACTGCGGGGGAACCTATATCAAAATAGGAAAACAGATCATCTATGATCTGCTTTCCTATTTTTTTATTTTTGGTAAGAAGACGAGAAATAAGATAGCAGTAATAAGTGGAATTAAGTTTAAAAATGGAATACGGAAGAGTGTGATAAGAATAATACCTGGAAGAAGAACACCGAGGACAGCGTAGAAAATACTATGATTTTTCGTGTACCAATACAATGAAAGTCCAATAAGTGCAGGGATAATGAGGTGAATGAGAGCCATTAAAAAATAAATCATTAGACGCCCCCTTTATTTGTGTACTTATTACATCATATCCGTATGTTCATAGATTGATATCACTTTTTTCATAAATGGACGAAAAATGTTTGGAAAAACGTCACAAATTATGAGAATATGATGTTTGAAATCTTGTATAATATTATTTCCTGAAAACATTAAAAACAACATAAACATACTGTTTATGTTGTTTTTAATTTGAGTGAAATGAATTTTAAGTAGTATGAACTCGAAAGAAATGAGTTATACAGCTTTTGTTGGATAGATAAAAATTACTGAAGAGGAGAACAGCATGATTAGTATGTCATTAAGATCATTTAAAATTCAATCGTATTATTTACTAGGTTTTCTTTTGCTAGGATGGATGTTAACACCGTTTTCAGCTCATTTTCTAGGTGCTGGAATTGGACTTATCGTAAGTATGTATTGTGTTTGGCTTTTAGGGAGACGAATTGAGAAGCTTGGAGATAGTATCGTAAAGAAAACGAAAGCACCGACGCTCGGTATGTTTAATCGTTTTGCAGCTGCCATTTTGGGCGCTGTTATTATGTACGAAATTGAGCACCACATGGTTATGTGGGCATTTGCAGTAGGGATTCTGGGTGGTTATTTCTTAATCGTTGTGAATTTAGGCTACTATAGTATGAAAGATGAGGAAGAATTAACAAAGGGCTAAAAAGATAAAAAGCCTCTTTTTAGATGGAATAGAGGGTCCGGCGAGGGGTAGTTACAATAGGAAGCATAATTTTGCATAAAATACAGGTTTCTGCTTCCTATAAGCTAACATGAAATCACGTATTAGTATGACTCTTATGTTCTTTAAAAAAGGTGGATATAATACAACAAATTATTCCGGTAATTAGAATAATATATTTTATCGTTTCACTTGTATGCTCAAATAAATTAACATTAAGCATCACAAGTCCCCAAAACATTTGGATCGCTCCATAACTGAATAAAATTTTTCCTGTACGAGAAAAATTTTTCAAAGGCCTCATCCTTTCCTGCATATGTAAATTGTATCATAAAAAAATAATAATGAATGATTATAAAATGAATTTTTTGTAAAATTTGGATGTTGGTATGTAATTTTACGAACTAAGTCATAGATGAAGAGATAAGATATAGAAAGAAGCTTACGTTAAAAACGTAAGCTTCTTTTTTATGTAAGTGTGTATAACCGTAAAGCCGCATTGGGTTTTGTCGGTGAGTACGCGGAACTTTACGGTTACACGGCACTTATTCATATGAGTAAAAGGGGTATTCCAACAGAAAGTTTGTACTTAAGCGATTGGACCGCCTAAGTTAATAATATCTTCAGAAACGCTGTCGAACTTTTTGAAGTTCTCTTTGAATTCGCTCGCAAGTTCGATTGCTTTCTCTTTATAAGCAGCTTTATCAGCCCAAGTTTGTTCAGGCATTAACACTTCGTCAGGTACACCTGGTACGTGAAGTGGAACTTCAAGACCAAAGATGTCATGTTTAGCTGTTTCAGTTTTCGCAAGTTCGCCGCTTAATGCAGCTTGAATCATTGCACGAGTGTAACCTAAGTTCATACGTTTACCAATGCCGTATTCGCCACCAGTCCAGCCAGTGTTTACTAAGAATACTTTCGCATCGTGTTTCTCGATTTTTTCACCAAGCATTTCAGCATAGCGAGATGCATCAAGTGGTAAGAATGGTGAACCGAAGCAAGTTGAGAATGTTGCTTGCGGAGATGTAACGCCGCGCTCTGTTCCTGCTAGTTTACTAGTGTAACCACTTAAGAAATGATACATAGCTTGTTCTTTTGATAACTTACTGATTGGAGGCAATACGCCAGATGCATCAGCAGTTAAGAAAATGATTGTATTTGGGTGTCCAGCAACACTTGGCAGTACGATATTGTCGATCGCATGCATAGGGTATGCAGCACGAGTATTTTCTGTTAAAGTAGTATCGTTATAGTCTGCGATACGCGTTTGGTTATTAATGATAACGTTTTCTAAAACAGATCCAAATTTGATTGCATCGAAAATTTGTGGTTCTTTCTCGTGAGAAAGGTTTACACATTTTGCGTAGCAACCGCCTTCAATATTGAATACACCGTTATCAGACCAACCATGCTCATCATCACCGATTAATTTACGGTGTGGATCAGCAGATAATGTTGTTTTACCTGTTCCAGATAAACCGAAGAATAGTGCTACGTCGCCTTCTTCACCTACGTTTGCAGAGCAGTGCATAGAAAGAATATCTTGTTCAGGTAGTAAGAAGTTCATAATAGAGAAGATTGATTTTTTCATTTCTCCAGCGTATTCTGTACCACCAATTAGTACGATACGTTTTTCGAATGAAACCATAATGAATGCTTCAGAGTTTGTACCGTCAACAGCTGGATCAGCTTTGAAATTCGGTGCAGAAACAATTGTGAACTCTGATTCATGAGTTGTTAATTCTTCTTCAGTTGGACGAATGAATAATTGATGTACAAATAAATTGTGCCATGCATATTCGTTAATAACTTGAATTGGTAGGCGGTAATTGCGGTCAGCGCCTGCAAATCCATTGAAGATGAATAACTCTTCTTTTTCTTTTAAGTATTCTAAAACTTTAGTATATAATTTATTAAAATGTTCTTCAGAAATCGGTTGATTCACTGCTCCCCAAGCAATTTTGTCAGCAACCGATGCTTCTTTCACAATAAATTTATCTTTAGGAGAACGTCCTGTATATTTTCCTGTTGAAGCAGAAACGGCACCAGTAGAAGTTAATTTCCCTTCATTTCGCATTAATACTTTTTCCACTAATTGCGGAACACTTAGTTGAATCTGTGCATTGCTTCCGTTCAATAATTCGTGTAAACCAATTTGGACATTCACAGTACTCATATTTATATACCATCCTTTTCATTTAATGAAATATTTCTCGTAATCCCCAACAAGAGTATAACACAATTATATAAATAATGTATACTATTTATTTCTTTTTGTTTGTGTGAATGTATTATTTCCTTATTAATATTTCATTCCAGGCGTATTGAGAAAAACTTTCAGGAAAATGTGAATATTAATTGACAAATGAATATCATTTCTTTAGTATAGGTTGGGACGGATACTCTCTTATCCCGAGCTGGCGGAGGGACAGGCCCGATGAAGCCCAGCAACCTCACTTGTAGTGGTAAATACAGGTGAATAGGTGCTAAAACCTGTGCGAGGCTAACGGTCTCGAACGATAAGAGCAAAGGGCAAAAAGCAGTATGCAAGTAGCAAATTAAACCTTTCCTCTATGTAAAGTAGGAAAGGTTTTTCTGTATGCTTGTGTGGGAGAATAAATGTATGTCGCAGTTTGTGGCAAATTAAGGATGAGTTCCGTACAATATATACAATTACTGTAGGGAGGTTTACCACATGACAAAAAAACGTCATCTGTTCACATCTGAGTCTGTAACTGAAGGACATCCAGATAAAATTTGTGACCAAATTTCTGATTCAATTTTAGATGCGATCTTATCAAAGGACGCAAATGCACGTGTAGCTTGTGAAACAACTGTAACAACTGGTTTAGTATTGGTAGCGGGGGAAATTACGACTTCTACTTACGTAGATATTCCAAAAATCGTTCGTGAAACAATTCAAGGCATTGGTTACACACGCGCAAAATACGGATTCGATGCAGAAACTTGTGCAGTTTTAACATCTATCGATGAGCAATCTGCTGACATCGCTATGGGTGTTGATCAAGCGCTAGAAGCACGCGAAGGTCTAATGACTGACGCTGAGATTGAGGCAATTGGTGCGGGAGACCAAGGTTTAATGTTTGGCTTCGCATGTAATGAAACACAAGAATTAATGCCACTTCCAATCTCGCTTGCTCACAAATTAGCTCGCCGTTTAACTGAAGTACGTAAAGATGACACATTATCATACTTACGTCCGGATGGAAAAACGCAAGTTACAGTTGAGTATGATGAAAATGGTAAACCTGTACGTGTAGATACAATCGTAATTTCTACACAGCATCATCCAGATGTTACATGGGAAGAAATCGATCGCGATTTAAAAGAGCATGTAATTAAAGCTGTAGTTCCAGCAGAATTAATGGATGGAGAAACGAAATTCTTCATTAACCCAACTGGCCGCTTCGTAATTGGTGGACCACAAGGTGATGCTGGTTTAACAGGACGTAAAATCATCGTTGATACTTATGGTGGATACGCTCGCCACGGTGGCGGTGCATTCTCTGGTAAAGATGCAACGAAAGTTGACCGTTCTGCAGCATATGCAGCTCGTTATGTTGCGAAAAACATCGTAGCAGCTGGTCTTGCTGACAAAGCAGAAGTACAACTTGCATACGCAATTGGTGTAGCACAACCAGTATCAATTTCAGTTGATACATTCGGGACTGGTAAAGTATCTGAAGACGTACTAGTAGAACTAGTTCGTAACAACTTCGATCTTCGCCCAGCTGGTATTATTAAAATGCTAGACTTACGTCGCCCAATTTATAAACAAACAGCAGCTTACGGCCACTTCGGACGTACTGATGTAGACCTAACATGGGAACGTACAGACAAAGCTGCAGCTTTAAAAGAGCAAGCTGGTCTATAATATATGAAAAAAAGCTTTGCGCGGTGAGCGCAAAGCTTTTTTTATTTTGTTTTACTTCCAATTTGAATGCATGAGCTACAATACACTTTTTCATATTCATCATGCCACTTGCCGGAAAAGGCATATGAACCCATGCCTTTTCATACGTTTGTATTTCTTTTTCACATGATTTGCAAAGGATTGGTTTCTTCTTGAACATATGTAATCAACCTTTCATTTGACGTGCTTTACCCGCGCAAAAGGCACTGCTTAGTAAAAATAGTGTTGCGAATATAATGCTTACTAATGTAGCGGATGGAATTGCGCTTTTTAGAGAAAAGCCAATAGTAATGGAAGCGACGAATAAGAGGATGAATGTTGTTGTTAATTTTTTATAAAGTTCCATAATATGTAGACCTCCTTATTTAGAGATAGAACGTTTAAAAATAAAATCTATTATATAGGCAAGTACGAGAGGAATTAATGTGCTAGTCAAATAGTAACGAATACCACCATCAGGCATAAGCACATACAATTTTAAAAAGTTAATATCGAACCCGTAAGCGATACATTGAAAAAGGGATAATATAATTAGGAATGGTATAATGGGTACGGATCGTTTCATATTTTGAATCATGTAAAGCTCCTTTATATGGATAAACATACTTATATTGTATCATGTTGAATTCTTTACTCCATACATAATTTTACAATAAAATGAAAGGAAAGATGAAAAATGAGTGTTAATGAACATAAAAAACAAGCACCAAAAGAAGTGCGTTGTAAGATTGTGACGATTTCCGATACACGTACAGAAGAGACAGATAAGAGCGGACAACTATTACATGAATTGTTAAAAGAGGCAGGGCATACAGTGACCTCTTATGAAATTGTAAAAGATGATAAAGAAAGTATTCAGCAAGCAGTGTTAGCTGGTTATCATAGAGAAGATGTTGATGTCGTGTTAACAAATGGCGGTACTGGTATTACGAAACGCGATGTGACGATTGAAGCAGTATCAGCGTTATTACATAAAGAAATTGTCGGGTTTGGTGAGCTGTTCCGCATGATTAGTTATTTAGAAGATATCGGAAGCAGCGCAATGTTAAGTAGAGCGATTGGCGGTACAATTGGGCGCAAAGTTGTCTTTTCAATGCCAGGGTCTAGCGGAGCAGTTCGTCTTGCGATGAATAAATTAATTTTACCGGAATTAGGTCATATTACATTTGAGCTGCATCGCCAATGAGTAAGTATGCTGGAATTGTATTAGCAGGCGGTATGTCGAGTCGATTCGGTGAGCCGAAAGCGTTAGCGAGCTGGCAAGGTAGTACTTTTATTGAGCATATTTTGAAAGTGATGACAAGTGCGTTGCAAGAGGTTGTGGTCATTAGTAACTCCGATGTAAAAGAGCGAGTAGAGCAACTCGTACAAGTTCCTGTTATAGAAGATATTCCGCATTATAAAGGAAATGGACCGCTTGCCGGCATTGTATCAGGTATGGAATATATAGAAGCAGATTGGTACGCTATTATGCCTTGCGATGCACCAAACGTTTCGCCAGAGTGGTTTACCATTTTACTAGAGCAAACGAGTAATGAATATGATGCGGTTGTACCTATTATTAATGGAAGAAAACAACCGTTACTTGCAGCGTATCATAACCGCGTGAAAGAAAAGATTTATGCTTTGCTTCAGGAAGAAAAAAGAAGTGTGGGCCAGCTTTTATCACAATGTAATGTAAAGTATGTTGTTGGAGAAGATGTACAAGCGCATGCGGATTGGTTTATAAATGTGAATACGAAAGAAGAATATGTGCAGGCTCAAAAAAACCTTTCAAATGAATGAAAGGTTTTTTGGTATACAGAAATTGGGGAACAATTACTGTATAAAGGTATGTGAGTAAGTTGATTTTAAGGGGAATTTCTTAAAATCACTATACAGTTAAAATACTGTATAACCATATATTAATTTTTATGGGTTTTTATTACAAGTCTGTTTAGTTATGTTTATTTTTGATATAATGAATATAGAAATAAAACAATGTTTAACCTTATGTATCATTTATGAAACTAAAATTTATAACTGTGTAATAAACTCCCTTCGTCTAGTTGAAGGGAGCTCTTCTGTTTAAGCGAGTAATTCTGATGCGGTGTTCTGAAGGACGGTTTCGTATTGGTCAAGTAACCCACGGAAAATCTCATCCCAGCTTTTTGTTTTAGCATAAGATGAAGCCGCTATGCTCATTTGCATAAGTTGCTCTTCATTTCGCAATAAAGAATGGATGGATGATAGAAATGAATCCGCATGTTTGGGTGGGCAAAGAATTCCTGTTTTTCCATCTGTAATAATATTTTTAACCCCACCACTATTTGCACCGATGACAGGTGTACCGCATGCAAGTGATTCGAGTACGACATTTCCGAACGTTTCAGTAGCGGATGGAAATACCATGATGTTAGAACAAGCATATGCTTCAGCTAAATCCTTACCTTGTAAATAGCCAGTAAAAGTGACATTTGTTTTCGGAACAGCTTCACGTACACTTGGTGCTAGAGGACCGTCTCCTGCGATGAGCCAATGAATATCGTTTCGAGTATGTGCTGTTTTAACGATAAGGTGTTGCAGCGTATCAATATCTTTTTCAGGGGCAATTCGTCCAACATAGGAAAGGACATACTTCGCTGTAATATTATATTTTTTTCGGAATAGGTCTGTATTGTAAGCTGGATGAAAGAGTGTGCAATCTACACCACGTCCCCATATGGAGAGGGCCTGAAAGCCTTTATTTTTTAATTGATGTAATGTTTCAAAGGAAGGTACAAAATTTTTTTGCATATGACTATGAAACCATTTTAAATAGTTCCAAAGCATATTGGAGAGGAATTCGATTTTGTAATAACGTAAATAGGCATCGAAATCAGTATGATAAGAACCGACAACTGGGATGTTTAACTTTTTTGCATAATACAATCCACAAAGTCCCATGTTGAAAGGTGTGGCAATGTGAATAATGTCAGGTTTAAAGGAAAGTAGTTCCCGTTTAATGCGCGGAGTAGGAAAAGAAAAACGACATTCTGGATATAATATTGTTAACGGGATACTTCTCATCTTGTTCACATTAGCTACGAAATTATCTTCAGCTGTATGCTGAGGGGCGAAAACAGAATAGGCGATCTTTTCTTTCTGAAAGTAACGTGTTAATCGTTCTAATGTTTTCGCAACCCCGTTAACTTGTGGCGTAAAAGTATCGGTAAAAATGGCGACTCTCATCATATCACTCCTTTATGTGAAAAGTGGGATGAATTGATAAAAAGAGATGATGCCAGAGCAAGTGCCGAGGCACATACCGACGAATACATCAGACGGATAGTGAAGCCCTAAATAAATGCGAGAAATACCAACGCATAATGCTAACGGTAATAGAAAAGCAAATATGCTTGGATTATAGCAAATAAATGGAATAAGGACAGAGAAAACGGCTGTTGTATGACCAGACGGGAAAGAGTGGTCTTTTAATGGATGGACTGGATATTTCGCATCTTGAATTGTTAAATAAGGGCGTTTTCGCGGATACCATCTTTTTAATATTTGTACAGGAATATGGCTAATTGCTAAAGAAATAGCAGTTGCGATTGCAGCTTGATGCAAAGTCCCTTTTGCAAAAATTAAAAAGAAAAGTGTGAGTGCGATTGAGAAAGTAGCACCACCGATATGAGTAATATTGCTGAAAAAGATATTTAATGTTTTTTGATCAAAGTATCGGTTAATTCCTTTGAAAATGTAACATTCTATTTTATACAGTCCACTGACCTTCATGAAAATTCTCCTCCCTCGTTTACATATATATGGAGATATTAGCTTTTATTTTAATAAGATTTTATTGAGGGAGTAATAATGTTTTGTAAAGAAAAAGTTAGTTTTTATATAAAAAGCTGCCACTTTAATGGCAGCTGGAAAAGTTACTTCTGTAATGATTTATAATACTGGCCTTTTTCAACATATTGTGTGCGAATTCGCTCCATGTCTTTACGGTCTTCTTCTGTTAATTCACGAACGACTTTAGCTGGTCGACCGAATGCTAATGTGTTTGGCGGGATTTTCTTTCCTTGTGAAACGAGGCTTCCAGCACCGATAAAGGCTCCTTCACCAATTTCAGCACCATCTAATATAATAGATCCCATTCCAATTAAAGCATCTTTTTTAATATGACAGCTATGTAAAATAACTTGATGCCCAATGGTTACGTCGTCTTCTAAAATAAGAGGATACTGTGGGCTTTGGTGAAGTGTACATTGGTCTTGTACATTTACCCGGTTTCCAATGATTGTTGGTGAAACATCACCGCGTATGACTGTATTAAACCAAATACTTGATTCTTCACCAATGGAAACGTCGCCTGTAATCGTAACATAATCAGCGACAAAAGCACTACTCGCAATTTTCGGATTTTTTTCTTTGTAAGGATATATCATGTAAAGTCTTCCTTTCCTAGAGACTAGTTTCAGTGTATCAAATTATGAGAAAGAGTGAAATGGAGGAGGTCCGTATGTGGAATTATGAAGCAGAGGAAGCGAAAGCTGTCGTTGTTATCGTGCACGGCGCAATGGAATATCACGGACGTTACGAAGCCGTTGCGGAAATGTGGAATCATATCGGCTACCACGTCGTAATGGGGGACCTTCCGTCACATGGAACGACTTCGAGAAATAGAGGACATATTGATTCATTTGATGAATACATAGAGGAAGTTAAATTGTGGGTGAAAGAGGCAAGAAAGTATAGGTTACCTATTTTTATATTTGGTCATAGTATGGGTGGTCTTATTGTCATTCGTATGATGCAAGAAACGAAGAGAGAAGATGTAGACGGCATTATTTTAAGTTCGCCATGTTTAGGCTTAGTAGCTGGACCTTCAGCACCGCTTCAAGTTGCCTCAAAAATATTAAATGTTGTTGCACCAAAATTGCAATTTGCAACGAATCTTACAGTGGAAATGTCCACTCGTAATCATGAAGTTCGGGACGCAATGGAGAATGATTCATTGTTCTTGCGCAAAGTATCAGTACGTTGGTATAGTGAATTGATTAAGTCTATCGAAATTGCTCATAAAAAAATAGATGATTTTCCAGATGTTCCGCTCTTGCTAATGCAGGCGTGTGAGGATAAACTTGTAGATAAAACACGTGTCCGCATGTGGTTTGATAATGTTAAAATGAGTGATAAGGCTTTTAAAGAATGGCCGAATTGTTATCACGAGTTATTAAATGAGTATGAGCGTGATGAAATTTTGAATTATATTCAGTCATTTACTGAAATACGCATCAATAACATAATAGAAACAAACAAATAAGTAAATTATTTGTACATCGAATAGAGGAGATGAAGGAAGAAGTGAACGTACCGAGTAATCCCATAACGCTCATGGCGAAAGTATACCGTGATGTGTTTCCGGTAGTACACCATGAGCTAGCGGTGTGGAAAGAGCGTGCCTACCATATTCCGAATGATGAGCTTCATAGTCAGGCAATCGCGAGTATTGAGAATAAAACGTTTCATTGCGAAGGCGGTGGTATTTTAGCACTGTTAGCAAATGAGCACCGAGAGGAATGCATTCGTTTTATCGTAGCGTATCAAACAATCAGCGATTATTTAGATAATTTATGTGACCGCAGTACATCACTTGATCCGAATGATTTTGCCGCACTGCATGAATCTATGTTAATGGCATTATCACCTGAAGTAGAAGGTGGCGGTAATTATTATCGCTATCGTGATGACCAAGACGATGGTGGTTATTTAGATGAACTTGTTGAAACATGCCAAGATGTTTTAAAGAAAACGAAGCACTATGACAAAATTGCTCCTGTTCTTCATGAACTTGCTTGTTATTATTGTGATTTGCAAATTCATAAACACGTGAAGTTAGAAGAAAGAGAACCACGCTTACAAAAATGGTTTGAAGCACATAAAGAAAATTTACCTGAAATGAGCTGGTTTGAATTTTCAGCATGTGCCGGTTCTACACTTGGAATCTTCTGTCTTGTAGCATATGCATTTCATGATGAATTACATGATGAAGATATTGCGAAAATTAGACAAGGATACTTCCCATACGTACAAGGACTTCACATTTTACTTGATTATTTCATCGATCAAGAAGAAGACCGTATAGGCGGGGATTTGAATTTCTGTAGTTATTATGAAAACGAGCAAGCGATATTAGATCGTATGAAACATTTTGTAGAAAAAGCAGAGAAGAGCATTGGTGATTTACCTCATGCGAAGTTTCATCGTCTCATAAGCCGAGGGTTACTTGGTATTTATTTATCAGATCAAAAAGTATCAGCACAAAAGAATATGAACAAAATGGCACGGCGCATTGTAAAATACGGAGGGCTTACTTCACGATTCTTCTATTGGAACGGGAAGATGTACCGAAAGAAAATGGCGCAGTGATGAATAAAACCACTCATGTAGAGTGGTTTTTGTTATAATGTGGTAAATGCTGGTGGTGGAAATGAAGCGATTGTTTCAAAAGCTATATGAAAATATTGAAGTAACGTTACTCATGCTACTTTCCATTTCATTTGTAACTGGAATGTATATGATGATGAATAAAGCGGGTGGTTATCTTTTTAATAAGTAGTAGAAAAAAAGAAAATAGTAAATAAAAAGCATTTGTACACGGGAGTACAAATGCTTTTTATTATGATCGTATTTTTGCAAATACATATATGAGAAGTTCAATCGCAAAAATAACTAAAACAGATAGTCCGAATAAAGGCATGACAGCGCCTAGTATAACCATCATGATAAAGAAAACGATTATGCTTTTCTTATCTCTTTGCTTTGGTGGTGCTGCTAATTTTCCTTTCGGCTTTCTTGCAAACCACATTTTTACTCCGTAATAAATAAGAAGTAATAAAGATAATGTCGTTAGTAAGCATAATATTTTATTTGGCCATCCGAATAAATGACCTTCGTGAAGCGGGATACCGTAAGTGAACCATTGTGCAAATAAGCCATAATCACGATAGTCTGTTTTGGAAATAAGCTCTCCGCTATATTGATCAAAATAAGCTGTTATTTCTTCATTTGGTGCGACATGCATACCTGTAATACCAGAACCGCTCGATTTCGAAACGGTGAATACACCTTTCGGATCAGTTGGTAATGAGATTACATATGGTTTCTTTATTTCAATTCTCTTTTGTAATTCATCGACAGAAATAGCTTTCGGTTCATTTGTATTCGATTCAGGAGGAGCTTCTTTTCTTGTTGCCCACGGCAATTCTTTTACCTTTGATTCAGGCGGTGCCATATACAACTTTGGATATCCAATCGATTCATTCGACGATGCGATTTTATAAATTTGGTTACCCATAAATCCTGACCATGGCAATCCAGATGCGACTAACAAAACGAGTGGAATTGTAAATATAATACCGATAATAGAATGACGTCGTTTTGCTTTTTCTCGTTTATTAGATGCCGGTGTGTTTTTGAACTGGCGTATACTCATATACAATCCAGTTACAATTAAAAAGATTGTCCAGCACGCCGCAAGTTCTACAATATAGTTAACGACAGTGCCACCAACTAAAAGAGAACTATGTAATTCCCTCATTATATTCGCAAACGTTTCACTTGCATTTTGATCTCCAACAATTTGATTATTGCTATCTAAATACACATATTTTTGTTGCCCCGTATATTCATTTGCAATAGTAAGCCTCGTATTATAATCCCCATTAAACTCACTGATTTTCGCCACACTATAATGTGGATATTTTTTCTCTGTTAAGGAAATAGAATCAGACATCGAAATAGATTCCGTTTGGGCGCTCTTCCCAAAATATAAATCTTTATAGATGAAATCTTCAACTTCTTCCCGAAATAAATACCCAATTCCGCTCAGTGACAACGTAATAAGAAGCGGTGTAATAAAAAGCCCAGTGTAAAAATGCCAACGCCAAAAAATGTAATGAAGCGAACGATTTACTTTCATACTTTCAGTTCCCCTAACCTTCCCTATATGAATAAATTCCTCATTTTAATATAGCGAGATTAAGTGTGGATATTTTGAAGGAATTGTGAAAAATGTTAAAAGTTTTGGGGATGTTTTCTATGTTTATGAAGATTTCTTTGTATTTGATAGATACATCCTAACAAGCGCCTCAGCAAGACATTGGGCAGAATCAACAAAATCCTCACCCGCCACCACATTTAAATCAGTACATGCGATAATTGCGGTATCAACTTCATCTTTCAACTGCACAACGAGCGTATTCCACAATTCGCGAGCTTTTTCAATTTCTCCGCCTTTAATACAAGAAATAGTTTGATTAATCATTGTCTGCCATTTTTCATAATGAATGTATTCTATATTCAGTTTTACAATCCCGTCTTGATAAATACCAGCTTGAATTGTCGCTTCTGTTGCGAGAAGCGCGATTCTTTTTGTACTTTCAGGAATTGCTTGTAACGTCTCATCGACTATATTTAAAATCGGAATGGACAGAGAATGCTGTAATTCCTCGAAATAAAGATGCGCCGTATTGCAAGGCATAGCGATAAAGCTTACGCCAGTACTTTCAAGTTTTTGTGCCCCTTCAATAATTGCTTTTTTCATCGCTTCGTGATCAATGGGGCGATCCATGTAAAATGGTGTTGGGCAAGAATAAATCATCATATGAGGAAAGTCCATATCATGCTTTGCTCCGTATATTGTTTGACACTTTGCTACAACTGTATCGACGAATGGTCCAGTTGATTTTGGTCCCATTCCTGCTAGTATTCCGATCATTGGTTTGTCTCCTTTAATATGTAATTAAAAACGTTTTTTGCGAACGACAAAAAGAAATAAAGTAAGTAATAAAAATGAATATACGATAGCCCAAGCTGTGAGCCATAGCGTGTGAGTCAGTATATTATATTTGTATTGTCCAAGCATTAGAAAGCTTTCGACAGGTGGTAAAAACCATAGTAACTCTTTTTTAAACCGGATGGAGGCAATCGTTATAAGTAATATAAATATCAGGCTAAGCCAAGCTGTGCTTGCTTTTGGAATCATATTTCTAGTAAATAAAGTTGCAATTGAAATTCCTAGTATAGAGAAAGACATGTGAGTGAGAAATCCGACTAAAAATAAAGAAACTGTCATTTCTTCATTAAACATTTGCAAAAAAATTGGGTAGATTACGGATATAAAAGATAAAACAGTACAAATGAGAAGAGCTGTAATATATTTACCAACATATAGTGCGGAAATATTATTTGTGTGAGAAATAGTAATTTGTTCTTGTACAGGGTCTTCCGTATGAAAAATTGTGACTGTAATCCAGGCAGATAACAAATAAAGTGCGAGTGCTGTTTCTAAGTATGTCGGCACAATAGGAGTAGGTTTATATGCATATACAAAAAGTAAGCTCACAAAGTACATCGCAATAGGAGGGACGTACTTATACGATTTTGTATAGTCGAGAAAGTGATAACGAATAAGAGCAAACATAATAAACCTTCTTTCGATTTAAAAGTTAGGTTGTAGCAGTGTGATAGATGCTTTTTTATGTAATAAAAACTGAAGCATTTCGTTTGTATATTCTTTTTCGATTTGTAATTGAATAAGGTTTTGATTTGAATTGTGTGTAACGTGTATAAAACCTAATTGTTTCCGTAGTTCTATCGCTGAAAACGTTTCGTGAACGATTGCTTCAATATAGACTTGTTCTGCCACTTTTTGCACAGAGATATCTTCTGTGATGGTATGATTTGCTAACGTCACAATTCTATCGGCGAAGTTTTCTAGTAGTTGTTTTTCATGACATGTGAAGAGTATAGATATGCCGTGTTGTTTTAATGAGAGTAAAATATGTTCTAGTTCTTGCTGAGAGTTAGGATCGAGTCCAGAAAGAGGTTCATCTAAAATTAATAAATGGACGTCCGTAAGCAATGCTTGCATAATACCAGTTTTTTGTTTCATACCTTTTGAAAAGTTTCGTACAACGGAATGTCTTGCATGATGTAAATGAAAAGATTCAAGAAGCATCGGAATTTTATCTTTTAAATATTTTGTTGATAAACCGTGAATGTGACCGAGATGATATAAATAATCCTCTAATGTAAAACGAATCCCTTCAGGAAAATGTTCAGGTACATAGCCAATTTGTATATGTTCTTTTCTTTGAAGTGTCCCTGCCGTAGGTGAAATAAATCCTGCAATTATTTTGAGTAGAGTACTTTTTCCAGTCCCGTTCCCGCCAATAATAGCGAGCGCTTCTCCTTCTGGAATGGATAAATCAATGTTGTCTAGTATAAGTGATTTGCCATACTTCTTTTGAATTCCCCTTAGTTCTACTAGCAAAGTTCTATCCTTCTTTCTTCAAATAGTGTATATATCCATTATATAGGAGAATAAGAAAAAGACGTGCAATGAGTGCACGTCTTTTTTTGTTATGTTTTGTCGAATCGTCGATATATCGAAAAAATCGTTGATATATTTTATCGCTTCTCAATCGCCACAATAAATGGTGGGTTATTTTGCTGGTTAATGAAGCCGTATCGTAGTACGTGAGCTTGTTTTTGGTCGAGTTCTTCTGCAAATTTGAGAACAGCGTCGCGTTCTACTTGTCCTTCTGGGTGTCCGTGGTAAATGACAAGGACGATGATTCCTTCAGGTGCCATTACTTCTAGTAATTGTTCAATTGCCGAGAGTGTTGAGTTCGGTTTTGTAACGATATGCTTGTCACCACCAGGAAGGTAACCTAAGTTGAAGATAGCGCCTGTTACTTTTCCTTTTGCATCTTCTGGTAGTACGGATAGAAGCGTATCGTGACTATCGTGAACTAAAACAGTACGTTCAAAAAGCTCTTTTTCTTTTAGACGGATAGTAGAGCTTTCAATTGCTTCTTTTTGAATATCAAATCCAAATACTTTTCCGTTATCTCCAACGATTTCAGCTAGGAAGCATGTGTCATGTCCATTGCCGAGCGTTGCATCTACAGCGTAATCGCCTTCTTTTACTGCCGTTTGCAGTAGTGTGCGAGCAAACGGTAATACACGTTCTAATTTCATTGTTGTTTCTCCTCATTTGCATATTTTCCTTGCCAGCTTCCGCGGCGTACAAATTCTGCATCGATGGAATTTAATACTTCCCATTTATTTAAGCTCCACATTGGACCAATCATTAAGTCAGGCGGACCGTCACCTGTGATACGGTGCACAATTACGTCTTCTGGAATCATTTCAAGTTGGTCAACAACGAGACTTACGTAATCTTCAAGAGAAAGGAATTCTAGTTGTCCTTTTTCATATTGCTTCACCATTGGTGTTCCTTTTAATAAATGAAGTAAATGAATTTTAATTCCTTGTACATCAAGCTTCGCTACTTCACGAGCTGTTTCCATCATCATGTCGTAATCTTCAAGTGGAAGACCGTTAATAATATGAGAGCAAACTCTAATGCCATGCTTACGTAATTTATTTACACCTTCCACGTAAGATGGGTAATCATGAGCGCGATTAATAAGGTTTGCAGTTCGTTCGTGCACAGTTTGTAAACCGAGTTCAACCCAAAGGTATGTGCGTTTATTTAAGTCCGCTAAATATTCAACGACATCGTCCGGTAAACAATCTGGACGAGTGGCGATAGAAAGACCGACAACGTCTTTTTCTGCTAGAAGCGGTTCGAATTTTTCTTTTAACACTTCAAGTGGTGCATGTGTATTTGTGTACGCTTGGAAATAAGCGATACATTTTCCGTCTTTCCACTTTGAGCGCATTTTTTCTTTCATTTCATGATATTGCGTTATAACATCATTGCGGCGATCACCAGCGAAGTCACCAGATCCGGCAGCACTACAAAATGTACAACCACCGTAAGCAACTGTACCGTCACGGTTCGGGCAATCGAAGCCAGCATCTAATGAAACTTTAAAGATTTTTTCACCAAATTCATTTCGTAAATGGTAATTCCATGTATGATAACGTTTATTGTCGTTTGTATATGGAAAAGGGTTTTGAACCTTCATTACTTTCCCTCCTAAGCCGAGTCAAAATGAAACAAAATCCATTATAACATACTCATAAGGTTCATATGGAAGGGACACACTAAAGGGGAATTGAAGCAAGGAGGGACAATTATGGCAGAGCGTCAATCACTTGAATCGTATATTACACAAGCAGAACAAGCGGTGGAATATGCGAAAGAACAATTAGACCAAGGTATGAGACAAGAGCATTATAATACGATGGAGTATTCAGATGCACAGTTACAATTAGAACAAGCATATAACGATTTACAAACGATGCAGCAACATGCGAATGATGAGCAACGTGAGCAGTTAAATAGAGCACGCATGGCAATTCGCCAACTGCAACATCAAATGATTATTACACCGCACTAATAAGGAGTGAATGTAATGGCGAAACGTTCAGATCAAAATAATCCAGAGCAAAAAACGCAAAATGGACATAACGCTGAGTTTTCAAATGAACTTGATCCAGTTGTTCAAGTGAAACAGCGCAACAGTAAAAAAGGACAACCTCAAAGATCAAAGCAATCAGAGTAAACCAGGTCGCAATATGACCTGGTTTTATTTTGCTATATGACAATAATGTAAGATTTCTGTAAGGTTTGCCGATAGTTGTAAGCTTACTTTTCCAGTAGAGTAAGGGAGGATTAAATTTTGGACAAGGAGTTGCTTTATGGGGAACAACATTACAAACAAACGAATTGATGAGTTAGATTACATTCGTGGCTTCGCATTACTGGGGATTATTTTAGTAAATATTCTAGCGCTACTGAATATTAAAGTGCCAGATCCTAATACAGTAGATGCTAGTTATCAAAGGTTTCTATACTTATTTGTGGAAGGTCGTTTCTTCTCGATTTTCTCATTCTTATTTGGAGTAGGATTCTACATCTTCATTACAAGAGCGATTGCGAAAGGGAAGAATGGGTACGTTCTATTTCTACGCCGCGTAGTTGCACTATTTATTTTTGGTTTAATTCATCAAATGTTTCAGCCTGGAGAAGCACTAGCGTTATACGCAATTTGTGGATTAGTCGTTTTACCGTTTTATAAAGCGAAAAAAGAAGTGAATGTAGTACTCGGTCTTATTCTTACGGTAGCTTTTAGTATTATGGCAGCTAAGGAATTATTACCAGTAGGTTTAATTTTATTAGGTCTTGCTGCAGGGCAGTATAAAGTGTTTGAAAACCTTTCAGCGAAAATCAAACAAGTCGCTATTTTTACAGGCGTTATGTTTGTTTTAAGTGTTGCAGCGTTATGGTATCAATATGGGCACGTTCCTGCTAATCCATTTGTAAATATGATAATTATGAATGAAGATGGAACAATGGACGCTGCAGGTCAATTCTTAAAAATTGGTGTTACAGTTGGACCAATTATTTCAGCTTTCTATGTAGGAGCATTAATTTTATTACTTCAGTTAAAACCAGTTCAAACATTGTTAGCACCATTGAAATACTACGGTCGTATGGCTTTAACGAATTATATCGGACAAACTGCAATGATTTTAATTGCTGGTAGTGTATTTAACTTTGCAGGAAACTTAACATACATGCAGACGTTATATGTATGTATCGCAATTTACGCTATTCAAATTGTGTTTAGTGTAATTTGGATGAAAATCTTTAAAATGGGTCCACTAGAATGGATTTGGCGTGTTATTACGTATTGGACGGTAACACCTTTAAAGAAATAAGGAGAGAAGTGGGCTGTTCCTTTTGTGGAACAGTCTATTTTTATTGTCATCTTTTTTCGGTAAGTCGATATTCCTTTGAGAATCGCTGATAAAATTGCATTTACCAATGAGGTTGATCCAAAAGAAAACGAACCTTACACGCGTGCCTTTTTTATATTACAAAAGTGTAAGGTAATTGTAATGTTAACAAATAGCAGTTCTCTTCTAAAAGGCGCAAAATAGGTAATGGAAAAACAAGCGTAGGAGGATATATATGACGAAACCAGTTGTAGACGTGAAAAACGTTCAAAAAGTGTACGGTAAAAAAGGTGAGAACCAATCACACGCGTTAAAAGGTGTTTCATTCTCAATTCAAGAGGGTGAGTTTGTTGGAATTATGGGACCATCTGGTTCTGGTAAAACGACATTATTAAATGTAATTTCAACGCTTGATAAAGCAACGGGCGGCGTTGTTGAAATTGCGGGTACGGATATTACGAAAATGAAGCAAGGTGAGCTTTCTGATTTCCGTTCACAAAAATTAGGATTTATCTTCCAAGACTTTAACTTATTAGAGAACTTATCTATTTATGAAAACATCGCACTTCCACTTTCCCTTCAAGGTGTTTCATCACGTAATATTGGACCGAAAGTAGAAAAAGTAGCGGATATGCTAGGGATTACAGAAATTCTTCAAAAGTATCCATCTGAAGTATCTGGTGGACAAAAGCAGCGTTCAGCAGCAGCGCGTGCACTTGTGCATGAGCCAGCAATTATTTTAGGGGACGAGCCAACAGGAGCTCTTGATTCTAAAAATGCAACGAGTTTACTTAATGCGATGACAAACTTAAATAAAGATCAAGGTGTATCGATTATGATGGTTACGCATGATCCGTATAGTGCAAGTTACTGTCAGCGTATTTTGTTCATTCAAGATGGTGAGCTATATAAAGAAATTCATCGTGGTGGTACGCGTGAAGAGTTCTACAAAGAAATTTTAGATGTACTTGCAGATTTAGGTACACAAAAAGCGTAAGAAGGGAGGTTCCAGTATGTTATTTAAACTTTCCATGTCGGGGCTGAAAAGTAAGCTGAAAGATTATATCGTCTTACTTGTCGGTCTTGTCATGTCTATCTCAATTTTTTATATGTTCCAAACGTTAGCGCTGAATAAAGCGTTTATCGAATCTAACTCAGTTATTCAATCAATTGGATTCGTATTCCAGGCAGGTTCATTTTTACTAGCCATTATAACGTTCTTCTATATTTTATATGCGAACTCTTTCTTATTATCTCTTCGTCAAAAAGAGTTTGGTATGTACATGATGTTAGGAGCAAAAAAACATAAAGTTACATTGCTTATGTTTATTGAAACGATTGTATTAGGTGCTGCGTCTCTTGCGATTGGTATTACAGTTGGTGTAGGACTTGCAGAAGGTATCGGACAGTTATTAATGAAACAATTAGAATTTGCTGGTGAAGGCTATAAAGCATTTTATCTTCCCTCTATGACTGTTACTTGCATTTTCTTCTTCGCACTATTTGTATTATCGGCAATTATGAATAGTATTAAATTATCACGTATTTCTGTACTGCAACTTGTACATGCAGATGCACAAACAGAGCGTGTTGCGGTAAAGGGAAAAATGACAGGTGTCGTTGCAATCCTTGCTGTTATTTTATTAGGAATTGGCTATGCATCAATGATCTATATGGCAAAACTAAGAGAAATGGGAATCCTTATTGCATTAATTACAACAACAACTGGTACTTACATGCTATTTGGATCACTTCTCCCAGTTATCATTAGAAAGTTAAAGAGTAATAAAAAACGTAGTGAAAAAGGACTTAATGCTTTTACGTTTGCACAATTAAATTTCCGTATTAATAGCTTAACGAAAGTACTTGCAACGGTAGCGATGTTAGTTGCTCTTGGAGCGGGTGCAATTTCAGGTGGTATGGCGTTTAAAAATAACGTTATAAAAATGGTTGATGGTTTAGTAATATATGATTCAGTTATTCATAACCCAACAGCTGAAGAAAAGAATATTTTAGATGGTATTACATTTAAAGAGAAAAATGAATATCGTTACAAAGTTGATAATAAATACGTTTATTATGTAAAAGAAGATTTAGAGAAAAATCCTCCTTTCGTACAAGATACAAAACAGATGGAAAGTATGAAGGATTTAGGAAAAATAAAGAAAGTTTCAGAGGAACTGCCAGTAGGTGCAGTTTCTAGAGAAATGAATGAAAAAGATGCGAGTGCTAAAGAACTTCCAGAAGAATGGAACGAGGCTTTCAGAACAATTCAGCCATTTTATCTATATGAAGATCATGCAATTAAAATTGTAGATCAGAAAATGTACGATACTGTAAATGGTAAAGAAGGAATCGTAGTCACTGGAAAAACAGACGATTTTGTAGCATACACAAAAGAATGGAAAAAACTTGACGAGTTGCAGCTAGTTAAATATAAAAATGTAAAAGCTGAAAGATTAGATAGTAAATATCAATCTTACAATGGATTTTACGGCGTTGCGAGTGGAACAGTATTTATGGGATTCTTCCTTGGAATTGCGTTCTTAGCAATGATGGCAAGTTGTTTAATGTTTAAAATTCTTTCTGGTGCATCAAAAGATATTACGCGTTATCAAATGCTTCGTAAAATCGGTGTGCGCCGTGAGTTATTAACGAAATCGATTTATAAAGAATTATTCTTAGTATTCTTATTCCCGGCAATTGTGGGTATCGCTCACGTATTAGTTGGTATGAATATTTTCGGATTTATTTTAATGGATCCTTACTTCCGTATTTGGGTACCGATCGTAATTTTCGTAGTTATTTATGCGATTTATTACTTCATTACAGTTCAATTGTATAAAGGAATTGTTCTTCCAAAAGAAGATTAATAGGTAAAAAGCCGAGTGAAAGTGCTCGGCTTTTTGTATTTTCAGAAAAAACACTTTAATGTTACTGAAATATATAATATAATATAAATAAGTAACATAATATGAAAGTATCAG
This sequence comes from Bacillus sp. K2I17, assembly GCF_002209985.1. Lineage (NCBI taxonomy): Bacteria > Bacillati > Bacillota > Bacilli > Caryophanales > Bacillaceae > Bacillus > Bacillus sp. K2I17. The sequence continues at coordinate 24,094 of NZ_NJGF01000041.1, forward strand.
CAACCGAAAAATGAAAGGAGGAATCCGATCTGTAGAAAGAAGCTGAACTTGTACTCCCCCTATTTTTTCTACCCACACCGTATTTGTACAATCATAAATTTCCAAATGAAAAATTGTCGTAAGAGTATATTGTGAAAATAATGGATAATACATGGAAATCTCATAGCATGATAAGGTAAAATGGACAGGATAATGAGAAAATTACCGTTCATAAGATGAGGAGATACATGTATGGAAGTTGTAGAGGCATTAAAAGATATAAGCCAAATTGAGGCTATGAAAAAGTATTTAAAAGAGCATTCGCAGCGAGATTATCTTTTATTTGTTATTGGAATTAACACTGGATTAAAGATCACTGAACTACTTAGTATGAAATTTGAAGAGGTATTGAATGAAGATGGAACTGTTAAAGATTTCTATTCTCTTCCTGTGAAAGATGAAAAATTTAAACAAGATATTTATTTAAATACAAAAGTAAAAGAAGCCCTTTTAGAGTATGTAAAATCTATTGATGCTCAAAGAGAAAACTACGTATTTCAATCTAATAAAACGACAAATTCAATCTCACGCCAACAAGCGTATCGTGTTATCCATAGCGCAGCTGAAGCGGTTGGGATTGTTGGAAAGATTGGAACGAATTCAATGCGAAAAACATTTGGATTTCATGCGTACAAAAGAGGAATAGCGATTGCGCTATTGCAAAAGCATTTTCATCACGCAACTCCATCAGAAACGCTCAAGTATTTAGGAATCTCAAAAGATGAGAAGTTTAAAACAGAGATTGATGTAGATTTGTAAGAAGGAAGAGCCGTAACTAAAAACTTTAGGAGGCGGAAAATATGAATATTAGAGAGAGTGAACTACCTGGCATTGGATGTAAATTTGAAGTGATAACAAAAGGTAATGAAAAAATGGTTATTGTGATTCATGATGATGGCCGAAGAGAAATGTATCATTTTGATGCGGATCATGATGAGAGTATTTCAAGCATTTCTCTTCGTGATTCTGAAGCGAGACAAATTGCGGCTATATTAGGCGGAATGGTATATAGGCCGCAAGCGCTAGACACAATTGAGATGGCTTTTGAAGGATTATCAATTGAATGGTTTAAGGTGGAGAATAATGCACCAGTAGTACAACAAACAATTGGTAGCTTACATGTCAGAAAAACATATAACGTAACGATTATTGCTATTTTGAAAAAGAATATGAAGAAATTCTTTAATCCAGGTCCAGACTCTATTATTGAAGCTGGCGATATGCTCGTATTATCGGGTGAAAGACATGAAGTGAAAAGAATTATTAATGAATTGCTTTCAGCAGGAGGTGATTCCTAATCGATGGATACTTTAATCTTTGAAGTTGGAACTGCGTTAGTATTAGTAGCTTTTGCAGCTATCCTCGCTGCGAAGTTAAAGTTCTCGATTATTCCGTTTCTCATTATACTCGGTATGTTAGTGGGGCCTCATGCCCCAGATTTAGGACTTATCGATTTAAGGTTTATTGAAAGCGGAGAAGTTATTTCCTTCCTCGGCCGTGTTGGCGTCATATTCCTCTTATTCTACTTAGGTTTAGAATTCTCAATAAAAAAATTAATTAAATCAGGAAAGTCGATTGCTTTTGGGGGTAGTGTTCATATATCGCTTAATTTCATATTAGGTTTACTTTATGGATATGTTATGGGTTTCCCCTTATTAGAAACATTAATTATTGCTGGAATCATTACAATCTCATCGAGTGCAATTGTTGCAAAAGTAATTGTTGATTTAAGAAGATCTGGTAATAAAGAGACTGAATTAATATTAGGAATCATTATGTTTGATGATATTTTTTTAGCTGTATATTTATCAGTCGTGTCAGGGTTAGTGCTCGGTGGTGCAACATCATTTGTAGGTGCTCTTACATCGGTGTTAATCGCGGTAGGGTATATGCTACTATTCTTTGTAATCGCTAGAAAAGCTACGCCGTTTCTAAATAAAGTATTAGATATTTCGTCAAACGAAATTTTTATTATCGTAATATTCGCCATTTTATTCTTTGTAGCAGGATTTTCAGAAACGATTCATGTTGCTGAGGCAATTGGAGCATTATTGTTAGGACTCGTCTTTTCTGAAACAGAGCATAGTGATCGGATTGAGCATCTCGTCGTTCCGTTCCGTGACTTCTTTGGAGCCATATTCTTTTTCAGTTTCGGTTTAAGTATAGATCCGTTTTCACTTGGAGGAGCAGTGTGGTTGGCATTAGGAGCAGTTTTCATTACGCTCATCGGTAATTTTACAGCTGGAATGATGGCGGGACGTAAAGCCGGGTTATCGCATAAGGTTTCTACGAATATCGGTTTAACCCTCGTATCACGCGGAGAGTTCTCCATTATTGTAGCCAATATCGGCATTGCGGGTGGTTTAATGGCAACGATTAAACCGTTCTCTGCACTGTACGTTTTAATATTAGCATCGTTAGGACCGTTATTAACGAAGGAGTCTGGGAGAATATACTCTCTACTAGATAAAATATTTAAATGGAGTGCGAAAGAACGTGCGAAGCGAGAAAAAGAAGTTGGATAGTATAAATAAGGGGGAGACTGCATGAACTTTATGCAGTCTTCCTTTTTTATATATTGTTGTTGATGTCGTTTTTTGTCGGTAAGTCGATATATTTTAATAATCGCCGATATATTCCCCAAATCGCTGATATATTTTCAAGTGACAATTCATATAATTTCATTTACCGAAAAACCATTATCTGAATTTCATCAACTATTAATCAGTTGCCTTCCTATTTAAAAACGACTACAATTTTACTGTTATAGATGAACGAAAAAAATAGAATAGGAGGGGAGACTATGCCAAGGAAAGTATGGCTATTAGTAGCTGGGATGATTATTAATGTCACGGGTGCTTCTTTTTTATGGCCTTTTAATACAATTTATTTGCATGATCACCTAGGAAAATCTTTATCTGTGGCCGGAATGGTATTAATGATCAACTCGCTTACTGGTGTAATCGGAAACTTGCTCGGCGGCGTTTTATTTGATAAATGGGGCGGTTATAAATCAACTTTAGTAGGGATTGTTATTACACTCGTATCGATTTTAGGTCTTGTGTTCTTCCACGGTTGGCCGTTATATGTTGTGTGGCTAGCATTAATCGGCTTTGGTTCTGGAATGGTCTTCCCATCGATGTATGCGATGGTCGGTACGGTTTGGCCAGAGGGCGGAAGACGAGCATTTAATGCGATGTATGTTGGGCAAAACGTTGGTATTGCGATCGGAACAGCGTGCGGTGGTTTAGTTGCATCTTACCGTTTTGATTATATTTTCTTAGCCAATTTTGTTTTGTACTTTGTTTTCTTCTTAATTGCTTTTATTGGATTCCGTGGTATGGAAGACAAGAAAGAGCCAGGAGTGAAAAAAGAAGTCGAAACGAAAAAAGGCTGGACACTTACACCTGGATTCAAAGCACTTCTTATCGTATGTGTAGCATATGCTTTATGCTGGGTTACATATGTACAGTGGCAAGGGGCGATTGCGACTCATATGCGGGAATTAGATATTAGCCTCCGCCATTATAGTTTATTATGGACGATAAACGGAGCGATGATTGTTTGTGCGCAGCCACTTGTTAGTATGTTAATTCGCTGGATGAAGCGTTCTTTAAAACAACAAATTATGATTGGAATCGTGATTTTTGCGGCGTCATTTATTGTGTTAAGTCAAGCGCAGCAATTTACGATGTTCCTCGTTGCGATGGTGACGTTAACGATTGGTGAGTTATTCGTATGGCCAGCAGTTCCGACCATTGCAAATATACTTGCACCAAAAGATAAGTTAGGGTTTTATCAAGGGGTTGTAAATAGCGCGGCGACTGTAGGGAAAATGTTCGGACCGGTCGTTGGCGGAGCAATTGTTGATTTATACAATATGGAAGTATTGTTTATAGCAATCATGGTAATGCTTGTAGTAGCGATTATTGCAACGAGCATGTATGATAAACGAGTAAAAGTAGAAGAAACAGTAGAAGAAAAAATTGCAGTTTAGTTTGACGGAACATGTAACATGTTTTAGAATATATTTAAATAAAACAACCTTTGGAACAAGGGAGATAGCTCGGCTGTCCTAAGACGAATTCGTTAGTTATTAAGAGTAACGATTAACCGAGAAGCCTTAGCTTCAAGTAAGCTCTTTAGAGATACGAAGTGGTGGGTAGTTCACATTAACTTATATTTGTAATAACAGTGAGAAGGAGTAGTAGTAATAGAAGCTGGTTTAGAGAGTTGACGGTCGGTGCAAGTCAATCCACGTTTCGTTATGAACTCGCCTTTGAGTTGCAGTTGTGAAACTAGTAGTAGCAATTGCCGTTAATCCACGTTACGGATCTAAGCGAATGTATATTTGTACATTAATTTAGGGTGGTACCGCGGGAATCTATAACCTCTCGTCCCTTTCTAGGGATGAGAGGTTTTTTGTATTTTGGGCGGTGAAAATAAATAGAATTTCAAGGAGGGTATCTCATGAGCTTTAATCATCAAAATATTGAGAAGAAGTGGCAAGGGTACTGGGAAGAGAATAAAACATTCCGTACGCCAGATGAGACAGAAAAACCAAAATTTTATGCACTAGATATGTTCCCATATCCATCAGGTGCAGGCCTACACGTAGGACATCCAGAAGGTTATACAGCGACAGATATTTTATCTCGTATGAAGCGTATGCAAGGATATAACGTTCTTCATCCAATGGGATGGGATGCGTTCGGTCTTCCAGCAGAGCAATATGCACTTGATACTGGAAACAGCCCGGCAGAATTTACAGAGCTTAATATTAATACGTTCCGTAATCAAATTAAAGCATTAGGCTTCTCTTACGATTGGGATCGTGAAGTAAATACAACAGATCCAAACTACTACAAGTGGACACAATGGATCTTCCTAAAACTATTTGAAAAAGGTTTAGCTTACGTTGATGAAGTACCTGTAAACTGGTGCCCAGCACTTGGTACAGTACTTGCAAATGAAGAAATCATTGACGGTAAGAGTGAGCGCGGTGGACATCCAGTTGAGCGTCGTCCGATGAGACAGTGGATGTTAAAAATTACAGCTTACGGAGATCGTCTATTAGAAGATCTAGATGAGCTTGATTGGCCAGAAAGCTTAAAAGATATGCAACGTAACTGGATTGGTCGTTCTGAAGGTGCAGAAGTACACTTCAACATCGATGGTACAGACGAGAAATTCACAGTTTTCACAACGCGTCCTGATACACTATTTGGTGCGAGCTACTGTGTACTTGCCCCAGAGCATGCGCTTGTTGCTGACATTACAACAGCAGAGCAAAAAGAAGCTGTAGAAGCTTACATTAACTCTGTTAAAATGAAGAGTGACCTAGAGCGTACAGAACTTGCGAAAGAGAAAACTGGTGTATTCACTGGTGCTTACGCAGTTAACCCAGTAAATGGTGAGAAATTACCAATCTGGATCGCTGACTATGTTCTTGCAACTTACGGAACAGGTGCTGTAATGGCAGTTCCCGCTCATGATGAGCGTGACTATGAATTCGCATCAACGTTCAATCTTCCAATGAAGGAAGTTGTAAAAGGCGGAGACATTACGAAAGAAGCATACACAGGTGATGGTGCGCACGTAAACTCAGCATTCCTTGATGGTTTAAATAAAGAAGAAGCAATCGTAAAAATGATTGAATGGCTTGAAGTAACGAGCGCAGGAAATCAAAAAGTAACGTACCGTCTACGTGACTGGTTATTCAGCCGTCAACGTTACTGGGGTGAGCCAATTCCAGTAATCCACTGGGAAGATGGCACAATGACAGCTGTGAAAGAAGAAGAATTACCATTAGTTCTTCCTAAAACAGAAAACATCCGTCCTTCAGGTACAGGTGAATCACCACTTGCTAACATTGAAGAGTGGGTAAACGTTGTTGATTCTGAAACTGGTAAAAAAGGTCGTCGTGAAACGAACACAATGCCACAATGGGCTGGTAGCTGCTGGTATTACCTACGTTACATCGATCCAAACAATAGCGAAGCACTTGTAGATCCTGAGAAAGTAAAACAATGGCTTCCAGTTGATATTTATATCGGTGGAGCGGAGCACGCTGTACTTCATTTACTATATGCTCGTTTCTGGCACAAAGTATTATACGATATCGGTGTAGTTCCAACGAAAGAGCCGTTCCAACAATTATTCAACCAAGGTATGATTCTAGGTGAAAACAACGAGAAAATGAGTAAATCAAAAGGTAACGTTGTAAACCCTGATGATATCGTAGCAAGCCATGGTGCAGATACACTTCGTCTATACGAAATGTTCATGGGACCATTAGATGCTTCGATTGCTTGGTCTGAAAATGGTCTTGACGGAGCTCGTCGTTTCCTAGACCGCGTATGGCGTCTATTCATTCAAGATAATGGTGAATTAAGTGAGAAAATTACTGATGCACCAAATAAAGAGCTTGAAAAAGCTTACCACCAAACAGTGAAGAAAGTAACAGAAGACTATGCAGAGCTTCGCTTCAACACAGCGATTTCTCAAATGATGGTATTTATCAACGATGCATATAAAGCTGAAACACTTCCGAAAGAATATGTAGAAGGTTTCGTAAAAATGATTGCACCAGTTGCACCTCACATCGGGGAAGAACTATGGAGCAAACTTGGATACAATGAAACAATCACATATGCAAGCTGGCCAACATTTGATGAGGCTAAACTTGTAGAAGATGAAGTTGAAATCGTTGTTCAAATTATGGGCAAAGTTCGCGCAAAACTAACAATGAGTAAAGACGCATCAAAAGAAGAAATGGAACAACTTGCACTTGAAGCAATTCAAGACCAAATCGAAGGAAAAACAGTTCGTAAAGTAATTGTAGTTCCTGGAAAACTTGTTAACGTTGTTGCAAACTAATGAATGAAAGAAAAGCTCAGAGCATTTATGCTCTGAGCTTTTTGGTGTAGAAAATAATTTCAGGATCTCCTTCATCTGAATTTTCAACTATTCCACTACGTACAAATAAAAGAGCGGAATTCCAATACAGACAAACACCTATTTTTCTATAGGAAATATGATAAAAAAGGTAGGCTAAATTGAGTAGAAGAGGTGAAAGGAATGAAAGGGATGGACAATAATGCACCACATGGCTTCTTCGGAGGCGAATCGGACAGTTATACACAAATGATGTTAATGGGAGGAGCTGGCCAACAAGGGTACGGTGGAATTCCGAGCTGGATGGGTGGAGGCGCAGGAGGATTTCCAACATCGGTAGCGGGCATGCAAACTGGAATGCCTACATTAATGGGAGGGTTTTCGACATCAGGGGCTGGAATGCCTACAGTAACAGGAGGATTTCCGACATCAGTAGCTGGCGTACAGACAGGAATTCCAGTAGGAGTACCAACTACATTTCCTTCTTTCGTTGGAGGAGTGCAGACAGGATTTCCGGTACCGGGAGTAGGTGTTGTAGCAGGTGGAGTAGGTGGTTATCCGCAAGGTGTTCACGGACACCATGTACATCACCATCACCAAGGCCAACACGGTCATCATGTACATCACCACCATCAAGGTCAACACGGTCATCATGGACATCATCACCATCAAGGCCAACACGGTCATCATGTACATCACCACCATCAAGGTCAACATAGTCATCATGGACACCATCATCACCAAGGCCAACAAGGTCAGCACGGTCATCATCATCACCAAGGTCAACACGGCCATCAACAACAAGTACATCACCACGGACACCATCATATATATCCACAGACTGTTCTTTATCAAACGCATCAAACGCATCAAACGCATCAAGGCCAGCACGGTCATCATGGTCACCAAGGCCAACACGGTCATCAAGGCCAGCACGGTCATCATGGTCACCAAGGCCAACACGGTCATCAAGGTCAACACGGTCATCATGGTCAACACGGTCATCAAGGCCAACATGGTCAACAGCACCAACAGCACCAACATGGTCAACAGCACCAACAGCACCAACAGCACCAACAGCACCAACAATACCAACAATATCAACAGCAACAATCTTCTCCTTGGACAGGTGGAATTGGAGCAGGAGGAGCAGGGGCAGCAGCAGGGCACGCTGGACACGTGGGTCATTAATGAATTGCAGAAAAAAAGACATAATAAAAAACTGCTAGGAAATCCTAGCAGTTTTTTTCAGCTTCTTGGCGCTGGCGTTCGATTTCAGCACGAAGTTGTGGTTCTGGTGCTTGCCAGCCTTCTGGTTTTAGAATTTTGCCGTCCCCTTCACGGAATCGAGGTTTTCCATCAGGGAATAGTTTTGCCATGTTTGCGTTATTTACAATTTCGAATCCTTTATCAGGACGTACGCCCATTTCGGCAAACGTTCCGAATGCAAAGTAAATAAGGTCAATTAGTGCATCATATTGATCTTCAACAGTCGTTGCTTCTAGAAATTCTTCTAGCTCTTCTTGCATAAAGCTAGCACGAATTTTTGCACGTTCTTCTGTTAATTTCGTTGGAGTATTTGTCACAGGGTGTCCGAACTCTTCATGCATTTTTGCAACAAGTTCGTATCCTTTATCTAAACCTTTTTCGTTTGTCATGTTGTTTCATCCTTTCTCGCTTTGTGCCGAATCTCATTGTAACATAAGGTGATTATGAAATGAAAAAGGACTGTTCAAAAGTTTCATCTTTTAGTTAAGGTAGGGAAAGATTATATCGACTAAACGACAAAACATAGCCCATTAATAAAAGAAGGCCATCCCGGAATATTTTTGGGACGGCCCTGCTCGTTATTTTTCTTCTTTTATTAAAATGGATAAAAGAAGATCGATGCCAAACATACCAACGAGCAACATTGGAATAACGACAAGTAAATAACGTGTGAAGGAAACATTTTTTAAGTATGTATGAGCAAATAAAAAGACGCCGAGAAATAAAATACCATTTAAAATAGGCTTTACTAATTTTTTAGACATAAGCTCCCCCGTAAATATCTTCTCTCTCTATCTAAAATAAAAACTCCTCTTTCCGTTGTATCATGCTGGAGAGAGGAGTTCAATCATTTCTCATTCGATTACACCAGAATTTGTAATATTTACGGTGTATTTTACAGTGACGGGGACATCTTTGTACATTTGTCTCCACTCTTCTAATTTGAATGGGCGATAATGTTGCTTATATTTAGCTCCTAGCCCGAGAGGATCGACGCCTAAAGATTTAAACTGCTTAATTAATTTAGCAGCTTGTGTATCTAATTGTTTTTGTACATTTTTTTCAATGCTTTTTGAGTTCTTGTTATTTTCTAAGTTAATTTGTTTCGATAGTTCTTGAATGCGCGCTTCAAGATGAACGCGAATGAAGAAAGAAGGCTTTCCATTTTTAATCTTTATATCGTAAGTTGGAACAGAACGAATATTATTAATCATTACGTACGCAGAATCGGTTTTAAATTCATGTGAATCTAATTTATGTTTTTCTAATAGTCCTTTAAATATGAACATATCTTTTTCCGCAATTTTACCGATGTATTTGTCCTTTTTAAAAAGACCAATTCCGGTGATTTTTATTTTATCACCATGTTTCTTTAAAATTGGAATATAGTAGTCTTTCCCTTCTTGATAATAACGGAATGCTCCTACATGCAGATTATCTGTTGGTAAAGGACCAGTTTCCATGTTATGCTCTAACAATTTTTTTATATAAATTGCAACGTTGTATGAAGTCGTATATTTCCCTTTTAAAAGTTCAGTACCATTACCTTCAAGTAAAGCAACATATAAAGCGTTCCCTATATTCACATCTCGAAGTAATGTATCAAATGAAGTAGACATTCCTTTTTTGGCAAGTCTTATAGTATATAGTGCAACGCGCATTTGTCCGCTAGCAAATGGTTGAGAAGACTCTAAAGATGTGTCTGCTTTTACTTGTTTTACCGCATTTGCGGTGCCTTCAAAAACTTGAACTTTATTTCCTTTTTTTTGAATGGGACAAACGAATGTTACTTTTACTTTATTATCCTTTGCTGTATCAAAAACGGTTCCTTGAATAAGTTGTACATCATCGATAATATTTTTTTGTAAACATCCAATTAGACTGAAGAATGTTATACAAGAAATAAGTATTAATTTGCTTGTGCTTTTGATTTTTTCCATTTTCTTTTCACCCACACAATAATAAATAGGATTGGGATGTATACATAAATGACCCAGAAACTAACCTTTGATGCATTACTAATAAAGTTATTAATATCGTGTCTGTTTGTTAAAAGTTGTGAAACAATGAGAGTGATAAAGATAAAAGCGATTAAAACACCTCTTTGTTTTACACGGAATATTTCGTGAGTTGCTCTCGTTGCCGCCCACAAAGGTAGAATAAAACTTGTAATAATAACGAGGGCATAAGCTGAAATTGCAATATATTCTAGCCTTTCTATAAATGGTAATTGAATGACTTGGGTCATAGAAAGTTGGGCCCATATTGTTTTTAACAATTGTTTTTCACTAAAAAATGCAAAGGCTAAAAGGGTGCTAAATAAATATAGAAGATTTGAAAATAGTGCTCCAAGCTGAGCGTATTTATGAGATTGCATAGGCTTTTTCACAAATGGATACACCATGAGGTAAATCTCAAAACCGGTCATACTGTAGATTGACAGTTGAGCGGATTTTAAAATGTCTGAAAAAGAATGTGTGAATATAGGTAGTAAATTATCCCAATGTGAATATTTCAAAACGAATAAGCTTAGAAATAAATATCCTAATGTACCACCAACAGAGATGACGCAAATACCGGTAATTACACGAAATCCAGAAGAGATAATGTAATAGCTAACTAAGCATAAAAAGAGTGTTAACATAAAGGTGGAAGCGGTAGGAAACATCCACACTTGAATAATTTCAACGTATGTTCGAATGACGGAAATACTAACGATTAAAAAATAAGCAGCAAAGATGATGTTAACGCCGTTCCCTAGCCACTTTCCAAATGTTTGCCGATGTAAGTCGATTAAATTTCCGTTTGTTTCTTTTAATAAAAAATACATCATCCATATAAGGAGGTGGATACAGAGTCCTGTGATTAGAACACCCATCCAGCCGTCGTATCCAGCGGCCTTGGCAATAATTCGAGCGAAGCCGAGAACGCCAGCTCCAAACTGTGCACCGTGAATTAAGAAGAAGACAAAGACAGGAGATATTTGATATTTTTCTTGAACTTTACTCATCGATGCACCTCGTTCCTTAATCATCAAAGTCTGATCTATGTTTTGTTGAAATTCCTTTTGCTGATTTTTTTACATGTTGTGGCCTCGCTTGTACATCCCTTGTATCAATCATCGTTAAAGGAAAACGAATCCAAGAGTCCTTAACCGACTGTTGTCTCGTCGGATAAAACAAAGCGTACGGCTTACGTAAGGAAGTAAGCCTGAATAGATGAGTAAATAAGAAGATAAATCCAAGGGAAATCCCGAACAATCCGCCTATTTCTGCAAACATAAGAAATGGAAAGCGTAGTAATCGAACTGCATTACCCATTTTATAAATAGGTGTAATAAAGGAAGCGAGTGCTGATAAGGCAACGATAATTAATAAAATATTACTCGTTAAACCAGCTTGTACAGATGCTTGCCCAATTACGATACCGCCTACAATCCCGAGTGTTTGACCAACTTTCATTGGTAACCTCGCGCCAGCTTCTCTCAATAAGTCGATTGCAAGTTCTAAAAAGAGTGCTTCAATTAAAGGTGGGAATGGTACTTGTGCCCTTGATAAAATCAAAGTTTCAAGTAAATCACTTGGAATAAGTTCATAATGATAATTTAAAACTGCAACGTATAACGGTGTAGCGCAAATTGAAAATAGAACGGCAATTAATCTTAAAATCCTTGAAAATGTAGCGTACATCCAAGAGACATTATAGTCTTCTGGTGAAATGAAAAAATCGAAATAGGATACAGGTGTTAGTAGAACACTTGGAGAACCATCCACAAAAATAGCAATTTTTCCATCAATTAGTGCTTTTGTAACTCTATCAGTACGTTCTGTATTGATATAGAGAGGGAAAATCGACTTCTCACCCATTAGTTCTTGTATGTAAGCACTATCATTAATTTGATCATATTCAAGAGCACGTAATGACTCCTCGAGAAAATCTACATTATCTTTTTCAGCGAGGTTATCTAAATACATCATGACAACTTTTGTTTTGGAAAACTCGCCGACAATCATTTCTTTTGTTTGTAAATCTAAAACAGGAAGACGTTTTCGAACTAAATTAATATTTGTATCAATATCCTCTACGAAACCTTCTTGAGGACCGATAACAGTCGATTCGTTTAAAGGAGGGCTTGGTGCCCGATACGTATCAATTGCAATGTTTGCAAGCATACACTTTTGGTCTTGCTGATTCAATTGAATAATCGCATGTCCCTTTAACACCATGTCCTCAATTTTTTGTAAATCGTTCGTAATTGTAATACCGCTCATTGGAATATGTTCTTTTAGCTCTTCTAGTGAAGCGTTAGGTCGTTCTAAAAGAGTAGGCATTAAATACTTTTGTAATTTCTCTCCATCAAGCGAAGGGCGATAGTAAGAAATCCAATAAGGCATCGTTTCATCATCAGATGTGTGATAATTAACAAAATCGCTAGATTTTTTGAGTTTCTCTATTAAATCTTGTAGAGAGTGAATCCGGTCTTTTTCTGGTTTCGTAAAATCATAAATACTATTATTTCCAGAGTTTTGCTGCTGATCTTGATCCGAGTTACCTTGTTTAGAATGTTGTTGTTGATTCTGATTCGAGTTGTCTTGTTTAGAATTTTGCTGCTGATTCTGATTCGATTCGTTTTGTTTAGAGTTTTGTTGTTGATTCTGATTCGATTCGTTTTGTTTA
>NZ_NJGF01000042.1:0-35958 GCF_002209985.1 Bacillus sp. K2I17
AAAATAAATGCTTGATAATAGGAGGTAACGATACTGCCTCGTGTGGAGTGTTATACCCCTCGTCCCCTCGGGGTTGCGAGAACACGATGAAGCACTAATTTGTATAAATTTGATTGAATTGTATAGATTTAGTTAAGTTTATCGTATCGGAAGAGTATACAGGTTCTACTTTACGGGAGCATTTGGAGGAGAATCTATCAAATACGTTGCAGCTAAAATAAGTGGAATAGTATGTAAAAAAAGCCTTTTAATTAGAAGGCTTTTTATTTTCGGATGAAATTTCAGAATTATCAATTGACTTTGTAGGTCTGTTTTTTTATATTAGTAGGTATACTAATAACTACTAATATATATGTATCGTTTTGAGATGAGAGTTATATAGAATGTGAGGGATTACAGTTGGATGAAATAATAAAGGAATTACAAAAGTTAGGTTTTTCCCAGTACGAATGTAAAGCGTATATTGGATTATTAAAACATTCCCCAGTAACTGGGTATGAAGTGAGTAAACAGACAGGAGTACCTCGTTCGATGATTTATGAAGTGCTCGGTAAATTGATGGATAAAGGAGCAGTGCATATCGTTCCTACTGAACCAGTGAAATATGTACCAGTACCAGCTACGGAGCTAATGGATCGAATGCGAAAAGATTTTGAAAAGTCCTTTGAATTTTTAGACCGGAAATTAAATTGTTTAGAACAAGAGAGACAAATAGATGTAATTTCGCATATTCGCTCCAATGATCGTGTTGTAAAAGAAATATGCAATATAATTAATAGGGCAAAGGACGAGTTATGGATTTCTGTATGGGAAGATCAAGTGCATGAAATTGAGCCATATATTCGTCAAAAGGAAGAGGAAGGTGTACATATATTTTCAATCTTATTTGGCGCTCCAAATACAAAAATAGGCGCGACGTTTCACCATAATTATATGACGCCCCACGTTGTTGAAAAGAGAATGGGTGGTCATTTAACTGTTATTGCTCGTGATGGAGAGGAAGTATTAATTGCGAACTTTTCAAATGATAGTACCTCATGGGCCGTAACAACGTATGACCCAGCTTTAGTGCTCGTTGCTACAGAGTATGTGCGGCACGATATTATGGTCGAAGAAATTACGAAGGAATTTGGGGCTGATAAGTTAGATACGTTGTGGCGTGAAAATATAGATTTAGTTCATGTCGTAACAGGAAAAAGAGCGATGGAAAGAATGGAGGATGATATGGATGAGTAAGGCTCAGGCACATGTAGCTTTGCAGAGCGATGATACATTTCAGCAAGGAGTAAAAGATTGTTTACCAACTGTATTTGGTTATTTAAGCATCGGTATAGCAGCTGGTGTAATTGCAAAAACAGCAGGTTTCTCCATCATTGAAATTGCATTTATGTCCACTTTAATTTATGCAGGTTCTGCCCAATTTATATTAGCTGGTATGTATGCAGCCGGTGCTCCTGCTTCAGCAATCATTTTCACCGTCTTTTTTGTTAATTTACGCCACCTTCTAATGAGTGCTGCCCTTGCACCATACTTTACGAAACTTCCGCTATTAAAAAACGTATTTATCGGTTCTCAAATTACAGATGAAACGTTCGGCGTTGCAGTGCAGCATGCAGCGCAAAAAGGATATGTAGGCGACAGGTGGATGATGGGCTTAAATGTAACAGCATATTTAAATTGGATTCTTGCTACTATTATTGGCGGGCTGTTTGGTGAGTGGATACCAGATCCACATACGTACGGGATGGATTATGCATTACCAGCAATGTTTATCGGATTATTTGTACTTCAGCTCATAAGTAGTAAACCGAAACTAGCAATTCATCTTACTGTTGCAATTGTAGCGATTATGATCGCATACGTTTCACACTTATTTATGCCAGATAGTATAGCGGTTATTATCGCAACATTACTAGCTGCGACGATTGGAGTTGTGATTGAAAAATGGAAATGAGATTAGACGTACTATTACTTTTACTAGCAGCTGGAGCTGTCACACTCGTGCCACGTATTTTACCTCTACTCGTATTTAGCAAACTACAAATTCCAGACTGGGGTTTAAAATGGCTAAATTACATACCAATTGCGATATTAGCAGCACTTTTAGCACAAGTACTATTTATGCATGAGACGATGCAGTGGGATTACCTTATCGCAGCAATCCCAACATTTCTTGTTGCAATATATACTCGTAGTTTATTAGGTACAGTATTAACGGGAGTGATTGTGATTATTTTGTTACGTTTCTTTTTCTAAAAAGGATTACGCTCATATAATAGCGAAAGGTGTAATAACATGAAAGATATAGGGGTGGTGTTATGATACTTTTAACGATAGGAGCAATTTTGTTAACGTTGTTTATTTTCTTTATTATCGGCTTTATTACGTTTATGATGTTTGTTGATAAGGCGACACCTCAAATATATTATACACCTTGTGAATCAGTGACAGTGAAAACTAAAGGTAAACATAGAAGGAAGAAAAGTTGAATGTTGGCTTTTCTTTCTTTTATTTTATCTGATTTTTCTGTATAATTTAAGTTAGTTATCTAACTAACTTAAAAGGAGGTTGTAGAAGTGGCAAAACCGAATGTTGTTAATAAGAAGAAGTTATTAGAAGCGGCAAAAGCAATTATTGCAGAGCACGGGATGGAAAAGTTGACATTAAAAGCAGTTGCAGAAAGTGCTGAAGTTACACAAGGTACCGTATATTATCATTTTAAAACGAAGGATCAATTATTACTTGAAGTAACTGAATCGTTTTGTAAAGCGTCATGGGAACAAATAGGAAAGGATGTACAGTTAGAGAAGGCTTTACAGTCTGCGGAAAGTAGATGTGTGAAAGATTCAATGTATCATCATTTGTTTTTTCAATTAGTAGCTAGTGGATTACAAAATGATGCGATGAAAGATAAAATTGGTGGATTGTTACATTATGAAAATCAAGAATTAAAAGGGGTGTTAAATAAAAAAATAGGAGATACAATGACAACTCAAATTTCAACTGAAACATTGAGCATTTTATGTAATGCATTAATTGACGGATTGGCATTGCAAGCATTATTCAATCCATCTTTTTCTACAGATAAATTATATGGTGATTTATATACGCTCTTGGAAAAGTTTTCAGTGCTGCAAAAGGGAGGTAATGTCAGTGAATAATAGATTTTGGCTCACTATTTTATTTTCGATTGGTATATGGTTTTTTGCCTCTGCATTCTTCATTATTTTCGGTTCTTCCGTTTTATTAGAATACACTTCAAGTAGATTTTTTCTACAATTGACGTTTCTTGAATTAGGCACAGCTATAGCCTTATACTTTGTAATGTGGTTATACAAAAAACTAGATACTACGAAATATGCAGTTATTAAGTTAGGTATATGCGGTACAGCAATCGGTTTAATTTTAGATACTTACATCTTATATAATTCTTCTAATCTATTCTCACAATTCTCCTCACAGCAAATCATATCATTTACCATTTGGATGGTTATTGCTTATGCTTTATATCTACTAATTCCTTTCGTCATGGAACGAAAAAAATTGTTGTAAAGAGGTATGTTATCCTCTTTACAACAATTACATCCCGGAAAGAACTAACAAAAACAACCCAAATAAAAAACTAATAAAGGAAAGAAAACCAATACATATTGAGAACACACGATTGTTTCTCCATTCGCGCCAGAAAACGATAAGTCCTAAAATACAAAGGAGAAACCAAATGGGCAAGAATAGGAATTCGCTAACTTTATCGGGAAGTAACGTATAAAAAGATGTTAAATATAAGATCCAATTTGTAAAAAATAAAATGTAAACGATAATAGATTGTAAGTAGGGACGTTTGGAAAACTCCCCCTTTTTTACGGTTGCAATAATGATAGTTAGTGCTGAGAAAAAGGCAATGAATATGAAAAGAAGTAAGAGTAATGTAAGTGTCATTTAGATCTCCTTTATAAGATTGTTCTTGCAAGAAATGAATCTATTATATTGTATGCTTGCTTTGTAGAGTGCTCGTTATATTTTTCTGTGTACGGATTTAGAAATCCATGCTCACCGTGTAGTTGTTTTATTTCTAATAAAGGATTTTTTTGTTGCTGCAATGTTTGGATTAAAGAGGATATTGAAAAACTAACTTCTTTTTCAGGGAAAATAAGTAAGGTAGCACATGTTGGTTTCATATGAATATAGTCACGTATACGGGAACCGTAACAGCCGATAATAAAATCTATTTTCGGATTGTTACTGCATAGCCAAGAGATGGTAGCGCCAACACTAAATCCGATAAGTCCAATATGTGTATAATTACTTGAAAGAGTATTGATGAATTCTTTAATTTGTTCTTTTCCATCATCAAATCCAATATTATTTACAAAATGTTGAAATGCTTTTTCTTCATCACTATAATGAAATGCATGTTGCGATTGTAGAAGATTAGGACAGAATACATCTATATGAGATGAAGTGAAGTGGTGGATAACGTGATGCATATGGTCGTTCACACCATATATTTCATGAACAGCAACGAGAGCTAATTTTTTCTTCATCGTTACAATGTACCTCTATGAAACTTAAATTCTTTCTCAACAAGGCAGATACGTAGATGGAAGTTTTCATACCATTGCTCACGACCTCTTTTTTTCGCTTCTTTATGTAAGGCGTTCTGTTTCCAATTGTCAATTGCTGCAAGTGATTCCCAATAAGAAATTGTGATTCCGAGTCCCGAATGATTTCGTGCACTTTCTACACCTAAAAATCCAGGTTGCTGCTTTGCAAGTTCCTCCATTTTGTCGGCAACGGTACTATAATCTGTCGTATCATTTGATAAATGAGAAGTGAATATAACTGCATAATAATGATTGTTTTTTTCTAAAGCAGATTTCATTATCTTTCCCCCTTAATATATAGTGCGAATAATTCATTTATAGTTTGTATTTTAGCAGGTTAAAAAAAGAAAAGAAGTAGAAGATTCTTATTTTTTCAGTTGTTGTAAAACAAGGGGGTATAGAGAATTTATATGAAAGTAAGAAAAATGCCACTTCAAAATCGAAGCGGCATTTTTTATATTTCCTCTAAGCTATTAACGGGGACCGTTAATTCGCGGTCTGGATTTTTAACTTCATATATGCGGGCGGTTTCGTTGCTTTCATCGACGTGTTGAATTGTAACAGGCATGCCTTGAAAACTGACATTTGCTTGTTCAGATGAAACAGAAAGCTCTTTTGCACGTTGAATATTCATTTATATTCCTCCCATCATTATTATCTTTGCTAAAAAAGAGGAATAATATACCATTTCGAGACATTCTTAAAGTTTTTGTATTATTTGTAATGTTTCTTTAATAAATGAAGAGAAAATAGAATCCGGATACGATTGTATCATTTCATTTGCTTTTGTTGCTTCTTCAAGAGCTCTTTTTTTATCATTCAGTTTAACGTAACAAAGTGCACGATATGCACCTGCTGTTGTAAGCCACGATTGATCCAATGGATGGTTCATATAATCCGGTATAATGCCACGTTGTAATGCTTCTAAAGCTTCTTCGTAACGTTTTAATCCGTATAAAGATTTTCCTTTTTCAAGATAATACAATCCGTCGTCTTGAAAAATGGGCTGATCTTTTAGTTTTTCTCGATATTGTTCTAGATGTTTTAATGCGATTGTATATTCATTAGTAATCGTGTTGTAGTAATAGGCTTTTAAAATATTAGTCATCGCAATGGATAGAGTATCTTCTGTAAAAATGGCAAATTGCTCAGATTTCTTTATGTAATATAAATAACGCTCTTTATCAACTGTAATGACTTTTTGATAAGATAAAATCCGGTAAAATACATCTGTTTTATAATACACTTGATGTTTTTTTGAAAATGTGAGTGTCTCTAATATCGTTTCTTCACATTTTTCATAATCGCCACATGCCAGTAATATGATGGCTTCATATAAACATAAATCAATATGTATAATAAGATCCATTTCTAAATGTTTCTCTTCATAATCATTTCTAATATTAGATATAAGTTGTAAACATTCTGCATACTTTTTACGTGTGAATATCGCAAAAGATAATTTTAATTTTGTTTCCGTACTGTCTCGGTATAACTTATATTTTTCGAAAATAGAAACAGCTTTTTCTACGTAAGATTCAATGTTGTAATCTTTCATAATCACCGCAGCAGTTACGAATTGTTTGTATATACGAGCCGTATTTAAAGTAGAAGGAAGCTCTTTTTGAACGATAGGTAGTAAAGTCTCGTACACTTCATCACATTTGTTTTTCTTTATGAGTTGCTCCATTTTTGTAATGAGTTCCACAATTTCTCCATCATCATCTTCTAATAAAAAACTCGCTTCACATTCAAGCTTTTCAGCGATGTATTGTAATGTTTTCATGGAAGGGGTAGCTTTTCCATTTTCAATTTGACTAAGCATACTTTTTGTAAGTTCCGAACCTGCCAGTTCTGTTTGTGTAAGTTTTTTTTCTTTACGTAACGCTTTAATTTTTTCACCGAGAGTTGCCATATTATTGCTCCTTTATAATTAAAAAGTTAAATTGTATTTAACTTTTTGTTGTAAAAATTGGAAAGTTGATTATATAATAAGTTTAACACAATTTAACTTTTAAGGGGAGAAAGTCATTATGGGAGATATAAGTATAGGAGAAAATGATTCAAGAATGAAAGTTGCAACGAGAAATATTATTTTGATGATGATTGGAAAGATGACGTCTTTATTAGGGGCAGGTATTTATACATTCGCAATGGGGTTATACGTATTAAAGACAACTGGTTCAGGGATGGGGTTTGCTATTACGCTCGTTTGCGGATCACTACCAAGGATGATCTGTGGTCCGATTGCAGGTGCTGTAGCTGATCGTGTGAATCGAAAATGGCTTGTCATTGGCACTGATTTATTAAGTAGTTTAACGATGCTTATTATGTTTATTCTTGCTACTATATTTGGACCGTCACTTCTTTTTATCTATATTTCAGCGGCATTATTATCAATTTGTGCAAGTTTTTATTCTGTTGCATTAACTTCTTCTATTCCTAATTTAGTAGATGCGGGGCGTATTCAAAAAGCGAGTGCTTTAAATCAAACGGCAGCTTCTTTATCAAATATTTTAGGGCCGATTATTGGTGGAGTTGTATTTGGTTTCTTTTCCATTAAGTCGTTCTTTTTGTTAAATAGTATTACGTTCTTTTTAGCAGTTATTTTGCAATTATTTATTGTATTTGATTTATACAAAAAAGAAGTGGCTGAGAGTAAAGAGCGTTTCTTGACGAGTATAAAAGAAGGATTTTCATATGTAAAACGACAGCATGAAATATATGGTTTAATGAAAATAGCATTGTGGGTAAACTTTTTTGCGTGTGGGCTAACCGTAGCACTTCCATATATTATCGTCCATACATTGCATCTATCTTCAAAGCAACTCGGTACTGTAGAGGGAATGTTAGCAGTCGGGATGCTAATGGGTGCGATTGCTTTATCGGTGCGTAAAGAAGTGAATAATCCGTTTCGTTCTATTTATACTGGGCTGTTTTTGTTTGCGGGTTTAAGTTTATGTACAGTCTTCCCATTGGTAGTTACCATTTCAAAAGGGGCAAGTTTTATTTACTATATTGCTTTTATGATGTTAACGGGTATAGCAATTATGATTGTAAATATTCCGATGCAAGTACATATGCAAAAAACGACAGATCCGAGCTACTTAGGGCGTGTGTTTGGCCTACTTGAAACAATTGCTACTGCAATCGCACCACTCGGTATGATTGTATATGGATTATTATTAGATATGTTGCCAACTAGCATTGTTATGATGACGATAGGCGGGGGGTTATTGTTAGTTGTATTAGTTGGAGTAAAGCAACATATGGCGAAAAAACAAGTAGATATGTCTGCTTAAAAATAAGAAAATAATAAAAATTTGACTTATCATCATGGAAATGACCAAATTAGTATTTTAGTTTTTGAAACTCTTTTTCATGTATGTTACAGTATAGTGAGCAGACAAAGAAAAGGAGAAAACATCATGAAAAAATTAAGTTTTGTTATGCTTTTTCTGTTAGCCGTAATGGCTGGATGTAGTAATTATGGCACGTATATTGATACAGGTATGCAATCATTGAAAGATGAAAAATATAGTGATGCAACGATGTGGTTTGAAAAAGCGGAAAAAGAGAAAACAGGAAATGAAGCGAAGGCATATAAAGAAGTCGCTCAGTTATTGGAGCGCGGAGCTACATCATTAAAAGATGGTAAGTATTTAGAGACGAAAGATATTGCAAATGAGGTATTACAAAAGAAAAAAGACGATGCACTTGAAAAAGCTGTGACATCAAATGCAGAGGATATGCTTCAAAAAGCAAAAGATGTGGAAAAGAAAGTAAATGAAAGAGTGGCAAAGCGGAGAAAGGTAGAAGAAGAAGGAATCGATAAACTCATTAAAGCGGTCGATAGTATAGATGACGTGAAAGAAAAAGAGAAGAAAGTTTCAGAAGCATTAGATAAGGCTGAAGAGGCGCAGGCAAAAGTTGAAGCGAAGAAAAATAAATAGAGTTATAGTTTGAAAGGCTGTCGTGCATAACGACAGCCTTTTAATTTTTTGCCGCATAAGAAGTGATGCTATGTAGTAAAAAAGAAATAATTTTAGAATTCCATCTGTCCTCATGATGAATCGTATAAATGTTACGTTGAAATTCAAATCCAGGGATAGGTATGTAGCATAGTTCATGTCGTTGTATTTCTTGTTCGATAGCGAGTTTAGAAATAAAAGCAATTCCATTACCGTATTTTAAAATTTGTTTCATCGTTTCTAATGAATCTAATTCAATTTCAGATTGGAACGTAATGTTATGTGCTAACGTCCATTGTGTAAGTAAATCTCTCGTTGTAGATGGATTACGATGCAATAATATACGTTCCCTCTCGATATCTTGTAGTGATACATTTTCTTTTTTTGAAAAATGATGTTCTTTGGAGAAAGCAAGAACAAGTGTATCAGGCATTACATTCGTCTGTTTTAAAAGGGATTCATCAAACGGTGCTGCAGAAATTACCCCGAGGTCAATTTCATGATTTTGTAGCATCGTTCGAATTTCAGGAGCTGTTTTTACCATGAGTGTTATTTTTATATTTGGAAATTCGCATTGAAATTGGTGAATAATTTCTGGTAAAAGATAAGTCGCTGGTACATAACTAGCGCCAATTGTTATAGCACCTTTATGAAAATCTTTAAACTCTTGCGTGACCCGCCTAGCTTCTTTCATAAGTGCATCTATTTTACAAGCATAATGATGCAATGCCTCACCAGCCTCTGTTAAGAAATATCTCCCGGATCGTAACTCAAATAAAGGTACACCAAGTTCCTCTTCTAAGCTTTTTATATGGAATGTAATAGTAGGTTGTTTAACACCAAGTTTTTCTGCAACAAGTGTAAGTTTTTTATATTTCTTAATAAGCACTACAATTTCTAATTTTAAGAGATTCATGGCAAGTTGCTCCTTTTTCTTCTAACTATAGAAAAAATCTATAGAAATAAATAGTTTATTAGAAGTTTTTTAATTTAATCTTTACAGTACATTAACATTCAGTATAAATTTTCCATATAGAATGAAAGCAGGTTAAGAGTAAGGGGAGAGAGGTGATACGATGGATATTAAAATTCATGGATTAGAAAAGAACTTTGGAAAAACACAGGCGTTGAAACCATTACAAATTGTTATGAAACAAGGCGAATTCACCACACTTTTAGGACCTTCGGGATGCGGGAAAACGACTTTACTTAGAATGATTGCAGGACTTGAAGAGCCAGATAAAGGTGAAATATATTTTGGGGATAAGTGCATGTATTCTGGTGCAAAAAAAATAAAAACATCTCCTCATGAACGTAATATCGGTATGGTATTTCAAGATTTTGCTTTATGGCCGCATATGACAGTGTTTGAAAATGTTGCATTTGGTTTAAGAGCTACAAAGCAAACGAATCAATTGCGGGAAAAAGTAGAAGATGCAATAAAGAGAGTTCGCTTGCAAGGGATGGAGAAAAGATATCCGCATGAACTCTCTGGTGGACAGCAGCAACGTGTCGCATTTGCTCGAGCAATTGTAACAAAACCGCATTTTATTTTGTTTGATGAACCGCTGAGTGCACTCGATGCAATTTTGCGAGAAGAAATGCGATTAGAGCTTATGGACATCGTTCATTCAATTGGTTTAACGGCATTGTATGTCACGCACGATCAAACAGAAGCAATGTCAATGTCAGATCAAATTATTGTCATGAAACAAGGAGAAGTATTACAAAAAGGAACACCAGAAGACATTTATGTGAAGCCATCTCATGAATTTGTTGCAAAATTTGTTGGTAAGGCAAATTGGCTTGTAGAGGGTAAACAAATGATTCGTCCAGAGCATGTGAGCTGGACGAAAAATGAAGTTTGCGAAATGTATACAGGTGAAATTCAGCACGTTACATATGTAGGAGAACGGTATGAAATGAAAGTAAACATGGGTGCACTTGGAATATGGACAGTTTATCACAATAGTAAATTAAGCATCGGTAAACCAGTATCGTTATATGTGCCAAAAAAATGTATTCATCATATAGGGGGAGAATCGTATGAAGAGATTCAGTTCGCTTAAGTCTTTATTTGTATGTACGTTATTATTTTCTGCTGTAGTAACAGGGTGTAGTTCAAAGACAGGTAATGCAGATGCAAAAAGTAAAAATACGAATGAAAAGAAAATTGTTGTATATAGTGCAGGACCAAAAGGATTAGCAGAAAAGATTCAAAAGGACTTTGAAAAGAAAACAGGTATAAAAGTAGAAATGTTTCAAGGAACAACAGGTAAGATTTTAGCGAGAATGGAAGCTGAAAAGAAAAATCCAGTCGTTGATGTAGTCGTACTTGCATCATTACCAGCGATGGAAGGATTAAAAAAGGATGGGCAAACGTTAGCTTATAAAGAAGCGAAACAAGCTGATAAGCTTCGTTCTGAATGGTCGGACGATAAAGGAAATTATTTCGGATATAGTGCTTCAGCGTTAGGAATTGTGTATAACACAAAAAATGTGAAGACAGCGCCGGAAGATTGGAGTGATATAACGAAAGCGGAATGGAAAGGAAAAGTGAATCTTCCAGATCCAGCACTTTCAGGTTCAGCTTTAGACTTTGTAACAGGATATGTGAAAAAGAATGGAAAAGATGGTTGGAATTTATTTGAACAGCTTAAGAAAAATGAAGTTACAGTAGCAGGGGCAAATCAAGAAGCGTTAGATCCAGTAGTAACAGGTGCGAAAGACATGGTCATTGCTGGTGTTGATTATATGACGTATAGTGCAAAAGCAAAGGGTGAACCGGTTGATATTGTGTATCCAAAAAGCGGAACAGTTATTAGTCCACGTGCAGCAGGTATTATGAAGGATAGTAAAAATGTAGAAGGTGCAAAAGAGTTTATTGATTATTTATTATCAGATGATGTGCAAAAACAAGTTGCTAAAGCGTATTTATTACCAGGCAGAACAGATATAAAAGCAGAAAATAGACCGAATGTAGAAGAGATTCCGGTATTAAATATTGATTGGAAAACAGTTGAGAAAGAACAAGATGAAATAGGAAAACAATTTAAGAAAGTATTTCAATAAGATGGTGATTACATGGTAAATCGATTCGTATCAGTAAGACAAGTTGGAATGACGGTAGCGTTATTACTTGTGGCGATGTTAATCGTCATTCCGCTTTTCCTCATTTTATTTTCTAGCGTATATGAAAATAGTAGTTGGAATTTTTTAAAGCCTTTTGAAGTGATGCAGAGTGGTGGATTAGCTGGGATTTTTCTAAACTCGATGCTTCTAGGTGTACTCGTAGTAATAGGAGCAACCGTATTTGCATTTCCATTGGCGTTCATTATGAGCAAAACAGATGTTGGAAAGTATAGTAAATTGGATATTATTTTTATGATTCCATTTATGACTCCGCCGTATATTGGATCGATGGGCTGGATTTTGTTCATGCAACCGAACGGCTATTTCGAACAGTTTTTTCCGATGCTAAAGACGATTTCATCTTCGTTTTTTAGTTTAGGTGGTATGGTTTTAATTATGAGTCTGCATTTATTCCCATTTCTTTACTTCATGTTGAAAAACACGTTACTTCAAATTGGAAGTAGTAAAGAAGAAGCGGCAGCAGTTCATGGTGGAAACTTTTTCTATCGTTTACGAAAAATAATATTGCCGCTATTAGTATCAAGTTATGTAATGGGTGCTTTACTCATTTTCGTAAAGACGATCGCTGAATTTGGAACACCGGCTACATTCGGACGAAGAATAGGATTTCATGTGTTAACATCAGAGATTCATAAATTTATTTCGAGTTGGCCGATTGATTTTAGTAGTGCAACAGCATTATCTTCTTTATTACTTAGTGCGTGTATGCTCATTTGGTATATGCAAAATGTATTGAATCGAAAGTATTCATATGCAATGGTTAGTGGAAAAGGTGTGAAGTCTAAAAGGTATACTTTGTCTATATTTACACGCATTGTAGCATGGGGCTATGTAATTGGTTTATTAATCGTATCAATTGGAATCCCGTATTTTTCTATAATGATTGCTTCATTATCAAAATTAAGAGGCGGTGGCTTACATATAAACAACTTTACAACGAGCCATTATGAAGCATTGTTTACAATTGGATCTCCAGGATTAGAGGCTTTATGGAACAGTTTTCTTTTTTCACTTATAACAGCGATTATTGCTGCTACTATTGGAGTGTTTTTGGCGCTTATGATTCGAAAGGGGAAAAACTCTTCTGAAAAATGGCTTGATATGTGCGGTATGTTACCGAATATGGTACCAGGAATCGTGATGGTTGTAGGGCTTATTTTATTTTGGAATTCACCCTATATTCCCATGTCAATTTACAATACGCCAGTCATGGTTATCGTAACGTACGTTGTTCTTTTTTTACCTTATACGGTGCAATATGTAAAAGCATCGCTCGTGCAAATTGATGATTCTCTAGTACAGGCAGGAAGTATTTTTTCTGGAAATTATATTTATATTTTTAGAAAAATAATATTACCTCTTATTATCCCGGGAGTTCTTGCTGGGTGGGCGATGACATTTACAATCTCGATAAGAGAGTTAGTAGCATCCCTTCTCGTACTGCCTCCATCAGTAGAAACTTCAGCAACATTTATTTTTGCTCAATTTGAACAAGGAGAAGTATCTATTGGCATGGCAATGGCTGTCGTTTCAGTTGGACTTACAACAATATGTTTATTACTTCTGCAACATATGGAGCAAAAACGAAAAGGGGTAGCATGATGAGGATAGAAGTATGGGGAGGAGCGGGAGAATACGGTCGTTCTTGCTACTTCGTAAAAAATAAAGAGACGAAAATAGTATTTGATTGTGGTATTAATCGATCATATGAGGATAGTTATCCAAAAATAGAGAGGGAAGTTGTACCGTTTTTAGATGCAGTATTTTTATCACATATTCATGAAGATCATACGATGGGCTTACCTTTATTAGCGAAGTATGGATATAAGAAAAAAATTTGGACGACTCGTTATACGAAGGAGCAACTTCCCGTTTATTATGAAAAATGGAGAAACTATAATTTGACGCAAGGATGGAATGTACCTTATAACGACCAAAATGTTAAAGATTTAAATTATGTATATATTGATGAAATTAGTAATCCAAATGAATGGATACAGATTACACCTACATTGCGTTTTCAATGGGGGTATAGTGGGCATGTATTGGGGGCTGTTTGGTTTTTAGTGGACATGAGTCATACATATGTATTTTATTCTGGCGATTACTCAGCAGAGTCTAACATACTACGAGCTAATTTACCTGAGAATTTGCGCGCTGATATAAAAGTCGCAATTGTTGATGCAGCTTATCATACTGATGATGTTTCGCAACATGAACGAGTAAACGAACTATGTACAGAAATTGAGGGAGTTGCGCAAAAGAAAGGAATAGCATTACTACCGTTGCCACCGCTTGGTAGGGCGCAAGATATCGTATTGTATTTGTATAAAAAATATAAAGAACTTCCCATTATAGTAGATCAAGAAATTTTGCATGGATTTGAGGAGATGTTCGCATATAAAGATTGGCTCAAAAATAATGAAGAACTTGAAGGGCTTATGGAGAGTTTAAAAAGAAACATAATCGCTATGGATCATGACATCGGTACGCAAAATAGTTATGGAATAGTTGTAATGAGTGATGCGAATATGCAAACGAAACGAGCGCAGTTATATTATGAACAACTGCGATATGAAGAACGAAATTCCATTATATTTACAGGACATATTGCTAAAGGGAGTTTTGCAGAAAAGGTTATGAAAGAACGTGTAAATAAAGAATGTAGGGTGAAGCGAGTTCCTTATAAAGTTCATCAAAGTATAAGTGACGTTAAGGCAATGTTAAATACACTATTACCAGAACATACGGTGTTAGTACACGCTTTGAAAGAGGATACGGATCGATTACAGAAAAAGCTTAGCACGGCAGGGTATGAAAATGTACATTCACTTACTATGGAACGTATAGAAGTCATTTGAAATGTAAAGGGGATAGGTATATGAAAAAAGTATTTGTATTCGTAAGCATTTTCTTTTGTTGTTTCCTTTATAACGTTAAGGAAGGGTTTGCTGCCAGTCCGATGACACCTAGTTTTGAAGTGAAATTATTATTAAAACCAGAACAAGTATTAGGTTATAACAAAGAGATAAATCAAGAGGTACTAGAATATTTCAAGGCTGGTACAAATTATGAAAGAATACAAGTGCAATTTTTAGATACGGCAAATAAAAATTTAAGTAATGAAGGTTGGTTTGCGAGAATTCGAAAGAAAGAATTTAGTAAAGATTTTGAGCTAACATATAAAAAAAGATATCCCATTCAAAATGGTGTAATTCAAGATGCACTAGAAGTGGCTAAAAAGGATGGATTTGATAGTAAAACTGATAACTATGAGGCAGAAATAGATTGGGGATTTGAGAAGAAAACGTTAAGTATTTCAAATAAGAAAAGCTACAGTGCTAAAGGGTATGGAGTACTTGATTTACCAAACGAACGAGATGCTCAAAACATGTTAATAGAAAAGTTGCCAGGGAAAATGAACAAATGGTTGTATACGAATTGGGGAGAAGAAATGCTCAACAATTCTCGTATTTACGGTCCTGTATTAATGAAACGGTATACAGCTGAATTTGAAAATATTAAAACGAATATTGAAGTTTGGCCACTAAGTAATACAGGGAAAATAGAAGATGATTTCGTAATAGAAGTATCGTTTAAAACAAAAGAGGAAAGTATTGCAACAAAACAAAGAGAATTATTAATGAAGAGTTTAGAACAAAAAGGATGGTTGTTACCGAAAGATAGTTTGAAGACAGAGCTTATTTTTCAGTGAATAGTAAAAAGGAATCCATATTCCATGGATTCCTTTTTCTAATATATGAGTATTAAGCTAAATCAGCTGACACGAACATATCATTATTTTGAAGGTTTTTAGAGCGTAAACTATAAGCAACTACTTTCTTTTTATGTTGCTTTACAACATCAACATGCTCTTCATGACTATAAATATAAAATGTAAAATCTTTTTTGCCACGTTTTGCATTGATTATTAAAGGCGTACCCTCATTGTGTGGCGGTGCATAATAGCGATCTAAAAATAAACCTTCGTTAAAATCATGAATAATTTTGGATTTTTGTTCGCCTTCTAAGTTATTTCCATTGATTGTAACAGTCGCATTCTCTTCTTCAAGTTGCGGATGTGTTTCGTACTTGCTAATAATGGATTCAATAACAGTGTTAGGAAGGCTCGAAACGATAATTTTAAATGCCCCAAATACAACTAACATAACAATAAACCAAGTCGTCATAGTATATCATCCCCTTTTTCCTATTAAATAATATAACTCATATGGTAATAGTACATATGGTGAAGTTTTGTATAATTTGTGAAAAATATGCCATTTTTACGAATGAAATATTAGAAAAATCAATTTTGTTACAAAAAGTTGAAATCGAAGTATTTTAAGAGAAAAAGGTTTATAATAAAAATATAACTAATAACCACATTACTAATTATAAGGAAGTGTAACTATGAGTACTGTAACAATCGTGTATGGTATTATTCTTTCCACAATTTTCATTTTATTTATCGTTGGGGTTTCACGTTATATTCATAAATGGAAAGAAGGCGTTGCGAAATTAAATCACATTGAAGAAGAACTTAGTGATTTAATGTTACATCATGGTAAGTAAAAAATTTATTTTTTAACTAAATAATGTGAAGAATATCACAAAACATGCTCTCCTTATGAAGGCATGTTTTTTTGTTATGTGAATGATAGGCACATTCATACATTTTTTCCATACGATACAGTGTGAAACTAGAAATGTTCGGAGTGGAAAAGAGGGATAAAATGAGTAGTTCAGGTTATGTTCCAGATAATAAAAATTTAAAGAAAAGTTCAGGAACTCCAAACCTTTTCTTTGATTCGAGAAAAAACATCTTTTTTAAAAGAGATGAGAAAAACGTTGCCTATGAAGTTACGTCAACGCAGTTACCAGCAATGATCGGTGGAGCGTTTGTCGATTTATTTATGACAAAAGGGCACATGCGGGAACCACATTGGCATCCGAATGCGTGGGAATTAGATGTTGTTGTATCAGGAGAAGCAATTACATCTATCTTAAATCCGGAAACGAATCAATTGCAAAATTATCATGTAAAAGCGGGGCAAACCGTCTTTATTCCAATGGGATGGTGGCATTGGATCACAGCGGTAACAGAAGAAGTACAATTACATTTGTTCTTCAATAACGATCAGTTTGAAACAGCAGAAGGATCAGACATACTTAGATTAACACCGCCAGAAGTATTTCAAGCTGCATACGGTGTAAGTGCGGAAAAATTAGGGAAGGACCTTTCGCAAATTAAGGAGTCAGTTGTCATTGGTCCTCCTAACTCCAATCGATTAAAAGGTGCTAAAGAAAGTGGCGACTCAAATATAGTCGTTACGTTAAATGGACAAATAACATCATGTGAAATAGAGTAACTCTTTCTTTTTTAGGAAGAGTTACTCTGTTTTGTATAATTTTGTAATTAGATTCGTTATAATTATATAGTAGGGAACTTAGTAAAGGGGGGCATATTGTGAACATATTAAAGATTATAGGAATTGTTGCAGGAATTATTATAGTAGCCGCTATAGCTTTCTTTTTTATTATGAAGTACTATTTGTCAAAAGAAGATCCTAATTACGTATTACAGTACATAAAAGAGCATAAAGGTGATAAAACATGTTCATTACTAATTAGAAAAAATGGGGAAGTAGTAACATCTATAAATGAAGATGTAAAATTGCCATTAGCGAGTATGGCCAAAATTGTAATAGCAGTTGAATTTGCTAAGCAAGTGTCAGAAGGAAAAATAAGTCGGGATGAACAAATTTCATTGCAGGAGTTAGAAAAATATTACGTTAAAAACACTGATGGTGGAGCTCATCCTGACTGGTTAGAAGATGCCAAAGCGAGAGAGTTAGTGAAAAATGGACAGATCGCTTTAGAAGAAGTCGCTAAAGGGATGATTCATTATAGTTCTAATGCAAATACAACATATTTGTTAGATAAGCTTGGAATAGAAAGGGTAAATGAAAGTATAAAAGAATTAGAGCTTACTAGTCATGACAAATTCTCTTCGTATACTGCTTCACTATATATGAGAGGGTATGTAGAAAAAGAGCTTCATGAGCCAGAAAATCAATCATTAGAAATGATACGTAACATGTCAAAGGATGAGTATAATAAACATGTGTTACAAATTCATGAATGGATGAAAGATGAAGAAGAATGGAAAAAACGGGATATTCCATTAAAGGTAGATATGGAATTTCAGCGAATTTGGTCAGATCGATTAGTGAGTGCAAACGCTAAAGATTATATGAGTATAATGGAAAAAATAAATAGTAGAAATTATTTTCCAAAATCAATGCAAGAAGAAATCGAGAACATTTTTAAAGGAACAGTTAAAAATAGTAAGTTCGAATATGCTGGTCAAAAAGGTGGTTCTACCGCATTCGTATTGACAAAAAGCTTGTATACTACAGATAAGAAAGGGAATAAAGTAGAAGTTGTCATTATGTTTAACGATATAGAAGATCAAGTTGCATATCAAAAGCTGAGAAATAATGTAGATTATTTTATTCGAGACATTATAACAAGTGAGGAATTCAAAAATAAATTATAATAGAATAATTTTATTATGTAAACAAGGTGCTATTAAAGGTAGGTGTTGAGATGAGGTTGAATGAGTATATGCTTGAAATGTTTCCAAATTTAGAACTTAGACCACCTCTATTTTATAATGGGGATATTGGTATTCGCTTTAGATTAGGTGTGAACTATGATTGCAATAACATTTATGAAAACTGCCCATATTTAGAAGGCGTTTATAATAGAGCGATTACTTTATTTCAGTCTTTACATGCAACAGAAGATGATATTTATATCGTAGTGGATGTAAATGACTATGCAGACGGTGAAATTTTCAAACACAAATTGAATATCTTTTCTAAGTATGTAAAAGAGAAGTCCGATTTGTTTAAGTTACAGAAAAATACAATCCCTTATATTTTTCCAGAAGACGATGAAGACGGGGTATATAAAACTCATAGATATACTTTGAAATGTAAAGTTTCAGACTTGAAATACATTCCTATGCTAAAAGCAATTTGTAATCAAGATATGGGAATAAAACCGCGTATTTTTCATAGGGTGTATTTCATAAATATTAACAAGAATACTATATTTCACGTTTATGATGATAGGGGTTGTGATGTATTAGCTACCTCTCCTAATACAATTAGAGATATTTATCATACATATAATGATTGGATATTAGAATACGACAGAAATAAAATTGATAAAGTATTTAATTGAATGTAGTCTATTTTAAATGAGGGAAATACCATAGAGGTGTTTCCCTTTTATTAATATGAAAATCAACATTCAAATTTGACAGCACTTATTATAAAGGTAAAGGGATTTGATGGTAATGTATTGAATTTGGATAGAAACAGAAAAGGGGGATGAATGAATGACGACAATATATTTTGTTCGCCATGCCCACTCTACATATACAAAAGAAGAACGGGAAAGGCCTTTATCTGAAAAAGGTTTGTTAGATACGCAGCATGTAACACGCTTATTAAAAGATAAACATATTGATGTTGTGATTTCTAGTCCGTACAAAAGGGCAATGCAAACTGTGCAAGGAATTGCGAATACATATAATTTATCAATACAACTGGAAGGAGATTTACGGGAAAGGCTATTAAGTAAAGAACCAGTACAGGATTTTAATGATGCTCTTCAGAAGGTATGGGAAGACTGGACTTTTGCATACGAAGGCGGAGAATCAAATGATGTAGCGCAAAGACGTGCTGTAATATGTATGCAAAGTATATTAAAAAAATATAAAGGTAAGAATATTGTAATAGGTACTCATGGGAATATTATGGTATTACTAATGAATTATTTTGATTCGAAATATGATTTTCAGTTTTGGAAAACCCTTCATATGCCTGACGTGTATAAATTAACTTTTGATAATAATTGTTTCAGTTCTGCTGAAAGAATACAGTCTACAGATTATCAGATAAATAATTTGTAAAAGTTTATCAAAAAAAGAGGAAAGGGAGAAGTTATTGTAGAAGTATGACTTTGTAACATAAAAAATATGTGTTAAAGGAGGCTGTTTACATGTTTGAGAAAGAGAAAGAAGGGCTTATTGAAGTTCAGAACGTATTTGAAATTGTACCAGCAGATGGAGCAATTATTGGTATGGCAACGGAAGAAGAAATGGAAATTGCTGCTGAACTAGAGCTGCAGTACTATGCCCATTCTCGTTTGTTAGAAGCAAATATTCAGTTAGACGGTTCCTCCTACAAAGAGTTACTTCAGGAGTTCCAGGAGTACGAAAGAAAATCAATGAGCTTTTGGCGAGCAATACATAAGCGTTTAGCTGTGCCATGGGCATGGGTATTACGTATTGACGTTGCGAATGGCCCTATATATGTAAGTAATGGGAATTCGTATTATGAAGAAATCGATGATGAAGAAGATTATGAATAGATAAGTAAGGAAGCAGCGTTAGTTGCTTCCTTTTTTTATTTGCAAGGAGTGAATTGCTTCAATAATAATATCTGGTCGAGTATTTTCAATTCCGTGACCAGCATGTTCGGCAAGTATATATTGGCTATTTATTGAGAGTTGTAATTGTTCATGAATCAGTTCTTGCCACATTGTTTCTAGTTGTGTTGCTTCCTCTTTTGGCATGCCATCCTCAGTCAACTGAGTAATAGAATATTGAGGGTCCCTACCAATAACGATTAAAGGTGTTTCTAATGTTTTATATAACTCTTTTATTAAGCGAGCACAATTTTTCCACGAACATAGTTCAGAAGCTGTCGCTTTATATAATAGAGGGGAGGTAGAAAATTCAATGTACTGTCTTGATTGATCAACGAGTATAGGTTTTAGTTCATTATTAAGCATGTCTATATCCATTTTGGAGTATGTATTATATTTTTGAAGCCACATATCATCGGAATCCGTTTGATCAGAAATTGGTAAATGCAGTTCATCTAATCGGTGTAAGTTCATAGAAGTAGAATCAACTAAAATAAGTGCTTGCAGTTTATCTTCATGTAACATCGCAAAATGTTGTGCACATAAGCCTCCATAGGAATGACCGATTAAAATGATAGGCTCGTGAATAGCAAGTTCATGTAGTAACATATGAAGTTCGTTTGTCGCTTGTCTTGTAGTACGCGAATAATTTCCTAGTTCACTTTTTCCGTAACCTGGGCGATGGTATGAAATGACTGTAAAATGTTGTGAAAGTTTTTCTATAATAGGGAGCCAATCATAAAATGAGCAACCCATTCCGGTCTGAATAACTACCGTTTGTTTACTACTTCCTTTTGTATATACTTCTATAGTTTGCTCCAATACCTCTACAAATTTATAAATAATAAACCCTCCTAACTAAGCTTGAAATAATTTTTGACAAGCAAAAACGATACACCAAACACCTATACCAAACAGGACAGATGTACTAAGTGAAAATGAGTTTTTTAGACCAATATAGACGATAAATAGTAGTAGTGCGGATGCAGGAAATCCATATAATACGCCTATAGCAAATTGACTTAATTCTTGTTTGTTCCCGCCTTCTAAAGAAATCCAAAATAGGCTTAGTAAACTTACAAGAGGAAGGGCAGCAATAAAGCCGCCTATCGTACTATAATGTTTAGCGACTTCAGTAATAACGCCAATAATAAGTGCAGAAACGATTACTTTAACGAGGAAATGCATATTTTGCCTCCTTCGCTAATAAAGAAAAGGCTTTTTCAATTAATTGTTGTTCTTCTTTTGATAACTGTGATTCTAATATTTTTATCTTTTCTTTATCTAGTAAAGTATGCTTTTCTAATATTTCAATGCCTTCTTTCGTTAAAGTAAGGTTTACGACCCTTTCATCTTGTTTATTTCTTTCTTTCATGATAAATCCTTTTTGAATAAGGCGCTTTACGTGTTCTGATGCTGTGTTATGAGAGAGACTAAGCTCAGTAGCGACTTTTCCAATTGTTATATCTTTCTCACGAGAAATGAGTTGTAAAATACGAATGGCTTGGTGAGAAAGGTTGTCCTCATACTCATATCGTAAGTGATAATAAATGCTCTCCCAATGTTGATTGATGTCTTTCATAATGATAAATCCCCCTATTTTTATATCGTATAGTAAGATATATTCGTGAACATAGAAATAAAATCCTTTTATTTGGATAAAAAATGTTGAAAAAGTTTATTTTTATTGAAATATAAGGTAATCTATGTGTAAAGGTATACATTTAGCAAGAGAGAGGATGATAGCTGTGAATACATTCAAATGGATGAGTCATGAACAGATGTATGTAGATGAAATACATGTTGAAAAATGTGGTCCTCTTTCAGTCGGCGTATATGGGGGAAATCAAGAGAGTGATGCATATGAACGAGGAGATGCGGTACTTGCTTGGTGGGATCCTGAATTACAATTTGAATTTGTTATGATTTTTGATACACACCACAAAACAAAAAATATTGATTATATAATAGAAGCAATTTCAGCAAGAAAAGAGAAACTAAAAGAGTTATTTTCTTACCCGATACATTTAGCTTTTCATCATACGCATATGTACTTATTAGCGTTATTTACAGATGAATTGTTTATTGAAAAATGTGATCAAGATGATGAGGAACTTGCATGCTTAATTTGTTTGCGAAAAGGCGAATTTTTATATTGGCTATCAGTTGGTGATTGCTTCGCATATTTATTCCATTCTGAAAAAACGAAGAATGGTAAAGGGCGGTTAAATAAACGGAAGAATTACGAATATATTGGTAGGAAAAATATTTTTGCTGCAAATACACCGTGCTTTACATCAGGTGTCAGAGGATTAGAAAAAGGAATGAATCACATTGTAATGGCAACGGACGGTATTTTAGAGTGTGATAAACGAAAATTTGATGATGATCAATCTTTAGTAGAAATATTGCACGACGGAAGTTGCTTACAGATTGAGCCAGTATTAACAAATGTACTGCAGTGGAAAGGTAGAGATTGTGCCACAATTATTGGATGGTCCATTGATACTGAAAATAAAAAATGCGCTAATTAATATAAAAGGAGTTCAAGGTTTTTATCCTTGAACTCCTTTTTGTTAAGCAATATGAATATGATACGTTTTCAACCATTCATTTACTTGTAGCATATATTCCATAGCACTTCTTGCTTCAAAATTGTTAATTTCTTTATTGCTTTCATCGGCAATGGCAAGTAATGTGGAATGATTAATAAGTGAGAAAATAGGATTGTTTTTATTACTGCACAAGTCGAGTGATAAATGACGGATTGTTTGTAAATAATGTGGATCTTGTGAAGTTGGATAAGCACTTTTTCTTCTATTGCGTACATCGTCAGGTAAAGCAGGCTGCAGTGCTCTACGTAAAATGCCTTTTTCAATATTATCAATGCTTTTTATATTGAAAGGAACGTTCCATAAATATTCAACTAATCTATAATCGCAAAACGGTACACGTACTTCAAAGCCTACAGCCATACTCATACGATCTTTACGATCAAGTAAGAACGGGAGAAATCTCGTTAAAAATAAATAAAACATTTGGCGTTGTTTCGCGGATTTTTTACTTTCCCCTTCAAGAGTAGGTACTTCAAGAATCGCTTCTTGGAAGCGTGTATCAATATAGTTTTCTAAGTTGCATTGGTTATTTACTTCATTTAGTAGAAGAGGGGAAGTGTTTTTCCAATTTGTTAGCCAAGGAAATTTATCGACAAATAGTAAATCCTCTTGATGAAACCAAGGGTACCCACCGAATACTTCATCAGCAGATTCGCCGGATAAAGCTACAGTTGCATCTTTTTTCATTTCGCAAAATAGTAAATATAGTGAAGTTTCCATTTCGCCAGCACTCGGTAAATCTTTTGCACGGAGAGGGACGAATAAGTGATTTGCTAATTCTTCAGCATTCACAATAATGTCATGATGAGATGTCCCTACATGTTCGGAAACACGTTTTACCCAAGGAGCGTCTAAACCAGTGCGAGCAAATGTCAGCTCGAAATCTTTTGCACTATTTACAAAGTCAACGGAATACGTATGAAGTGTTTTATTTTCCGCTGCAAACTCTTTACCCGCTAGTGCAGTAATACCGCTAGAATCTAATCCTCCTGATAACATACAAACGAGAGGAACATCGGCAATTAATTGTCTTTTTACTGTATCTTGTAAAATAGATAAAATATGTGATGATGTATCTTCAGTAGAGTCTGTATGAACTTTACTTTCTAAATTCCAATATTTCTTAACTACTTTTTTATCACGTGTAAACGTTATAGAATGTCCAGCACGTACTTCTTGAATATGTTTAAAGACGCCACATCCTGGAGTTCGAAATAATCCTAATCCAAATATTTCGTTTATGCCATCTGCATCAATTTCAGCAGGGACAGATGGATGGGCTAATAGCGCTTTTATTTCGGATCCGAAAATAATACTGTCATTTCTTTCTGTATAAAAGAGTGGCTTTACGCCTAAATGATCACGTGCTAAAAATAATTGTTGCTTTTGATTATCCCATATTGCAAAGGCAAAAATACCATTTAAATGTTGTACGCAATCTTCTTTCCATTCTAAATAAGCATGTAGTAATACTTCTGTATCTGAATGCGTTTCAAATGCATGACCACATTGTTGAAGTTGCTCTCTCAGTTCACGGAAATTATAAATTTCTCCATTATAAGTAAGAGCATACGTATAATCACCAGCACGAAATGTTTTTGGTTGTGTCCCGCCTTCTGGATCAATTACGATTAACCGACGGTGTGCAAAGGCCGCACGAGGTGAAAACCAAAATCCTTCAGCATCCGGACCGCGATGCTGGATACTATTTGCCATCTTTTCTAAAATAACATGTTCATTGGAAAGATCCTTATTCCAATTTACCCAGCCTGTAATTCCACACATACACATCTCATCTCCTAGTTTAAAATGTTGAAAAGTAGATTAATGAAATAAAGTGAAACTTTAATCAGTGGGGGGTTTTTCCATCCCCCCCTGATTATTAGTTGAACCAATCGGGCTTTTACGGACAGTTATCTCCCACCTAACTTCCTCGCATTCGCCCAATTTTGAGGTGGGATTTATTGCCCGTTAATGCGGAGTAAAATGTACACCAAGTTAAAGAATGACTATATAAATAGTGTACTACATGAATTAAATTGCAGACTTGAGAAAATTTTCTTGTAATACATAGTTATGTGAGACAATGGCGTAGGGAAAGTATTCCATAACATACAAAAAATAAAAAAGATGAGAGAAAATATTTTGTAAGACGTTATATAGGGTGTAAAAGCTTTTACAAAAAAATAAGGGGAATCGCTACATGAAATCAAATGAGAAAAATTTTATAAAAAGATTACAACGGCAAAAAGAAGATGCGCTAGAATTCGTTGTCGATACATATTTACCACTTATAAAAGGAATAACGCATAAAATCCTTCTTCCGGTTCAAAATGATGGATTAATAGAGGAATGTGTAAACGATATATTTCTTTCCATTTGGAATAACGCAAATAAATTTCATGGAGAGCCGAGTGACTTTAAAAAATGGATAGCGGCGATTGCGAAATTTAAAGCGATTGATTATTACCGGAAAGCGACTAGAAAAGTAGAAATTATTTCAGATGAGTTTCATATTAGTACGGAAAAGTCAGCGGAAGATGAATTAATCGTTATGGAGGATAGGGAAGAGTTATTGAAGCTTATTAATCAATTAGAACCGTTAGATCAAAAGGTGTTCATTATGAAATATCTTCTCGGTATGAAGACAGAAGAAATAGGAGATAAGTTAGGGTTAACTCGGGCAGCGATCGATAATCGTGTGTACCGTGGAAAAAAGAAACTACAACAAAATGCTACGAAAATTAGTTTTGGAGGTAGTGCAATATGAAAGACATTTATGAACTATTAAATGATATTGATATAGATGAAAAAGAAATTGAGGCTTCTGAAATTGAAAAAGAAAAAGTGAAACGTAATGTAAAACAATCGATACGTACGAAGAAAAAGATGAAAAGTTGGAAAAAAGGTGTTGCTGCTGCATCTATTTTAGTAGGGTTATCAGTTGCAACGCTTGGTATCGGGTTTCCTACATATGCCGGGGGATTGCCAATTGTAGGTGACATATTCCGATTTTTAGATAATGGTAGAACAGGGTTATATGAAAATTATAAAGCGGACGCAGAGAAGAAAACGGGGCTTCATAATAATTATCAACAATACGCCACAGTACTAAATATGACAAAAGAAAGCAATGGAATTAAGATAACGATTAATAATGCGATTTTCGATGGTAAGACAGTATCAATAAACTATTCTATAGAAAGTAACAGAGATTTAGGTAAAAATCCAAGTACGTTGGATTTTTTAACTATTAAAGGAGCAGGTGCCCAATCAGGAAGCAATGAAATTATTAAGGTCGCTGATAGGAAATATGAAGGTTTAATAAAAACAAGTAGTGATCTAGTTAGTAATAAAGGAACTACAGTGAATGTTGAATGGAGTATACAAAGTATAAACATTTTAGAAACAGAAGAAGAGATAAAAGGAGATTGGAATTTTAATATTAATCTAAAAGGAATAGAAAATAAAGAGAAATTGATTAGAGGTAGTGCAGAAAAAGACGGTGTAAAAGTTAATATGGAGAGAATGGAAATAACACCCATGTCGTTTATTCTATATTACAACCAAGAAGTAGCTCAAGAAATAAGAGGTGTATGGGATGGAGTGGATGTTGATTTAAAAGTGAGAGATGATATAGGTAATCAGTATTATGGAGAAGGAAATGGAGGCTCAGGTGAAGATCCTTATAATTTTAATTGGAGTGAAACATTCCAACAACTTAATGAGAATGCGACTAAGTTAATAATAACGCCTTACATTAATTTAAGAATTCACACTCCTGAAAATTATGGCTCGGTAACAATAGTTGGAGGAGAAGTAAAGGAGCGTTTTGTGCCTCGAAGATTGGGAGGCAATAAGGGTATTGCGTTAGATGATATTGTAATTGACTTAAAGAAATAAAAAAGAGACTGCCTAAAACCATTAGGCAGTCTTTTTTCGTTAAGAATTAGTTACGAGCAATGCATGCGGATGCTGCGTTTTATACTCATCTTTCCACGGAATGTTTAGTTGTTCCCACGATTCGCCGCTATCATTGGATTGAAACACGCCGTTGTTATTTAAAGTGTAAAATGTATGTGGTTCTGCTGGATTTGTCGCAAACATCGAAATGACTGTACCGATTGCAGATGGTAGACCTTGTTGTACTTGCTCGAAAGGAGTATCTTTCGTTTTACGATAAATATAAGATTCATAAGGAATATGGTGATGAGCGAGGTCAGCACTCGGTGCGGCAGAAACGAGAATTGTATCACAATCAGCCGGATCGATAGCCATGCTGTATAAATAATGGTGTTCAAGTCCTTCACTGCATGAGATCCAGCTGTTTCCACTGTTATAACTTTCAAGGTATGCGCGATCAGGTCCGCCCATAAAACCATCACCACATGATGCATAAAGGCGATTTGGAGCTTCAGGGTGCATAAGCAATTGATGCGCATCGATAGGAGCACCGAATTTTTTATCAATCCAAGTATGCCCTCTATCATTACTTTGAATAACAGCACCAGCTTCAATTGAAACATGGATTGTATTTGGATTGTTTGGATCAACTGTAATCCAGCGTACATGATGGGTAAAAGGTCTAGGCGGAAAAGCCCACGTATAAGAAGATAATAATGATTTCATATTTTTAAGTTCAGTCCACGTTTCACCACCATTTTCAGAACGGAATAAAGCGCTCGGTTCTGAGCCGACATAAACGACGCCATAGCCGTTAACTTGTTCATTAGGACTTATCGCAATGGAAGTTATCGAAGAGTGTAAAATACCATCTTCTTTAGGGAAATCAAAGTAACGATATGAATCTCCAATCGGTTTCCACGAATCCCCGCCATCGTCACTTAGCCATAAACCTCGTCCAAATGTGCCGCAATATACACGATTCTTTTGGAATGGATCAACTGCGATACAGGTAGGTTGCATATTTTGTAAGTGATACGTTGTTTCATAGTTACCATATTGTTCTTTCACTACAACTAGTTCACGTTCCATACAGAGAAATAAACGTTTCATTTTAGTAACCTCCTTAAAAATTCTTTCATTAGTAAACAATATGAAGCTGAAAAAGAAGTAGTCTTATTTTTTGTTGAGAAAAAGGACTTATTTAAAAAGAAGCGAAGTGTGTATACAGAGGAAGCGGGCGTTTACGGGCAGTTAATACGGGATAAAGACGGGGAGTTTGTTTCATACTAATGTACAGATATTGCACTTAAAGGAGTATTGGTATGGGGCATTCACATGATCACGGTCATTCTAACAATAAAAAGGCGTTACTAATTGCTTTCGTATTAACGACAAGTTTTATGATTGCTGAGGTGATTGGGGGATTTGTAACAAATAGTTTAGCACTACTATCTGATGCGGGGCATATGTTAAGTGATGCAGTATCCTTAGCATTAAGTTTACTTGCGTTTAAGCTTGGAGAAAAAACAGCAACAGCTGCGAAAACATACGGGTATAAGCGAGTCGAAATGTTAGCGGCATTATGTAACGGTGTCGTTCTTATTGTCATTTCAGTATACATTTTTATTGAAGCAATTCGCCGTTTTAAAGAACCAGTTGAGATTGCTAGTAATGGGATGCTCATTATTGCTGTACTTGGTCTGCTTATTAATATTTTATCAGCTTGGATATTAATGAGGGGCGGAGATGTGAAGGGTAACTTGAATTTAAGAAGTGCTTTCCTACACGTATTAGGCGATCTATTAGGATCAGTCGGAGCGATTATTGCAGCGCTATGTATTAAATTTTTCGGATGGACTGTTGCTGATGCGATTGCTAGTATTCTTGTGTCTATTTTAGTCATTATTAGTGGATGGCGTGTAACACGTGATACCGTCCATATATTAATGGAAGGTGCACCCCAGCACATAAATGTTGAAGAGGTAAAAAGTACATTATTAAATATTACGGTTGTAAAAGAAGTTCATGATTTGCACATATGGTCTGTCACATCTGATTTTCAAGTATTAACTTGCCATTTGATTATTAAAGGTGATGAAACGCAAAATGTATTAAAAGAGGCTACGGATGTATTAAAGGAGAAGTTTCATGTAGAACATGTCACTATTCAAGTAGAAATAGATGGTGAATTTAATCATACTGAGACAACTTGCAAAGTATGAAAGAAAAAGGATAAGAAAATGTGTCATAACATTTTTCGCACGGCATACATATATATAATGTGGCCACAAATACTTTGTAAGGTAAATATTTCATGAAATTACTTTACTTATAAAGAGTCATCTTTTATAATCAAAAGTGGTAATTGATAAAGATTATCATTTTCAATGATTGTAGAAAGGAGTTTTTTAAAAGATGAGTAGTCAACTCCGTTTTGCTGTTGAAAATCGTAAGAGGCATTTAATTGATGAGTTAATTGGAGCAGGTGTGTTTAAGATTCGCGACCGACAATTATACGAGCTGTCTTTAGAGGAATTGGAAAAAGAGTACGAAGATATGGAAGATTATGCAAATATTCAGGCGTAACTATATAGATTAGTAAAAGGTGAGCTGGTTACGAGTTTGTGTAACCAGCTCTATTATTATTTCGTAGAAATTATTTTTGATATTTCTTTCATTGGACGGAGCCAGTTTTGAGACATCATTTGTTCCATTTGTTTTTCGTCCTGCTTTTGCAATGCTTGAATGATAGAGTGATGTTCTTCAATAGATTGACTTGCTGGAACAAAGTTTTGGAAAAACAAATATTCAAGGCGTAAAACGTGAAGTTGCATATTTTCTAGAAAGGGTTCAATATATTGGTTTTTAGCAATGGAAGAAATTGTATTGTGAAATTGTATATCTAGTTTTAAAGCTTGTTTTGCGTTTTTCTTCTCTATAGAGCGCTGAAAATCAGCGTTTATTTCAGAAAGTAGTTTCAGATCAGCGTCTGTAATGTTTTGAAGTGCTTGCTTTCCTATAATAGAGTGAAGACCAGCCATCGTTTCATAAATGATAGGAATGTCGTCTAACTTAATAGGAGCAATTTTTGTTTTTTGCCCAGGTACCATTTCCACTAATCCAGAAAGCTCTAATATTTGAAGTGCTTCTCTTACAGGTGTTCTGCTTACTCCTAGTGCTTCAGCCAATTCCCCATCATTAATTTTTTCATCAGGCTGCAGTACACCTTCAATAATCCAATCTTGTAGTTGATTTAAAACGAGTGATTTTGCCGAAACTCTTCCTTGTTTTTTATAATCTTGAGGGATAGGCATAGTGAATTCAATCCTTTCATTGTATATTTTCTTTTTTCTCATGAACAAACTTTAATTCCTGTTTCCCTTCATCCGGTTTTTTGCTTAAGATGAGCACCATTACAATGACACAAAAAGCCCCTAATAACTGAAAAGATTGAAAGGGTACGTGTAATATAAGTACAGAAGAAATAATAGCTGCGAGTGGTTCAGTACAACCGAATAATGTCGTTTCTTTCGGAGTCAGGTATCGTATGCTGTCTAAGTATAAATAAAATGCAATCAGTGTTCCGAAAATGACGACAAATGTGATGAGCGGTAGGGTACTTAGTTTTACATATTTCATAGTCGATAATAAAATGAATTCGTTTGTAGAAATAAAGTGTAGAATCGTAACGCCAATACCCCCAATAATCATGCCCCATCCAACGATGACAGAGGAAGACCATCTTTCTAGTAATCCCTTTGAATATAAACTATAAAAAGCAAGAGATAATCCAGATAAAATACCCCAAATAATAGCCGGTGTAGAAACAGCTAAGTTATGAACAGACCCATTTGTTAGTAAGAGAAAAGTGCCTACTAATGAAAGGGTAATGGAAATGAAATCAATTTTTGATGGCCGAACGTTCCATTTGAAAAGTAAGTATACAGTAATAAATATAGGAGCTAAATATTGCAATAGTGTTGCGACGGCAGCATTGCCTTCTTTAATAGAAGCGAAGTACGTGTACTGTACAGCAAGCATACCGAATAGGCCGAACAAAATCATTTTAGTAGCATCAGATCTGCGTTTCCAAATGCCGAATATTTCTTTTTTTCTTGTTCCGAATGATGAAATAATGAGCAAGATAGCGCCGGATATAAGCAATCGAATTGTAACTAACCATTCAGTAGAAACATTTTCGTATTGAAAAAGTTGTTGTGCAGCTGTCCCGGACAATCCCCATAAACAAGCACCAATTACAACCATAATGATTCCTTTTAAACGATTTGGATCCATATAGTTTTAATTCTCCTTCTCTAAAAATAAGTTTTGGATACAATATGCAATATATCACGAATTGAATAAAAAATAAAATGAATTTTCTGTGTTTTACGGTAGGAATTTGAGTAGTTTGAGTTATGTTTA
This sequence comes from Bacillus sp. K2I17, assembly GCF_002209985.1. Classification (NCBI taxonomy): domain Bacteria; kingdom Bacillati; phylum Bacillota; class Bacilli; order Caryophanales; family Bacillaceae; genus Bacillus; species Bacillus sp. K2I17. The sequence continues at coordinate 31,180 of NZ_NJGF01000042.1, forward strand.
CGATACAAGTGAGGAGGTGAAATAAAGCGAGATAAAATTATAAAAATAAATCATAATCAAGAGGATAAAAAAATAAAGATAAGAGTAATTTGGTTTGTTAAAAATATGTGTAGAAGGAGAAATGTGATGAGCTGGGTTACTCATAAACCAACATTTGAATTTGATCAATACAATCCATATATTCGTATGAATTCTGCTTGGGTGGGACATTTAAACTTCGCTTATGATTTAGTAAGATTTGAAAAGCCAGAAATATTAGTTGAGTTAGGTACACATTTAGGAGCATCTTTTTTCAGTTTTTGCCAAGGGGTAAAAGATGAAGGATTATCTACAAAATGCTTTGCTGTAGATACTTGGGCAGGAGATGAGCACACAGGTCCATATGGAGAAGGTGTTTTTCAAATAGTGAGTAAATTCGTGAGCACGAGTTATCCTCAAATAGGGAATTTAATTCGGTCTACTTTTGATGAGGCCGTGGATCAGTTTCAAGATGGAACGATAAATTTGTTGCATATTGATGGCTATCATACGTATGAAGCAGTTTCTCATGACTATAAAACATGGCTACCGAAACTTGCGAATAACGGTATTGTGTTATTTCATGATATTGAGGTGAAAGATCGAAACTTCGGTGTGTATAAATTTTGGGATGAGGTCAAGGCGAAGTACCCTCATTTTCAGTTTGAGCATTCCTATGGGCTCGGAGTGTTATTTCCGAAAGGCTGTAGCAATCAGTTTGTGGAAATACTTAAAAATAAAGAAGAAATACAAAATATGTATAAATAAAAGTAGAGCATGCATCATTTTAATGATGTGTGCTTTTTTGTGGAGAAAAATGGTATTCCTTAAAAGGGGAGGATAATAGTAAAAAGTTTTGTTGTGGCAAATATTAAAAAAGTTATTTTTGGATTGTTCTATATAAAAATGTAACATTTTTTATATTTTCCATTGCGAAAAGTAACATCTACTTTTACAATAGAAAAGGTGTTATATTATACTGGAAAAATAAATCGAAATAATATGAAAATTTTGTTTTGTCTTCGCTAATTGTATATTACATACATGTAAGACGACATACGTCATGTTATCGACTTGTAAGGAGAGAAAAAAATGAAAAGTGTAAGATTACCATCGATGCTAGAAATCATAGTTCTTTTATTACTATTTCTTGCTGTTGTCTTTTCCTTCCAAACGATTTTTGATCTCCCAATTCAATTAGCGCTATTTATTTCATGGTTTTTAGTAATTGCGCTTGGATTAAGATTAGGATTTCGTTATCAAGAATTGCAAGATGCAATTACGAAAGGGATTTCTAACGGATTAGAAGCAATACTGATTTTAGTTGCGGTAGGTGCTTTAATTGGAACTTGGATTGCTGGTGGCGTAGTACCAACATTAATCTATTATGGATTAGAGTTTATTCACCCTAGCATATTCCTATTAGCAACATTAATTATTTGTTCAATTACTTCTATCGCAACAGGAACATCATGGGGAACAGTAGGAACAGCAGGTATTGCTATGATGGCGATTGGTGAAGGACTTGGCTTACCACTTCCGCTTGTTGCTGGTGCAGTTCTTTCAGGAGCTTATTTCGGCGATAAATTATCACCACTTTCTGATAGTACAGTTCTTGCAGCGTCTATGGCAAAAGTAGACGTTATTGCTCACGTTCGAGCTATGCTCGTATTAGATGTTCCGGCTTATATTATTACTAGCATTATGTTTACTGTAGCTGGTTGGATGTATGGCGGCGATAATGTAGATTTGAATCGAGTAGAGTTTTTAAAAGAAGCTTTATTAAAGGAATTTGATATTAAAATATGGATGCTTGTTCCGGCGGTCGTTGTTATCGCTCTATTAGCGATGAAGAAACCGTCTATGCCAACAATTGCAATGGGAGCTTTAATTGGTGCAATTTGGGCAACTCTTTTCCAAGGAATGAACTTTGGAGAGGCGATTGGAACAGCGTATAATGGATTCTCAATTCAATCTGGTGTTGAATTTGTTGACAAGTTATTAAACCGTGGTGGAATTAACGGTATGCTTGGCTCAGTAGCCGTTATTATTTTCGGTTTAGGATTTGGTGGATTACTTGAAAAACTAGGAGTTTTAAAAGTAATCGTATCTAAATTTGAGAAGAAATTAAATTCTGCAGGTAATGTAACATTGTCTACATTAATCGTAGCATTCTTAGCGAATATATTTGGTTGTGCGATGTACGTATCACTAATTTTAACACCGAAAATTATGGAAGATAGCTATGATAAATTAAAAATAGACCGCCGTGTTTTAGCACGTAACTCAGAAGTAGGTGGAACGTTAACTTCAGGTATGGTTCCATGGTCTGATAATGGGATTTTTATGGCTGGTATTTTAGGTGTAGCAACGTTTTCATACGTTCCGTTTATGTGGTTAAGCTTCGTATCGTTAATTTTAGCAGTTATTTACGGATATACAGGCAAATTCATTTGGTATGTAGATGACGTTGAAAAAGGAAAGCAAGCATCATAAAAAAATACCTTCTGCGATGGCAGAAGGTATTTTTTTTATATGTAAGAGTGAGAATTCTTATCATTTGGGTGAAAGTCTGTTAAAATGAGAAATGTAGGTATTTTATTTTCAAGGGGATGAAAAAATGGAGTACAGAATTGAAAGAGATACAATAGGAGAAATAAAAGTTCCAGCTGATAAATTATGGGCAGCACAAACACAACGTAGTAAAGAAAACTTCCCGATTGGAACAGAGCAAATGCCGCTTGAAATTGTAAAAGCATTTGCCATTTTAAAGAAAAGTGCAGCACTTAGTAATCAAAAATTAGGAAAGCTATCAGAAGAAAAAGCAGAAGCAATTGTGGCAGCAGCTGACGAAGTAATCGCAGGGAAATGGAATGAACATTTTCCACTTGTCGTATGGCAAACTGGTAGCGGTACTCAGTCAAACATGAATGTGAATGAAGTAATTGCAAATCGTGGGAATCAAATTTTGAAAGAGAAGGGATCTGACATACATATTCATCCGAACGATGATGTGAACATGTCTCAAAGTTCAAATGATACATTTCCAACGGCGCTTCATGTAGCATGTGTACTCGCAGTAGAAAATCACGTATTACCAGCAATTACGAAATTAAAAGAGACATTAGCAGAAAAAGTAACTGCATTTGAACATATTATAAAAATTGGTCGTACACATTTACAAGATGCAACACCGTTAACATTAGGGCAAGAAATTAGCGGATGGCACCGTATGCTTGAAAAAACAGAGCGTATGATTGCAGAGAGCAATACATATATGAAAGAGCTTGCAATTGGTGGTACTGCAGTTGGAACAGGTATTAATGCTCATCCTAAGTTTGGGGAGATGGTGTCAGAGGAAATTAGCCAATTTACAGGTAAGCAATTTATTACTGCACCAAATAAGTTCCACGCATTAACAAGTCATGATGAAGTTGTATATACGCATGGTGCATTAAAAGCATTAGCAGCTGATTTAATGAAAATTGCTAACGATGTGCGCTGGCTGGCAAGTGGTCCGCGTAGTGGTCTAGGAGAGATTATTATTCCGGCAAATGAGCCAGGAAGCTCTATTATGCCAGGTAAAGTAAATCCAACGCAAAGTGAAGCGTTAACGATGGTTGTAGCGCAAGTAATGGGAAATGACGCAACAATCGGATTTGCAGCGAGCCAAGGTAATTTTGAATTAAATGTATTTAAACCTGTTATTGCATATAACTTCTTACAATCTGCTCATCTATTAGCGGATGCAATTGTTTCATTTAATGATAATTGTGCAGTTGGTATTGAAGCAGATGAAGAAGTAATTAAAGAGAATGTGAATCGTTCATTAATGCTTGTTACAGCATTAAACCCGCATATCGGATATGAAAATGCAGCGAAAATTGCGAAGCATGCTCATAAAGAAGGGCTAACGTTAAAAGAAGCAGCACTGCAATCTGGACTACTAACAGAAGAACAATTTAATGAAATTGTCGATCCGAAAAAAATGATTGCTCCGAAAGAGTAATAAAAAAGCCAAGATTCTTTAGAATCTTGGCTTTTTTGATATTTATTTTTATGACTTCCGTATTACTACAAGTGCCAAAATATATTATTTGTTAGCAGGCATGTCCAATACTTTCATTTGTGGACAGTTTTCTTTTAAGAGTGAAATGAACTTTTCTTCTTCTTGTGGTACGAAAGTTGTCACAGAATCAAATAAATTGTAATGGATTTCTAATTGCTGCCTAGTCCACTTTTCTGAGCGAAGTGTTTTGCCAGAGTATGTAATATGGCGAATATCTTCAAATGGAATTTCAGTACGCAGTATGAAACCATGTTTTACGACAAGAGATGATTCCGTTACGTCGTAGTGAGAGAAATAGAATGAAGAGAGATTCACGATATTTAACAGCATCATGAGAGTGAAAAAAATAGAATTTTCATTTTGGAAGAATAGCGAAACGAGAAAAATAGTGATAAATAATGTAATGAAAATGACGTGAAATGGATTCTTTTTCGCTTTGAATTTCAAGTTAGTTACCTCGGTTTACGTGTACTTTAACTAAATTAAATCACAACATCGTAATAAAACGTGTATATATGCATAATTGCATATTCACACGTTTTATTATTCATGTAAAATTTCCTGATGGGATAAAGTGAAACTTTAATCAGTGGGGGTTTTCTTCATCCCCCACTGATTATTAGTTAAACCAATCGGACTTTTATGGGCAGTTGATCCCCCACCTAACTTCTTTGCTTTCGCTGAATTTTGAG
>NZ_NJGF01000043.1:0-34659 GCF_002209985.1 Bacillus sp. K2I17
CCATTCACGTAGGTTTAGATTTTTAACGTCTTTATTTTGATATCCACAACAAGAACATAATTGGCTTGAAGCAAATGTTTTTGATACGACAATGACTTGTTTGCCATACCATTTTGCTTCATATTCCAATATAGTTCGAAACTGTGACCATGATACCTCACTAATCGCTTTTGCTAACTTACGATTTCTTAACATATTCGATACTTGCAAATCTTCTATACCGATAATATCGTGGTTTTTGATGATTTCAGTAGAGATTTTGTCCAAGTAATCTTTTCTAGCATTTTCCATGTATTCATGAATTCTAGCTACTTTTACTCGTTGTTTATTCCAGCGAGAAGATCCTTTCGTTCTTCTAGAATGAACACGCTGTGCTTTTGCCAACTTCTCTTCTAACGATCGAAAAAACTTCGGATTTTCATAGGTTTTTCCATCTGACAGAATGGCGAAATCTTTTAGTCCTACATCTATTCCAATGTGAGAATGTGTTTTCGGTAGTTCCTGCACTTCTATCTCAACTAACAATGACACAAAGTATCTGTCAGAAGGATTCCGTCTAACTGTAGCATTTAAAATACGTCCCTTTACTTCACGACTTTTGGCAAATCGAACAAGACCTAGTTTTGGCAATTTTATTTTGTTTCCTATAACGGCAATGTTTTCATTTGTTTGTTTTGTGGTGTAAGATTGTACGTTGTTCTTCTTAGATTTGAAACGCGGGGCACTGTTTTGTTTTTGAAAAAAGCGTGTATAAGCATCCGCAAGGTTGCGAACAGACGACTGAATCGCAATACTATCCACTTCTTTTAGCCAAACAAATTCTTTCTTCATGGCAGGAAGTTTGGCAGAGCATGTACCATATATGTCAAACCTTTTCCTGTTTCTTTGTATGCATGATCCCATAAGGATAGGAAATGATTGAATATAAAGCGGGAACAACCAATCGTTTTGTTGATTAGAATTGCTTGTGCTTGATTTGGATAGATACGCAATTTATATGCTTTATTAATCATTATCATTTCACCTCCTTTTGGATATATGTCTATTGTACAACAAACGTATATTCGATAGATAGTGTAATAACAGTTTGTTTATGTCGAACAATTAAGATGGCTTCCTGCCATCCCTTGTCCGAAGCCAATTCATCTCCCACCTACCCACTTCGCGTTCCTTGAGGAAGGAGTCTTCTTGTCTAAAATGATAAAATGCAAAACCTTTTGGCTACGCCAAACAGAAATTCATCTCCCACCTACCGTTGGTCTACGCACTTCACACGCTTGAGGAAAGAGAATTTTTTCGGGGAATTCGTTAAAAAAATCAAATTTTATTACTCAAGGCACCTTCGAACTTTAGAAGGAACAAAAAAAGAAGAGGGATTTCCTCCCCCTTCACCAATAAAATCAAACATATTTACAATTAAGGAAGGGTATACATTCATCAGGGGATGAATGTAATAATAATATTTCACCTAGTGAATTATAACACAAATCCACTTCCATTAACGGATAATTTTAACATTTATGGATTATATGTGACAGAACTGTTAAACATCTTAATATTAAAAGGTTTTATATGAAAGAACTAGAAAATTGCTAGTGTAGGGATAAAATATAAGGGGGATATGTATTATGTTTACAAAAAAACAAAAATTAGTAACAACCGTAACAGCTTTAACATTAGGATGTGGATTTACTTTCGGATTAACACCGGCATTTGCAGATTCTAATAAGGCGTCTGTAAGCACTGCACCTATTTATTCTATTCATAAACAAGAACAAGATCCTTTTACTGGATATGTCATTTCAGTAGAAAACAATTATTTAGTGGTTGCTTCTACATCTACAAAAGATGAAGCTCTCGCTTACCAAAATGATTGGTGGGAGTTAGTAAATCAAAATAAGATTTTAAGGGTTCCTATTTCAGATGGTGAAAATTACACTATAGGTGAACAGTTAAATGTTTATGCTGCTGCATGGACCAAATCTTTACCACCAATTGCTGTAATGCCTAAAATTGAAAAAGTACTTCAATAGATTATACTAAAAATAACAGGGCATTATTCTAATTAGAATGATGCCCTGTTATTTAGTGAAAAACCGAATACGTGATATTTATATTCTTTTTCGTTGCTCTCTGATTTCTATATTAACCTAATACTTATCATTCTGCACCTGACGCAAGATCCTACACCTCACATTACTGTAAAGATATTACTCACCATCTTTCATCTCTAAAATAGTAGTATAGTTTACAATCCCATGGCATACCCTTTAAAAGTATTAAGAAATATCTTGTTTCATACCCCTATCTTTTACACTCTTACTGCTATCGCAAACCAATTTAATTCTTCAATTCTATTTTCACAGATTCATATATTCTTCTAAAGTCAGTTTTTTCTTATATATACTTTCAGCAATATCCCCTACATAGCGAATATGCCACGGTTCATAAGCGTATCCAGTAATACTCTCTTTACCCTTTGGATAACGGATAATAAATCCTGCACGATGCGCATTTTCTTTCAGCCATTTTCCTTCTTTCGTATTCGCAAAGACTAGCTCTAGCTCATTATTTGCACTTTTAGAAGAAACATCCATTGTTAATCCTTTTTGATGTTCACTATGTCCAGGCTTTGCCGAGAAGCGATCTGTATGCTCTTGTCCTTTTCTTTTTACGTTGTTTGCATACAGGTTTTTTTGATAATCATAGGAGCGAAACCCAGAAACAGCATTCAACTGGATTCCTTCTTTCTTTGCTAAATCAAATAACCTTTCTAGTGCTTCTGCTGCCTCTTTACGAAGGTAACTCTTTTCTAGCGTTCCACTGAATGAAAATGGTACATTTGGTACAACTAAATCTTCCGGTTTATAGTCTTCAGGCAATCCATATTCTTTATTAACTACAGCTTGTACACTAGCAAAAGAACTCGCTATGTTATTTGAAGTACCATTTCGCTCTCTATTTATGGAGTTTTCACGAGTTTCATAGTTTGTCTTTATTGGTTCTTTACCAATAGATTGATTGGTGTAAACGATAAAGATACCTACTATCACAATCATACAAGTAAAAATTCCTACTAATTTAATTCTCATAATTCATTTCCTTCCTGCCACTCTTAATGTTTCTCGGTCATAATACTACAACCATATCAAATTCATATTAATTTGAAGTGAACTTTTGTTCTTAACATATTTCTTAATAGAAAGACAGCATATCCTCCTATTCGTTTGACACGCTAAAGATACTAACACATAGAAACCAATTCTATTCCTACATATAGAAAAATAATCTAAAAATTTGTATAATAAGATTAGAAGTGTAGCATTCTATTATAGAAAGGTCTTGGTATGATGCTAGGTATTCATGTTAAAACAAACAAAAGAAGAGTTAATTATTTCATGGCAATTGGCGAAGATTACGATTCCATTAAGTGATGTGATAGAGGTAACCGAAGATGCTACCTATGCGGGTGTTGAAGATATTAGTGCAATCCGTATTGGAACTGCATATGGAACAACGGACCGTATTTTAATAAAAACGGTAAAACAAAATTATGTATTATTTACGACAAATAAAGTTTCAATTTTAAATGCTATTCTTGCTTAATAATCTATATATACTTAATCTCTCGTAAAACTTGCGTTAAGTACAAAGATGCGAAGTCTATTCCGAGACTTCGCATCTTTGTGTCATGAAAACCATTTTTAAACTCCTTTTATACTTCATTAATGACTCACACAAGACCGTCATATCTTACTGCTCTGCATCCCACTTATTTAAACGGAAATAGAAAAGTACACCGTCCTCCGTATTCATTACGCCGTACTCAGCAGCATGTAATTCCAATATATTTTTTACTATGGCCAACCCAAGACCTGTACCACCGCAAACACGTTTTCTTGATTTATCTACTCTATAGAACTGACCCCATATTTTATCTATGTTTTCTTCTGCAATATGCGATCCTTTATTTTCAAACCCTATATATACGTCATTTTCTTCCTCTTTTACATCTATCACAATCAATTGTTTCGCACCTGTATAACGAATCACTTTGTTACAAACAATGGATCCGGAATCACGTAAAATAAACTGTATGGAAGCCCTCTACAGTTTATAGAATCAGATACCTGTCCCTTTGTTAAGAAAACGTAAATAACATCCTTCTTCCCATTTACTATTGGTTACTCAAATACCACATATTTAGTAGAACTGTCTCCCTCTTCTTCGATTGTTACTACTTTCATTACTTGCCCCATCACTTAACCAAATTACCTTAAGCAAGTCAAACTGATTTTTACTTTCCCCGCTGCACCCTTAACTCTAAAATTCCACCCTCACCTCAAAATATGGAGTCAACTCTATTCACTTTACCCCACATATTCGAATGTTTTATGATAGAAAATAAGTTCTTGTCGAGACTTGTCATACACTGTACACTGAATACGTGCCGTCTTTGTCCTTCTCTTTTATAGAGGAGGTGACAATAGAACGTGGAGAATACTAGAACCGCCCGCAAACGTTCGGAGAGAGAAAAGAAACGTAAGCGTCTTTTTTCTTTTGGTACAATCGTTACAGCATTCAGTTTCCTTAAAAATGTGCATTATTTTTTCACTAAAAGTGAAGTAGGTAAAGGTATAACTGAATATGTAAAACATCTTCTTAAATAAAAAAGTGCCGCTATAAATAGCGACACAAAGCCTAGTTTGTAGTTATGATTGGGTTTCAAGGTGAAGTACTGACCATACTTTCATTGCACATGACCAATGCAGTATCATTTTGAAGTGCAAAGACGTTGAAACCTAGCATACTACTCTATATAGTATTGCGACATAAAGTGCTTTTATTCCTTTCTGAAATACGAAAAAAAGCCTTGGTGACCAAACCAAGACTTTTCAAAGAACTTTCGACCTATCAATAGAACGAGAATCAGAACCACCCGACTTCTTGTTCATTATAATCTAGCTTACAACCTCATTGTACTATACGTTTTTTATATTTTCAACAGTCTGCATCCCTTTCACTCAACATTCATACTTTTCAATTCTGAAAGTAACATTAAAAATATGTTAGGTGTAGACTACGTTCCCACTTACCATATGACTGGTGTGCTGGGTGTAGATAAAATATAATAATGTTGATGTAGTAGTATTCACCTAAAAATTCTCTTTGGATTCCTTTTTCATCAATTTATCTTGGTAATTGTAACTAAAATTAAACATAATTTTCATCAAAGTAGAGAATCTTGGCTATATCCAACCTTTAGCAGCACAGTTTTGATTTTAATTAATAAATATTTCATCAATAGTTATAGAACTGGCCTCTAAAAAATTTTGAGCTTTTATCTTCAACTAAAGATTTTTTTGTGGATTTCTTTAATGTTCTTTTTTAATAAGTTACTATTTTTATCCTCAAGTAGCCTTAACCAATCAATTTTCCCCTTTGAATATTCTTTCATCATCCATAATATTATTGAATCAAAATTTTCTACTTTACTTTTATAATCTTTTAGATTTTTACTTGTTTTTTCATCTATTGAACCTTTACTAATTTCATCTAAAACATACATAAAGAGTTCATCTAATAAAGTCTTATCTACTTCTTTTAGCAAGAAGTGTACAAAATTTTCAAACCTATAACAATTATTAATCCCTAAATCTGTATCCTTTATTATAAGAGAACTATTCCATATATTTATGCAATTATCCATAAAATCTTCTAACTCATCTATGCTCCTCAAACCATCTTTGAAGTTTTTTATAAACGGATACAACATTTCAACCTTACATATTTCATCATCCTTATAGCTACTATAAGTTGACCACATCCCAAATAAAATAAACAATTTTGTTTCTCTAGCATTTGCGTTTTCAAATTGATTAATGAGTTCACTTACTTTCCTAGGAGTAATTTTGCTACATAAACTCATAAGGCTTTCTTCTCTTATATATCTCCCTTTACTAAAACTTGATGAATACAACAGCATAGTACTCACTATATTCAGTACATGATAATTATCATATTTATTAAAATACCTTAAAATATTACACTTATATTCATCTTCAACAGTATTTAATTTTAAACCATCAATAAAAATACGATTTATTTTTTCATCACCAAATTCAGTAAGAAAATCTTTTATAAATATAAAGCTAGCTCGATCAAAAAAGAAAATTATTAAATCTTCAGCTAAGAATGGATCACTATCAGTTCTATAGTCTTCGACTCTTCTTCTCAATAATTCTAGTTTATTTATTAGAGCGTCTGAGGTATTCTGGGATTCCTCAATCTCTTTTAATTCCTCATTAACTCGTTCGCTCATATTTTTGGGAACTTTCTCTATAAATTCTATTATTCTGTCAACATTACCATCTTTCATCCCAATGAATCCCGCAAATACCTCTTTTCCACAATACTTCTTTATACAATAAAGAACGTTATAAATAATCTCCTCGTCTTTACTGCTAAGTAATTCGATGAAATAATTTTCAATATCAGTAAATGATTCTTTATATGCTTCATCATGGTAAAATTTATAATTACATGAAAACGCTGGAGCTAATGCATAAATTGAAAATAAGATATGTAACCTTCCTTCTTTTCCTAATTCTAACAATTGTTTTATAAGATCAATTGAATATTTTGCCTGACTTTCTAAATAAATATCAAATACTGTTGATAAGTGATTTTCTTTAGTCAACAAAAAATTATAATCCTTGTTCTTTTTCAGCTCTTGTATAATTAGCCTTATAAGTCCGTTGCTATTATAATACGTTGCAATAAGCTTTTTTACTGTTATATCTTCTTCATATTTATTCGCAAACCATTTTTTAATACAACGCCTAGCACTACTTGAGAGAGTAGTGTTATCCATATGAGCATAAATATTATCAAGAAGTTTTATACTCATATCACTAAGCCGATCTTCAATATAACCGATATCATATTTTGCAATTAATAAAAAAGAGTCTTCAAATAATAAATTGGAAGTAATCTCCTTTAACTCCAATTCTCCTGTGCTAAGTAAATATTTCGCAACAAAATAATCTTGAAAGTTTTTGTGCTCAAATTTATATAAGCCATCATTTTGTTTTTCTATGAATCCATAATTTATAATTATTTTCTTTAACTTGGATAAATATCCTAAATCTATTTCTACACCTAATTCATTTAAACCATTTTTGATATACTCATTAAATTCTTTTTCAGTTATTAATAAGTTATAGTTTTGTGTTGCTTTAAATGCAATTATAGGCAAGATATATTTAATCTCATCCGTAAAATTATTAACTTTCTTATCATTCCAATTCAATATATTATTCATTAAATAACTTAATAATTCATAATCATTTTCAAAGCTCTGAATTAGTTCAATTAAATTGTTGTTGGATTCTAAATAATTAATGAGCATACCTAAATATAGTGGTTTTAAAAGTACTTTAATTTTTGAATCAGTTAAATAATCGTTTAAGGTATTCCTTTCGTATTCCGAATTTGTATACTTTAGTATTATGCTAATAATGGTATCCTTTGATAAAGGGTTAATATAAAATTTATTGGAATAACCATTTAAACATTTTAAATGGTTTAAATTATCAATATTTCTACTACTAATGTAAAATTTATTATTAATTAAATAGCTATCTCTGATACATTTGCTCAAAAAGTGATCAACCTCATTGTCTCTTATCTCGTCGAATCCATCTAAAAATAGTTGAAATTCACCTCTGTCCAATAATTGGAGAATTAATTCTTCTGACACTGAATATCCTTTACATTCTATGTTGTGTTTAACTATTTCACATAAAGTTTCACCATTATAATTAATTAAATCTATGAATATAGAATATTTCTCAATATTTAGGGACTGTAAAAAAGACTTTTTCATAAACATGCTTTTTCCAGTACCTCCACTACCTATAAGCAAAGCACAGCTCTGACGTGTAAAACCAACATAGTTAATTACTTCCGTTTTACTTGAATCGGTAATATCAACATGAAATAATTCTGTATTAGTCAATCCTAATATAGTTTTACTACTTTTTGACACTTTCTCTCGAATAAAGTCTTTATAAATTTTCTTATAATAACAATTAAAATCTTCTATCTTTTTTATTTTACTAATGTCAAGCTTTAGTATATCTTGAGCTTCTACTTTTGCATCAAAGTTCGCCTCTATAATTTCAATTAGTGTTTCTAACCAAACAAAATCAACTTCCCAGTTCATCTTTTTGCATTCTTGTTTACAAGCATTTATAATTTCATCTTTTGATCTTGAATTGCTTACAAGAACAATTTTTGAAACAGATTTGCTTTGTTCCCACTCAATCACTTTTTTTAGGTCATCAAGCATTTTATTTTTCAAATCTTTTTCTACTGTTGTATACTGGACAGCTATAATCTGTCCAGTAACTTCCTTATATGAGTCAGGCGTACCTTTAACAGTTTTATTTTTATACAAATGATTACCTTTATTAATTAGATAATCGTATTCTTTATTATAATATTTTAGAATTTTGTCACCAAGTCTCTGAAATAATGATGAGTCCATACTCTCTAATTCTTGAATTAATTCTTTCTTATTCAAAAAAATCATTCCTATCAATTTTTTTCAATGGCTTCATTAAATTTATATACTGTGATAATACCATTCAGTAAGTAAATATATATTTAAATACAGAACACGAAGATCATTCAGGTCCTGTATTATATATTCACTGTTAAGGAGTAAGGATTTCTTCTAACTGGTCAGAAATTTCCTCTGGTAGCTCCTTTACTAATTGTTTAACGATTATATTTTTAAATTCTACTAGCTTTTGATGTGCAATAAAATTTTCTGTTACAGCCTTCAGCATCGCAAGGGGTTTACGATCTTTTTTAGGCATAGGTAATTCAAAAAAACCTTCAAGGTCTGGATCAAATAAATGTGGTTCACAAGTAGTACAAAAAGTCATACATTCAGCTATATGCTGATTTAATTTTTGATGTCTTATGAGATTATTACCTTTGGCTTGTGAATCGCTATCTAAGATTATCGAATGGTTAATCCCAAATAGACTTAAAAGTTTTATGTATCTATGAATATTGTATTTACCCATAGCATCTAACACATAAATCTTATATTTTTTTAGATCTGCCCATTCATTATCCATTAAGTATTCAATTAGTATTTTTTCTGTTGCTCCTTCTGTGATAATTACATGATTAGCAAAAAACATAGAAGCTCGTTCAGAATCAAGCCATAATTGATACCTGAATTTTTCTTCCTGAGCAAGAATTTCTTCACTGTCTAATTCAGTCAAGTCTCCATCAAGCAATACCTTAAAATCTACAGCATAGTTAAAAAAAGCTCCTAGCTCTATTTTGCTAGGCTGATGAAGATAAGATAAGCCTTCTTTTTTATTAATTTTAACAATTTGATTTAACTCTTCAGTTGCTTTACCAATAAAGAGTGAAGAATGACTTGTGAGTATAACTTGATAATCTTCTTGTCGTGATAAGACCTTTAAATTATAAGCTAATTGGTCTTGTTGAGTAGGGTGTAGAAATGCCTCAGGTTCTTCAAACAATAAAATAGTAAGTTTAGGATTAAATTCCTTCTTCTTTGTTTTCTTTTCTTTTTTAAAACTAGCAGATACTTTGATTAAATTAAATATCACAGACCTTTGGAATCCGTGGCCATATTGTTCAATGTTAAATTCTTCATTATTAATGTTACCGTCACTAAAATGATAAGATATTAAACTTTTAGTAATTTCCTCTGGTGAGATTGGATTTATTTTGAGCTTGAAAGAAATATCCCATTCTTCTATGTCTTGATTGAACGATTTTACGATATTATCGAATACTCCATTCTTTTGATTAGCAAAAGCATTAAAGTTAGTAAATGCCTTCGTCAAAGCCTGATAACTTGGATGTTGGTCAACAACTTCCTTAAATAAAAAATTTATAGTATCTCTCAATGGAGAAGGACCACTCATTTTCAGACTATCACTTGCGGAACTTACTGCAGGAATGTAAACAACATCACCTAATTTAGCATTCCCCACATTTTTAGCACCAAAGAATAATTTTCCCTCTAAATTTCCGTTAATTACTGCATAGAGGTTACTTTGATTACTAGCGAACCTTTGCTTATCTTTTGACTCTAATAGTTTTCTTACGGTAAGAAGTTTCTCATTAGTCTTATAGTCATCAGGTAAGTTAGCATATTCTTCATCACTTAAAGCATATGTTATTTGAATCCAAGATTCACTATCAGTTGCACCGGTCTTTGGGAAATCTGTTTTCTTATTAAATTTGATTTTCTCATAAAATGTGAGTATTGCATTAACAACTGTGGACTTCCCAGCATTGTTTGCACCAACTAGAAGATTATAATCATTTAATTCAAAGCTCTGATCCACAATTGATCGATAATTATGTATTTCTATTTTATGTAATTTCAAATTTATAGTTCCCTTCTCATTATATTTATATCTATAATTTTAATGTAATATAATGTTAAAAAATAGAGTTTATTTTTAGATATTACAATCCCCCCCATTATTTAGCCCAAATAAAAAAAGGACTTTTACGAATCTGTAAAAAATCCTTTTTTCTTTATTTCAATATTAACTGACTAGCAACTTCCACATGCGTAGTATGCTAAATGTAGATAACAATTAAAGTAAAGAATGTAGTGGTATTTACCTTTATGCATCAAATTCATGTGTATGAGCAATTAATGTAAAAGTAAACTATTTTTTATACATAACCTATAACTCTTCTTCAATTACCCTCTTGGCTCTCTCATACTCTTTGCTATTTTTAATAATATCCCTTGAAAAAGCCGTATATTTCTCAGTTGATTTAATCAGCATTTCAATTGATTCCATGGAATCTCTTAGATTCACGATTCTATTATGCCGCTTTCTCGGTGTTTCACTACTTTCAATTTCTCTTAACCATTTCTCTAAATTTTCTATATACGAAGAAAGACCAATTAACAAATCAGCTCGTGCTCTGAAAAGCCTTGGAGAATTTAATCCTAATTCTCTAATAGTTCTTTGTGCAACATCCCTATCTGGAGCTCCTTCTCTTACACACATTCTAATATCATTGAATTTGAAAAAATCTTCCGGATTAACAATACTAGGATTCACTATAGGTTCTTCTAGAGTATCTAGAGTTCCTTTTGCTTCATTACACTTCCTACAAACTGGGAGTAAATTACTCCAAGCAAAAGTTAAATGTGGGTATTCTGACTTAGGTATATAATGTTCTACCTCTATATTTCCACTCTCAGCTGGTTTGCTCTCACAAAATGCACACTTCTCATTACTTATTGAAAATAAGGCATTTTTAATATCGTCATGCCTATAATGAGCAATTAAAGTTGATTTTAGTTCTTTTGGTATTTTTTTATAGCTTCCATATTGTCCTACTGCTTGAAGTAAATTACTCGTCCATTCTTCATAATTCTGTTGTAAGATTTCAGGAGGAGTGGTCGGTTTCTCTAAAAATATCACTTTTCATTATCCTCCACTTGTAGTTGTAACTCAGCTAACTTGATTCTTAATACAGAAGTAATTGTATCATTTGGATGAGATACCTTCTCTATTTCTCTTAATGTCTGTTTAAATTGATTTAAATCTCTCACATCAAGCTCTTTATATATTTTATCAATTAATCTAGCATATTCTTTATTCTCAAGACTAGAGACGCCCATGATATCTTCTAGTATTTGGTCCGTACTCCACCCTGAGTAACTTTTTTCACTTGGCTTTACATTAATCTTATCTTCACTAGGGATAACGATAATTTCACCTTTATGTGCCGTTGCAACAATGTGCGGAGAATGAGTTGTTATAATAAATTGTAACTTCGGAAACATCCTTCTCAAGGAGTCGCTTATAGTTAATTGCCACTCCGGATGAAGATGGACATCTAGTTCATCAATAATTACTGTCCCTATAGCTTCTTCCACCCAAATGTTTTCCCCGTCATTCGTACCTTCAATCCATTCAAAAATACTTAGTATCATAGATAAAACAGATTGAAAGCCCGCTGACAATTCTTCCAAATACGTTTCTTTACCATAAAGGTTAAATTTAGGTTCTAGATCTCTCTCAATCCCTAAAAATGCGAATTCACTCCCTTTAGGTCCTATACATTCAATGTTTTTTAACAGCCAGTCCCAATTTCTTTTTTCAAATTCTGCCCAATCCTTTTCAATAATGAAATACCTGTTTATCAACCATTGTTTAACATTAGGCATAGCAGTACCGTTTAAGCGTGCAGCTGCACCTTCACGATAATACTTCCTTTGACTTGAGGCAACCTCTTCTCTAGACATCCCACTAACATACTGATAATCCAGCTTTCTGTATGCACCGATAAAAAGTGGTGCGTAAGCTGGAACCCAATCATTTATTTGGCTAAAGCTGAAAGCTTGCTTCTCAAACCCTGACTGAGGAGGAGCATAGGTTTTTATCCTACTTTTCCTATATCCCTCGGTCGTTGCCCAACCATTTGCTAATCCGATGCGATAATTTTTATTATTATATGTAAAGTCAGTCCAAATTTCAGAATCTTCTCCGAATCTTGTATCTTCAATAGAGTTTGATGATACACACATAGATAAGGCTCTTAGTATAGATGTTTTTCCACTCCCGTTAGGACCAACTATAAAATTAAAACCCTTATTAAACTCAATATCAAGCTCCCTAAAACGTCTTACATTTTTAGCATGGAAAGATGTGATATACATATTTTCGGTTTTATTGCTCAAAGCTAATTCCCCCTTATATTTCTCTTAAATCATGTCTAGAAAGCTGGATTATTGAAAAACAAATTTCTATTACTTTATCACCATACCGTCCTTTTATCTGCCCCGTAAATTTGTTAATAAGAATATAAGCATAACCCTTGCAGAAAAACATTAGTAATAGGATTTTTGTATCATGAAAACAGGGAAAAGACCTGAAAAGTACGTGTCTTCCCAATTTCTTTTAATTAATATACATCCCTACTTTTTATTTAATATGAATATTTTAATTATAAACTATTGCATCCCTAAAAGTAACCGGCTTTCTTAATTTTATCTCCTTTTAATAATCCGTTTATAATTATATTTTAAAATACAAATAATAAATATGTAAAATGTTCGAAAGTGTAATAGAGGTTAAATATATCTTTAACAAAACCTTGTGAAGGTAAGAAAATAATTATTTTCTTACCTTCACAACATGAAAGACTGCATACATTATAACAATGAATATTCTCAAAGGAAGAAAAGCTTTAACATATCTATCGAAAAAACATGCGAGTTTTGCAAATCTTTTTTTAAGATTATCCCAATATGTAATTAATAGTTCACCTTAACTTTACATCCTCTGGAAATATAATTACTACTTCTTCCCTTTAACTGGCTTTAATCCCAAATCCTATCCATCTATATCTTCAATTACAAATTCTTTATTATTGTAATCTGTTTTATCTAATGAACGGACGATTTTCACATTCGGCTTTATAAACTCTCTTTTTGAAGTTCTTCTTGATTTTTTGTGATAAAGTAAGCGTCATAACCATATCCATATAAATCCCTATTTGGAATTACTTTTTGCCTGTTAGACTTAGTTAAGATAATTTCCGTTGTATCCTGATATAAACAAATGTGCGGTTGATTGATATTCATATACTGGACAGCTTTAAAACCCATCTTTTGTTCATAAAAATTTGCAGTTTTTATTATATCTGGTGCTGGAAAAATACAGTGTGGCTCTATTAATAAATTCTTCATTTTGTCTTCTCCGCTTAAAAATTTCGGTATTATTTCTATACTGGGTTTATATATTCCTTCTTCAACTAAACTTAGTTAAAGAACGCCTCAATTCCATTATATGGTACCTAACTGATAAATCAATTAATCCTATTCCCAAACAACAAACTTTACGAAGACAGCGTAAAAAAACAACTAACCATCCCATCCAAGCTCATTCGTGTACCACCATATAATTATTCTCTTTCATTGCATTCCATTCTAAATTAAGAGTATATCAAAGTAATTAGTAGCAATTTTAAGGTGAATAAAATATCCAACACTAAAAATCACTTTTTATTTGTGCAGGAGCAGCTGAGTTAAATACCTCCAAATTATCATCCCCCTTAAATGAATTAAGCCCTTTACTTTAAGTATATAAACTTACCTAACCAAAACTAAGAAAATATCAAATCATATCTTTTTAGATAGAAGAACCACATTTTCGAATTTCAATTCTGTACCTCTTTATTCACCACTAACATTTTCTTATTAGTTAACTTTGCAATATAAGTTTGTATATAATTCCTTTCAAAGACACAAAATATCGGAGTGTCTATTAATAATTCCACTATTTTTTTCTCATTCAAAAAAGGAGCTGTATAATATGGACAAAGAAAACCTATTAAACGAACAGATTAATCGCATCCCATCGGATGCCCTGAATACCCCTAGTAAGGAGCAAGAACAAATGCTAGAAACATCATCTCAAATGAAACATAATCCAATCAATAGCAATAAAGATAGCAACCAAGACCTATACGGAACAGACTCACCCATTTCAGATGTAGATAGAACAACAAACAAAAAATAAATTACAAAAAAACTCAATAACCAATAAACTAATTTTTTCCATGAATAACTAGCAAGTCAAAAACACAGACCAAAATAAAAGATTTATTTTACATAATTTCTGATAGAATTCTCCTGCTTTAAATGTTTGCAGGACAATAATCCGGCGATAACAGTAAGAGGGATTTTCCTTTCCACTTACAAATAAAAAAACGAGCACCTTATCACTATGAAGAGGATTGCTCGTTTTTATTTTGGTCTATTCCTTTTCTGGCCAAATTTTCGCGTTTGGTTCTAATAACCACTTGTGGTCTTCCTCCATGATACGATCATTCCAAGGATTATTCTCAAGATGTCGAATCATCCAACAAAAATACATGGCATATCCAGGCGCTGTTGCTTGTGGATGGTCTAGCTCACCCGGAATTGTAATAAAGCTATTATGTATAACGCGATATGCATCCTCGCCAACCATTGCACATCCAAATCCCTGTGGCTTATTAAAGCGATAATAATATACTTCTGGCTGATCATGGTGATGTGGTGGATAACTGGACCATCGCCCTGGATAAGAAATAACTTCCCCTACTACCATATTAGAATATGCTGCATTGTTATAGTCAAAAATCGTACGAATAACACGCTGTGCTGTTCCCTCCCATACTCCATCTCCAGCTACAACACTTTGACACTCATTTGGAGTATATAACTTGGATGCAAATTCTTGATCATTATCTGTTTTTTGAACAAGCACTTCACTATCTGAAAGAGCAGTAATTGTAACCTTCACATTTTTAGATACATGTAAACACCAAGGGTTTTCTTCAAACACAGACTGTCTTTGAATAACTTGTTCCATTCCTTCCCACTCTAAACGTATTGTCCCTTCTAGTAAAAGTACTGCCGTTTCATTTTTATTATCAAATAGCGACTCTTCTTTTCCATTAGACATCTTATATATGCCTATATCCATTAACATACCACTGCATTGACCGTTCATTTCTGTTAATACATTATAACCCTCATTTAATTCACCTAATTTTCCTAACATGGCTTTCTCCTCCTTTTAATTAATGGATTCTCTAGCATTCTCTACTTTTGTCAGCTAACTACATTCCGAGTTTCTTCTAACTAGTGATGAAGAAAGTTTTTCTGATTATGCTCTGTTTTCACTTCCGAATATTTGCATATGACTTTTAACGTTTTCGTATGCAGCCCTAATAACATCCTGGTGGTACGTAAAGTAATCTGAATACGGAGTATTCATGACGGCAGTGTTAACCGTAGTAATTACATTCTGAAATGTGGCTGTTGCTACATTAATTTTACGAACACCATGTTGAATACATTGCTTGAAATCCTCTGAACTAATACCAGAACCACCATGTAATACGAGTGGAATATGGACTACCTCATTAATCTCTTGTAGGCGGTCTAATCGTAAATCAGGGTCTCCATTGTACATACCATGCGCATTTCCAATTGCAACAGCTAACGCATCTACGTCTGTTTCTTCTGCAAATCGTTTTGCTTCTGTAGTGCTTGTCAGCAACATTTCAATATCTTCTGACCCGTCCTCACTACCACCAACTCTACCAATCTCAGCTTCTACCGTCGCTCCATACTGTTTCGCAAGTTCTACAATTTCTTTTGTCTTTTGGATATTCTCTTCTAACGGATAGTGAGAGCCATCAAACATAACCGAACTAAAACCAATTTCTAACGTCTCTTGAATCTTTTCAAATGTCATACCGTGATCAAAGTGAACTGCTACTGGAACAGTTGCTTGTTTCGCTGCAGCTACCATCAAAGGACCAATCATATGAATTGGCGAATGATTCAACCGAACTTCTGCAATTTGTAGAATAAGCGGTGAACTTAACTCTTCAGCTGCTTTAATAGCTCCCATTACCATTTCCATATTCGCGACACTAAAAGCTCCAACCCCATAATTCTCTTGATTTGCTCTAATTAAAATATCTTTCATTTGAACTAATGGCATTACATACTCCCCTATTTCAATATTAATTATTACATGTAAAACCAACCGTCACGTCTTTTTACCCCTTTTGTAAGAAGAGATGTAGATTACCATCCCATTTACTTAGGGATAATCTTAAAATGCTTAAATTACAGACCTGCTTTTTCTTGTATAAATTTTCTGGCTTTTAATGCGTACTCAAAAGGATTCGCCAAAGCAGGGTCTTGCTCTGCCTCTACCACAAACCATCCTTGATAATCAGAGTTTGCAAGGATAGTAAACACTTCATCAAACACAATTACGCCATCCCCGGGAACTGTAAATGCTCCATTCTTCACTGCCTGTAGGAAACTTAATTCGCTTTCCTTTACACCATCTACTACTTCTTGACGAATATCTTTTAAATGTACGTGTTTAATACGAGGTAAATATTTCTTCAAAATATAAAGTGGCTCTTCTCCTGAAAAAACAAGATGACCTGTATCAAAAAGAAGAGATACAAGCGCTGGATCAGTCATGTCCATTAACTTTTCAATTTCTGCCGTTGTTTGAACACCCGTACCCATATGATGATGGTATACAATATGTAGCCCCTTTTCCTGAGCTAATTTACCGAGGTGATGTAATCCATCCGCAAGCTTATCCCACTCTTCTTCTGTAAAAACAGGCTTATTTTTAAATAGTGGTACATCCATTAACCCTTGAATACTATGCCCTTGCTCTGAAACAACGATGACTTTTGCACCCATGTCATGCAAGAAATCCCTATGCTTAATAAATTCTTCTACCGTCTCTTCAATCGGCTTCGTTGTTAAAAACGTACTAAACCATGCACTAGCAATCTCCAAGTTTCGTAATTCCAAAGATTTTTTTAATACAACTGTATTTCTCGGATATTTATTACCTACTTCACTTCCATTAAATCCAGCTAGTGCCATCTCACTAATACATTGTTCAAACGTATTTTCTGCCCCTAGCTCCGGCATATCATCATTTGTCCAAGCAATTGGTGCAATACCAAGCTTAACTGTATTTTCTTTAAACATCCCCTTGTCTCTCCTCTTTAAAAAATGTGATAGAATTTCGCCAAATTCTCTTAACTGGTTATTGAAAAGAGAGCTTCCTAATCAATATGCATGTAGATAAAAAGCTCTCTTTGTGTCCTAATCTAATAAGATCTTGCCTGTTGCAAGTTACTTACTTTACTCTCGTACGCCGCTTGTGTACTTTGACTTTTAGATACTTCCGCAACACCAACATGCCACCATGACTCGTATCCATTTGTCATTGTTTTTGGTAATACTTTAATATCAATTAATGTGGAAACTGTTTGTTTTTTCGCATCTATAAGCGCTTCCTGTAATTGTTCTAGTGATGTAACATGATATGTTTTCACACCATATCCAGCTGCGCTAGCTGCAAAATCAATTTTCATAATTCCCGCGTCTAATTTACGAGTTTCCTGGTTTCGGTAACGAAACTCTGTTCCAAAGCTCCCCATTCCATTACCCATTTGTAAGTTATTAATACAGCCAAATCCGGAGTTATCAAACAATAAGACGTTAATTTTTTTGTTTTCTTGAAGACTTGTGACAAGCTCAGAATGAAGCATCTGGTAACTACCATCCCCTACCATTGCATATACTTCCTTCGATGGTTCAGCTAGCTTTGCACCTAGTGCACCCGCAACCTCATAGCCCATGCAAGAGTATCCATACTCCATGTGATATGTATTTGGTTTTCTTGATGCCCACATTCTTTGTAAATCACCTGGAAGACTTCCTGCCGCTCCAACGATAATTGCATCTTCATCCAGAAATGTATTGATTTGTCCAATGACTGCAGTCTGTGTTAATTGTGTACCAAGTGCGTCTACATACTCATTTAACTTTCCATCGAAATGGCCTTCTACTTCTGGTGTGAAATCTTGACCTGTAAAGCGAATATTATGTAGACGTGATAATTCTATTTCCCAAGCCTCTTTTGCATCAGCAATTTCTACTGTATAACTAGATCGATAATTAATTACTTGCAGTTCATCAATTAGAGCAAGAAGCGCTTCTTTCGCATCCGCTATAACCTTTAATGCATCCAGCTTATTCGCATGGAATTCTGAAATATTGATGTTTAAAAACTCAACTTCCTCATTTTGAAATAATTGTTTCGATGCCGTTGTAAAATCAGTAAATCTCGTCCCGATCCCAATAACAAGATCCGCTTCCTTTGCAATTGTATTAGCCGCTACATTTCCCGTTACCCCAATGCCGCCTAGATTATATCGATGACTACTTTCAATCGCACTTTTTCCAGCTTGTGTTTCTCCAAATGGAATGTGGAATGTTTCAGCAAACTGTTTGAGTTCTTCTGCCGCTTCTGCGTATCTTACACCACCACCGCAAATCATAACTGGCTTTTTCTTTCTCTTAATCATTTCCACTGCATCCGCTAAGCTGGCTTTTGTAGGTAGACGACGTTCAATACGGTGAACACGCTTTTGGAAGAAGTAATCTGGAAAATCCCATGCTTCCCCCTGGACATCTTGTGGTAAACAAATTGTTACAGCCCCTGTATCTGCCGGATTCGTTAAAACACGCATCGCTTGAATCATAGCTGTCATCAATTGTTCAGGACGATTTATCCTGTCCCAGTACTTACTTACTGCACGGAAAGCATCATTTGTAGAAATAGATAAGTCATGTGTTTGTTCAATTTGTTGAAGAACAGGATCGGGTTGTCTCGTTGCAAATACATCTCCTGGAAGTAATAAAACGGGAATATTATTTGCAGAAGCTGTTGCTGCAGAAGTAATCATATTTGCTGATCCAGGACCAACAGAAGAAGTACATGCCATAATTTGTTTTCTATGTTTTTGTTTTGCAAAGGCCATCGCAGCATTTGCCATTCCTTGTTCATTTCTCCCTTGGTATACTTCTAATTCCCCTGCATCTTCTTCTAAAGCTTGACCTAGTCCTACTACATTTCCATGACCAAAAATCGTAAAGATTCCCTTAATAAACTTTTGTTGCTTTCCATCAAACTCTACGTATTGCTGATTTAAAAATTTCACCAAAGCTTGCGCCGTCGTCATTCTAACAGTTTGCATATGATTTGCTCCTTTCTATCTCTAACAGTCATTCTGCATATGAAAAAGGAGTATTAGGAATTTAATAGACTCCTAATACTTCCTTCTTATGTTTTACTACTTGCGTTACTTTCGCTTCCAAGCAACTAGACAGATTCTACTTCTCTCTTATTGATTACTTTTCCCAACGAGATGTAAGCATTTTCTTTCTTGTATAAAACTCAACGCCGTCCGTACCGTTCGCATGGAGATCACCATAGAAAGAGTCTTTCCAGCCAGAGAACGGGAAGAATGCCATTGGCGCCGGAACCCCAACATTCACACCTAACATACCTGATTCAATTGTTTCACGGAATTGACGTACACTTGCCCCGCTATCTGTATAAATGCAAGCTCCATTTGCAAAGCGAGACTCATTGGCAATTTCAATCGCTTCATCCAATGATTTCACACGAACAATAGATAAAACAGGAGCAAAGATCTCATCTTGCCAGATTTTCATTTCTTTTGTAACATGGTCAAAAATTGTTGGCCCAACGAAGTAACCAGCTCCTTTTACAGCTGTATCTTCGCGTCCATCACGAACTAATGTAGCGCCCTGTTCTACACCTGAATCGATGTAACCAATTGTGCGCTCTTTATGGTTATCACGAATAACAGGTCCTAAAAACACATCTTCATCAAGACCATTTCCGATGATAATTTTGTTCGCTTCTTCTACTAGTCTTCCAACTAATTGATCTGCAATTTCTTCTTCTACTGTTACAACAGAAGCAGCCATACAACGCTCACCAGCTGAACCGAATGCAGCACTAATAATTTGCTTTGTTGCTAGTTCAAGATTTGCATCATTTAATACAATGGAATGGTTTTTCGCACCCGCTAGTGCTTGAACACGTTTTAAGTTTTCTGTTCCTTTTTTGTATACATATTCTGCGACAGGCTGAGAACCTACAAATGAAATTGCCTTCACTAATTTATGTTCAAGAAGACCGTTTACTACATCGTGAGCACCATTTACGATATTTAATACACCTTTTGGTATGCCTGCTTCTGCAGCTAATTCTGCTAATCTTGCTGCTAGAAGTGGTGTACGCTCTGAAGGTTTTAATACGAATGTATTACCACAAGCAATTGCAAGTGGGAACATCCAGCATGGAACCATCATTGGGAAGTTAAAAGGTGTGATGCCTCCTATAACACCAATTGGGTAACGATACATCCCAGACTCAATACCTGTTGCAATATCAGGTAGCTGTTTTCCCATCATTAATGTAGGAGCACCTGCTGCAAACTCCACGCACTCAATACCACGAAGAACTTCACCGTAAGCCTCGTTATAGCTTTTTCCGTTTTCAATCGTAATGAGTTTCGCTAACTCTTCCCAGTTATCTACTAATAATTGTTGATATTTAAATAGAATACGAGCACGTTTTGGTACAGCAGTTTTAGACCAAGACTTGAATGCTTCATTTGCTGCTAGTACAGCTTGTTCAACATCTAATTTTGTTGAAAGTGGTACTTGAGCGATTACTTCTCCTGTTGCAGGGTTATATACAGCTTCCATCTTAGTTGAAATGGATTCTACCCATTCGCCGCCAATGTAGTTTTTTACAATTTGTGCTGTTTGTACTGTCATATTCATTCTCTCCCTTTTATGTAATGTAGAAGCGTCCAATAGGATACGCCCTTACTTGATTATTGATTCATGACGTTTCTATACCAATTCCTCAGCCGTTTCCATGAATGCAGAAATCTCTGCTCTTGTTGGCATTGCATCAGAACAGCTATGTTTAGAAATAACGATCGAAGCAGAAGCGCCTCCTAATCGCATCGCTTGAGGAACCTCAAACCCTTGCATTAAGCCATAAATAAACGCAGATGCATACGAGTCGCCAGCACCAAACGTCTTTAACACCTTTGTTTTAAAGATACCGCCTCGGTGAGATTGACCGTCTCTCGTATATGCGATTGAACCATCCCCGCCATGTTTAATTACAACGATTTTCGCATGATGAGAAAACCATCTTTCAGCCGTAACTTGGTCATTAGACTGTTCATAGTTTAATAGTTTTTCCATCATATCGAATTCTTCACGCGTTCCAATAATGACATCAGATTTTTCGGCCGCTAGATTGTAATACACAGCCGTTTCAGCTTCTGACTGCCATGTATACGGGCGGTAATCCACATCAAAAAATACAACTACATCATGCTTACGCGCATATTCTAGTGCTAAAAATACCGCCTCGCGAGAGGGACTTTTCGCTAAAGCTGTTCCTGAAATTAAGAGTGCTTTTGATTGTTTAATATAGTCCTCAGATACCTCTGTTGGATCAAGATTTAAGTCTGCGACATTGTCGCGGTACATTAAAATACTGCAATCTTCAGGGCTTTTAATTTCTGTAAATGCTAAACCTGTCACTGCACCTGTACGATCTATACATATCTGATCTGTATTAATATTATTGTCCTTTAGGTACCCCGTAATAAAGCGGCCCATTTGATCATCAGATACTTTACCGATAAATCCTGTTTGTAAGCCAAGACGTGCAGCACCAATTGCAATATTTGCAGGAGAACCTCCTACATATTTAGTAAACGTTCTTGTTTCTTCCATAGGACGTTGTGTTTCATTAGCATTTAAATCAACGCATAAACGTCCAACCGCAATAAGGTCTAATGGACAATCTTCTTTAAAAATAAGTGGATTCATTGTTACTACCTCCCATGCTTTATGAATAAATGATATGGTTCATATTTTTATAAACCAACTATTCATTACTCTTTATCCATCTATAAGTAAGCGCTCTCTTTATTGATTTAATGCAGGCTGTTTATGTTCAATTTGTACAGGTTTTCCTGTTAGTAAGGATTCCTTCGCAGCTTTCGCAATTCGCTCCGCTTGTAACCCATCATTACCACTGCAAATAACAGCTTGTCCTTCTATAATTGACTTTGTAAATTGTGTTACTTCCTCAATGTAAGCCTGCGTGTAACGCTCTAAGAAGAAATAAAGCGGCTTATCTTTTACAACACCTTCTGTTTTTGACACTTGAACTGTTGTCGGGCAGCAATTATCCGCAGCAACCGCGCCTTTTTCACCAAACACTTCCACACGCTGGTCATATCCATAAACAGCTTGTCGGCTATTATCAATTACCCCTAAAGCTCCATTCGCAAATTTTAATGTGACAATTGCTGTATCAACATCATTTACTTCCTGAATGGATGGATCAATTAATGTTGTTCCATATGCAAATACTTCAACCACTTCACTATTCATCACATAACGAGCCATATCAAAATCATGAATCATCATATCCATAAACAATCCGCCTGAAGAGCGAACATATTCTATACTTGGCGGTTGTGGATCGCGTGACGTAATTTTTAAAATATGTGGCTGTCCGACTTCGCCTTGTTGAATAAGATCATACACTTTCCTGAAGTTAGGATCAAAACGACGATTAAAACCTACTTGAAGTGATACTCCCTGTTCTTTTACCACTTCTAATGCTTCTAATGTTTCTTCTACTGAGAAACTAACAGGCTTTTCACAGAAAATATGTTTTTTCGCAAGAGCTGCTTCTTTAATAATTTGCGCATGTGTATTTGTTGGTGAACAAATAAAGACAGCATCAATTTCTGGATCTGCTAATAAATCCTGATAGTTTGTAGTCAGATTGGAAATTCCTTTATCTTGAGCCCACTTTTCTAGATGACCAATTACTACATCTGAAACCGCTTTAATTTTTACTCGTGGCATAAGCTGCAAATTATCAACATGTAGTTTCCCAATTCGTCCAGCACCAATAATCCCAATCTTTAAAACGTTCATATGATTTCTCCCTCTATATTAAAATTTAAGAAACGAAATGAAAGTCTATAGGGTTTAGCGCATCAAATTAGTTAAGCGCTTTCCCTATTTTTCTTCATTATACACACTTGATTCTAAATTGAAAACATTTTTATTTTTTTGAACACTCCCTTTTCATCCGAATTTTAAGTTCCCTCAATAAACGTATTACATAAAAATAAAAAATAATAATTAGAAATAAATCATCTAAAAAGCTATAAATATATTCTTTTAAAATACTGATATAACAAAGAAAACCAAGCCTTTTAAATAGTAACCCCCATCTATAAGGTATTTCTTTCTTTTCATACTCACTATTATTTTATTGTCCAATAAGTAAATAGAATGCCTCTATAAAAGAAAGTTGTAAATTGTCAAAAAATTTAATTGACGACCTCATAATGTAAGCGTATACTTTTTTTGTCAAAAAGAATTAAGCGCTTAACCAAAAAAATAACTTATCGGTGGTGGGAGAATGAACTCTATTAGTTCAAACAAAACATTTATGGACAGGATTGGGATCCCTTCTAATTTAACTTGGGGATACATAGGAATTATCGTTTTTATGATTGGGGACGGGTTAGAACAGGGATGGTTATCCCCTTATCTCGTTGAAAAAGGACTAACGCTAGAACATGCTGCTTTTCTATTTACTATTTATGGAATAACTGTATCTGCTTCTTCTTGGTTTTCGGGGGTATTTGTACAAATGTGGGGACCAAGAAAAGTAATGACGTTTGGTTTAGTATCATTCATTTTAGGCTCCATTGGGTTCATCGGTATAGGAATTCAACATATGAATTATCCCGTTATATTACTTTGCTACGCTCTACGAGGATTTGGTTATCCCTTATTTGCTTATTCCTTCCTAGTTTGGGTATCTTACAGTACTCCTCAGCAAATGCTTTCAAGAGCAGTTGGCTGGTTCTGGTTCGTATTCCAGCTAGGGCTTAGTGTGATAGGAGCCTTTTATTCTAGTTATATGGTTCCAAAAATCGGAGAAATCGCTACATTATGGAGTGCTTTAATTTTTGTTGTCGTAGGGGGATTATTCTCAATCGTTGTAAATAAAGACAAATTTAAAGCACAAACCGTAAGCGCTAACAAATCTAGTGAATTACTAAAAGGCATTACTATCGCATTTGAAAATCCTAAAGTTGGTATAGGCGGTATTGTAAAAATTATAAACTCGGCCGCTCAGTTTGGATTTGTTGTTTTCCTACCTACCTATATGATGAAATATAATTTTACGATGACAGAATGGCTTCAAATTTGGGGTACTCTATTCTTTGTAAATATGGTGTTTAATATTATTTTTGGTATTGTTGGAGACAAGTTTGGTTGGGTAAATACGATTAAATGGTTCGGAGGAGTCGGTTGCGGAATTGTAACTCTTGCACTCTATTATGTACCACAAATGGTAGGACATAATTATTGGGCAATATTATTTGTTGCCTGTTGCTACGGAGCAACACTTGCCGGTTATGTACCTCTTACAGCATTAGTCCCATCCTTATCTCCTGACAATAAAGGAGCTGCAATGTCTGTCTTAAATTTAGGTTCAGGATTATCAGCATTCGTTGGGCCATTAGTAGTAACTGTCTTCATCGGTCCATTAGGTGTTGGCGGCGTGATGTGGATCTTTGCTGGTTTGTACTTCTTTGGTGCATTTTTAACTCATTTCCTTACTATTCCAAAGGAAAATGAGATGGAGCAGGATTTAAATACGAAAAGCGGTGAACAATTCTCAGTATAAATCCTAAATATAAAAGAAGGTCATCCTAACTATACTTAGTTACGATGACCTTCTTTTGTTACATTCAAATAGGCTTATAAAAACTCTATCATGTAATATCCTTTACTGAGGATCGCTCTACTAACTGAGGAATAATTGTAATTTTTTGCTTAGCATGCTCCTTCATTTCCATCGTTTTTAGCAGTTGTTCAAATGTACAGGCTGCCATTTGTTTAATTGGCTGTTCAATTGTTGTTAACCCCGGATCTGCAATCTCAGCATAGATTGTATTATCAAATCCGATAATTGATAAATCTTCCGGAATTGAAAGCCCTTGTTTTCTTGCTTCATTCATAAGGCATATAGCAATTAAATCTGTACAAGCAAAAACCGCTGTAGGCCTGTTAGGCAAATGAAGTAATTCCTTACTTGCACGTTTACTATCTTCCACTGTCGAATAGCAGCTAATGATAGCCTCATCATCTAACGAAATCCCCGAATCCGTAAGAGCTTGTTTGAAACCATTCAATCTCCCTAAGCTACTTTTTCTATCCTTCTCCATCATAATTGTTAAAGATGAATGGCCTTTCTGCGTTAGATAACTTCCAGCTAGATAGCCTCCCCTCATATCATCAGTTGTCACAACATGAGTCGTGATGGAAGGATGATCTACAGTGAATAGTACTAGTGGCAAATCTCGATTCACGATTTTTTTTACAAGTTTATAATCATTTAGCTCCGTTGCAATAATAATGCCATCTACTTGCTTTTTAAATAATAAATCAATGTATTCATGCTCACGTTTTGTTTGATGATCTGTACTACATAAAATGAGTGTATACCCTGATTCTCGTGCACTATTTTCAAAGGCTCTTGCTACTTCTGCAAAAAATGGGTTTGAGATATCTGGGACAAGTACCCCAATCGTATATGTTTTTTTACCTGTTAACGCTGCTGCTACACTACTTGGCTGGTAATCTAGTTCATCCATTACCTGATTTACCTTGTTTATTGTTTTTTCACTAATACGCCCAGTTTGATTAATTACCTTGGATACAGTTGCTATTGATACACCTGCTTTTTCCGCAACATCATAAATTGTTGGTTTCACTTTAATTATCCCTTCTTAATCATCTTTTTCTATATTTTATCATAAATATATTTTGCTTCTTGGTACACAAAAGGAATTTTTTAATGAATTTACTGGAATAATTCTCCTTCCTCAAGCGTGTGAAGGGCGATAGCCAAACGTTAGGTGGGAGATGAATTTCAGTTTGGCATAGCAAAAAACTTTTGATAAACTAGCTATCTGAAGTTCTTTGATAGCTTGATATAGGAGGTTTCAGGAAGAAAATAGAGTGCGAAAACCAAGCTATTCGGTAACTGCTTAAAATATCAACCATATACAGAGAGCGTCCAAGCGTTGGACATCTAGACGTAACGCTCAGGGAGTCGAAAGGTTTCTTTCATCGTGGAGCTGAGAAGCTCCCAATTCAAGCTTTGCTAAGTGGCAAGTAGTTCACTAATATCTCTAATAATTACATTAATAAAAATAAAGAAGAGTCCTGTATTAACAGGACCCTTTTTCTATAGTTTCAACATAATTGTTCCTTAATTTATAAACATAAAGGAGATGGTTTTATACATGATCCCTTAGAAGAAACCGAAAAGAGTTTCTTCTTTGTTAATATAAATTGAAACTAAATTAGATTTTCAAAATATCACCAATCAATTTAATCTCTTCTCCCTCAATAACTATCCCATCACCATCTTTACAAGCATAAATCTCCCTATTTTTCAACTTAGAATAATCTTTTAATAAATCTAAATATTTCTCACTTTGTTCCTCGCTCCAATGAGGCATAAAATCAAAATCTACAATACCTAGGGACTTTCTATCCTCTAGTCCTATAATATCCTCGTCTAAAAATTGGGCTGTATCAATACTTTTAGTTGTTATTATACTACCAGCACTAACACCAATCAAAACCCCACCATTTTGCAAATATGATTTTAATGAATGCAATAAATTTCTTTTTCTTAAGGAATATAAAAAGCGGAATGTATTTCCACCAGAAAGATGTATTCCATCATAATTAAATATGTCATTAACCTTTCTTTCATCGTATTCTTTGTCTAAATCAAAATATTTCACATTATTAATTCCTAAATATCTATAGTATTTAACTACATAATTAAAATATTTTCCTGTTACATCTGAAGATGCTCGAAGATATGCTATTGAAGGATTTTCTTTATTTAACAACCTTAAAAGTTCATAATCCAATTTTCTATCTTCTTGTACTTGATCACTGTATAATACTATTTTTCTCATTAAACTCCCCCATATTTTCTAGTTAATAACTTATCAATTTTGAATTTTTGAAATTTATTTTTGACCTTTCTCACAAAAAAATAATACCAATTTAATTTTAGTATCCATTTCCTAAAAGCGGTATTCCATATCTGGACTCGATAATTCTTTTTTTATCATATTCTTTTAAAATGAATTTTAAATAGTCTATTAACTAAAGAGATAGACTATTTAACGGATTTGATTTATTTTTTATGTGTCAGTCCTGAATGTTTAATCACACATTCATTTTTTAAAATTCCCTAATCACTCCATTATCTCATAGGCTTTAAACAGGTCTTCAAGTTCAATATTATTCATAGTTTCATCTGCGGAAATCATATATGAGGTAATAACTGATGAAACTTTTTTAGCATGTTCTAATCTTAATTTAAGAGATTCTCTACCTCCATAATCGATAAGCTCATTAATTACTTCTTTATAGTCAGATGGCGATGTTATTAAAGCCGTACTTAAAAATGCTTTTCTGGCACTATGACACATAGTAGGCCCTCCAACATCAATTAATTTTCTTATTTCTTCTAGTTCTTTATAATCTTTCATATATTGGACTGAATTCTTCCCTTTTCAATTTCTTCAAACTTGCTATAAGAAGATTCCAGTAATTTTTTTACAATTTCCATTCTTTTTGAATATACTATTTCATTGGTTAAATCTATTAATTTCCCCCTCATAACCTTTTGCCCATAGACATAAAGAATAATTCCTAAAACGAAATACATTAACAGCTTAATCTTTAACGCATTATTACTTGTTACAGCCATATTAATAGTGAAAATTATAAGCGCATTACCAAAACCACTATTAACGCTTTATAGATAACAAAAATATTCCCTTATCGTTTTCTTTTTTGAAAAAGCTTATAAATACTAAGTATATATACACTAACCATACACTGGTAAATGCAAAATAAAGTGCAACTTCAACACTATTAGGAAGCCATACAAAAACAAATTCCCATGATACTCCTCTATACAGGATATATGGAATTAAATATATACAGTAACTTATTCCCAGCATGAACAGAAAAGAAAAAACAAGCTTTAATAAACTCTTTTTTCCATTTGTATTTAAATGCCTTTGTTTATTTAATATTGCTTTTAATGCTTTTAATGTGAAAAATAATATGTTTAAAACTATTAAAATTGAAATGCATATAATTACACTAGCTATTGTATCTGCGCCTTTATTTAAATCTATTATATTTTTATTGTAAGTGCCCTCTTCTAAAATCTTATTAATACCTTGACCTATAAGTTCTACATATTGTGAGTTCGTATTACTTAGTACTGCAACCCCGACTTTATCCTTAGGATTAAATACTATAAATGAAGAATAATTAGGATTATTCCCGGCATGTGAAATTTGATTTTCACTCTTTGGATAAATGAACCAACCACTAGCATAGAATGATCCATTACTTAATGGTCTAACTGTACGATTGGCCTCTTGAGATTTTCCAACTATGTCTTTATCAAATTTCAAATCATTTAAAGTGCCCAGCTGAATCTTAAGCCACTTAGCCATATCTTCAGCACTGGAGATAATATACCCCGCCGGCTTATTCCCTCTATACACAGGCGCATCATATACATCATTTTTTAAGAATTCGAGTTTATACCCTTTAGCGATATATTCATTAACAATCTCATTTTTATAAAGATAAGTATTATGTAAACCCAATGGCTTTAAGACATTTTCTTCAATATAGCCTTCATAAGATTTCCCTGTCACTTTTTCAATAACCAACCCTAAAACATCATAATTTATAGTTGCATACTGGAAATCCCTACCTGGTTCACTATCTAATTCTATATTAATTAAGGTTTTAACTGTTTCTTCAAGTGCATTATCTTCATTAGAAACTGGTATCTTATCTATCGTTTTAAAAGGTATACCACTTGTTTGATGTAATAATTGTTCTATAGTTATTGAAGCTTCCTTACCTTTATATTTAACTTTTAACCATGGTATATATTTAGTTACTTCATCTTCAAGTTTAATTTGTCCACTTTTTTCTAAATTAAAAATTCCTAAAGCAGTAACTGCTTTACTATTAGATCCTATTTCAAACAAGGATTTAGAAGTAACTGGCTTTTTAGCATCTATATCTGAATATCCAAATCCTTTTTGATACACAGTCTTATCACCTTTAACTAAGGTAACTGCTAGTCCTGGAACCTTACCTTTATCCATATTTTCTTCTATAAACTTTTCTATTTTTAGTTTTGTATCATTTGTTAATAAATTTAACTGCTCAACCTCATTGTCTAATGCATATCCCTTAAGTGGTAATACAACTATACTGAGAAAAACACTAAGTATAACTAACAATTCTCTTAATTTTTTCATAATATTATACCCCTTGCGTAACTTCTAATTAAACAATGCATCTAAATCTTCTTGCGAAATTTCTAAAGCATCAAAATCCGATGGGGTGAATTCCTTGAAATCCTTTTCTATGCACTTATCTAAAATTAGCTTCAAAGTATTCACATAACTTTCAATAAACTTTTGGATCGTTTCATCTTTAAATCTATTTTTACTGTAGATAATATTTATCTTTAGTTCACCATTTACCACCATAGCCTCTATATCCATTAGTGCTGTCAATGAATTATTCTTGTCACTATCTAACGCAAATTCAATGTTGTTTAGATTTAGTTGGTTCTTATCAATTATATTGTCAAAATCTCCAAGATAATTGAATCTTATATACTTGACTTCTTGTACTTTAAATTCCTTATTTAAAAACTTAAGAATGCTATAATTAAATACTTTATTAGGTATGTTTCAAAGTTGTTCCTTTAATGATTTAATATTATCCTCTATCTCCTCATAATCCACCTTAAAATATGCAGGGTACATACTTGTAAACCATCCAACAGTTCTAGATATGTCAATTTGACCATTTATCAACTCTCTTCCGTGTCTTTCAAGTTCAACTATTACTTCATTTTTATTAGTTAATCTATTAATTGTAAGTACTAAACCGATTATCAAAGCTTCATTAAGTTCAATATTATAAATTTCATTTATCTTTTTTATTAATAAGCTTTTTAATCTTCTATCTTTTCTCTGAATTAATTAACAAACATAATTTTTTAACATTTCCTCGCTGATATCTAAAATTTCCACAGCATATTTTTTCCATAAATCTCCTTATAATACTTCTTTTAGACATCATCTTACTAATAATTACTTTTATTTTAATTTTTATCAATTCCACTAATTTGAATTATACTGCTTACGAATTATTTTTTCATTTTTTTAAGTAGTTATATTCTGATTTTTAATGATGCGTTGAATTTAATTATTATAAAAACACATGAAAACTGCCTAATATAGTTCTTATTAATGCAATAATAAAGGAGATGGCTCATACCATCTCCTTCTCAAATTCAACCTTTAGTTTTTCTACATTTATATTGTCTATCTCATATATCCTTTCAGCCATACGCTCAATTAACCCTACAACTAGCGCATTTCCCATACAGAAATACCGCATTCGATTAGACATACCAGTATTCGTCCAATCATCTGGGAAGCCATTTAATCTTTCACACTCAATCGGTGTTAAAAATCGAAATCCTTTTTCATCTTTTACTACATGCGTACTTCTATTTATAGTTGCTTCACTTGTTAGCATTGTTCTGCCTGGTTTATCTAACAATTCCGGGAATGCCATTCCACCCTCAGAAAAGATATATTTATGACCACTTGCTGCGGTTCTTTCAATTTTTTTAGGACCTTTTAGATACTCAAATTTTTCAATAGCCATCTCACTTAAGTAATATTTATCATCTACATTTTTTTCTAATATAGATCTTAATGGAATAGGACTTTCTTCTATCGCTATAAGCTGGGCTGTATAAATTCGCCCATTCCTCATAATCCCTGCATTCCAGTAACCTGCTGAAAAATTATCAGATACATCAACAATATCAAGCGGTAACTCAAA
The DNA here is from genome assembly GCF_002209985.1 of Bacillus sp. K2I17. Taxonomy (NCBI): domain Bacteria; kingdom Bacillati; phylum Bacillota; class Bacilli; order Caryophanales; family Bacillaceae; genus Bacillus; species Bacillus sp. K2I17. The sequence continues at coordinate 31,586 of NZ_NJGF01000043.1, forward strand.
CTCTTTAGCTGGGTGTTTTGGTGAGGATTCAGCTTGTACAGGAAATGGAATAGCGAAGAAGCCTTTATGATGTAATAAACTATAATCTGTCTCATCCTTATGGGTAATCGCATAAAGGATATCATTTCGATATGCAAAAATAAAAATGCGACGCCTTCTTTGTGCTTGTCCATACTCAGCTGCATTAATGACACGCCATTCTACATGGTAACCCAAATCTCTAAACGTAGCTAACATTACAGAAAAATCTCTACCTCTTTGTTTAGATGGTGACTTTAATAACCTGTCTACATTCTCAAGCAACACATACTTAGGACGTTTTATATTTACTAATCTCTTAATTTCCCAAAATAACACGCCTTTTTTTCCTTGTATACCCTTTTCTCCAGATAAGCTACGTGCAACTGAATAATCTTGGCATGGAAAACCACCTACAATCATTTCTGCTTCTATTTTTTGAATCTCTTCATCGGTTACGGTAGCAATATCTTGGTTACAATGAATCCCCTTATCCTGAAATCGTTGTGCATAACAATTAAAAGCATCCTGTGCCTTTTTTGAAGGTTCCCACTGGTTTCCCCATACTATTTGAAAGTGGCCTATTTTCTCTAATCCGATTCTAAATCCACCCACTCCTGCAAATAGTTCTATAACATTTATCATATTTCACGAACATCCTTTCGACATATTACTTCAGTATAGACGAAAAGAATAGAAAAGAATAGAAATGAACAGAAAGAACGAGACTTTTTACCTTTCCTCTTCCATACCATTATTAGGGATTTTACTTAATCAATACATATCCTTTACTTGTTTTCTCCAACAAAACATCTAACGAAATATTTTTTGCTTCTGTTCCCTAAATATTTATTCAAATTCATTTATGAATTGATGCAATACAAAGACCTCAACTACATCCGCGCTTTGGCCCTTTATTTAAAAGATATCTCTCGTTATCATTAGCATTAGCAGCTAGCTTGTTCATATAATTTCTACTTTCTCCATAAATAAGAGGGGGATTTCTATTTAAATTTATTGATTTATAATACTCAAAGAATTCCTTCATTTCCTTATCTAAATTGTTGTAATTTCCGTTTGGAAATGTAGGTGTTGACTTATTCTCTCTCCAAAACGGATAAATATCAATATTATCCAGCATAAAAAACATTCTTATGAAGCCCATTAACATATCTCTAGGCCTTGCATTTTTATGAGGTGAAAAAAAGGTATTTCTTTGAAAAATTTCATCGCCCCAATTTATTTCCTGCTCAAACATTAATAATGCTAATGTTATTAACGTTTGATATTCTTCTAAACTATCTGCATACTCTTCAGGATCTCGGCCGTACCAAATATTCTCGCAGTTCGTTAAAGTGGAGTAATTTAGTAAATTTATCATAGTTTCTCTGTGAGTTACATTATACCTTTTAGATTCAGTTTTTACCTTAAAATCAAATAATCCCAGCTTAGGTTTACCATTAAACGCCTTTTCATTTTTTGGTTGCGCCATTTTCCCACCGTAATTTCTCATATGCTTAAACCCATATATCATATTGTCTACGGTTTTTTTCCAATTATATTCATCATTCAAACTTTCATCTTTATAAATTTTTACTAATGCATTTCCAAGTTCCTTGTATATATCCATAAATATTGCCCCTATCTACTACAATCATTATCCATAATGTGCCTTTCTATGACAATTTGGACATAGACCTACAGCATTTTCTATCGAATCTTCTCCTCCCTGAGCAAGAGGAATAACATGGTGAACCTCTAAATAAGGGGTACCATCTTTGGCTCTTTTAAATGGTGCTTCTTGCTTACATTCTTCACAATATCCATTTGCTCTCTCTAATACTTCAGCAATAACATCTGGATTTCTTTTGTATTGTGTAGTAACCACTTCAACTACTTCAGGTTTCCTTGCGGCTTGTTTTAAGCGCTCTTTACGCGCAGAACCATTAGTAGTTTGAGATTGTTTTACTTTTCTATCCAAGTCATTCTCATATTCTTGATTGGTTAAAGCATGTATAGTTTGATAATGATTAATCTTTTCTAATTCAAACCACTTTGATTCATCTGCTTCTTCAACATGCTGTACATATTTAAACACACCCTGTAATACACACCTTGTATCTTTTTTAATAAATACATAGATTGGTACATCCGTTTCTTTCGTACTATAAATAGCGAAATTATCTTGGTACTCTAACTTAAACTTATTTGCTCTATTTTTAAAATAATATTTGAGGACTCTATTTTCTTCTAACCATTCATTAGCATATTTCCCATTTTCTAACGTCACTTTAATAAAAATTGCCTTTAAATTAGAGGTCCCTCCTATTAAATAAATGCCTTTTCTATTATCATAATCTCTAGCAAAATTAGAGATATCCCAAGATGTATATGTTTTTCCTATAACAAAATCATTTAAAACTGTAATATCATCAAAATAACATTGAAACTTCTCTTTGAACTCAGGATATATATCCTCGTAAGTTTTCAGTCCTTTATTCTTTAGCGATTTATACACTAAATCATTTCCACTTTTAGGGACATCTGAAAATCTATTCATATAAATTTTCAAATCTCCTATCTTCCTGAAAGAATTAATTCTAACCTTAGTATTTGTAACTTTATACTTAATCTCCTTACTTATCTCAGGATGATTAAGTGCTGGTACGTCAACTTCAGATAAAACAAAGTCAATTGCCTTTTTAATCACATTCTCACTCCTACGGTAAAAAACGAAAATTCATGAATAATTTACCATATATATTTTACCTTATTTTTTAAAACATAAACAGATATTATCATATATATTGGTCAATAATTCCCCACCAAACCTAAGATGCTACTCACGCATTATAGATTTAATAGGAATCAGATATTTTATCGTTTTCCGACAGAAGACTCCTTCCTCAAAAATGTGAAGGTGTAAAACACCAATTTTAGGTGGGAGATGAAAGTCGGTTGGCATAAGCCAACATGTTTGCTACCATATACTTGTACAGATTGCTCTTTGAAAACTGAAGATATGAGGTTGGTTGCAGAAAAACGTTGCAACCGTA
>NZ_NJGF01000044.1:0-32206 GCF_002209985.1 Bacillus sp. K2I17
ATAATTTTGAGTGCACCAATTTAAATAATTTGTTAATCCTTTATGTGGGACCATGACTCCTTTTGGCTTTCCGGTAGAACCAGAAGTATAAATCATATACGCTAAATCATCTAAATCTACAAAATGGTCAAGATTTATGGTATCTTCCTTATTAAACTCTTGATTTCCATCCATTTGCACTACATTATCAACTCTAAATTCAGTAAACTTAGACATAAAACTTTTCTGAGTAAGTAATATATCAAGTTGAGATTCTTCTAATATGTAAGACAGCCTTTCCATTGGATAAGAAGAATCTAACGGGATATAAGCTCCCCCAGCTTTAAGTATTCCCAATATTGAAATCATCAACTCCGAACAACGCTCTAAGCAAATTCCAACATATTTTCCCGACCTGACCCCATTTCTCCGCAAGTAATGCGCAACTTGATTTGCTCTATTATTTAATTCACGATAAGTTAATGAATCATTTTTACAAATTAAAGCTATAGCATCAGGGGTTTTTGTTACTTGTAATTCAAATTTTTCTTGTATACACATACTCCTTAAATTTTCTTTATTATTATTCCACTCATTTAAAATTTTTCTTTTTTCTTCATCATCTAATAATGAAATTTCACTTAATTGAACATTCGGATTTTCTATAATAGCTTTTAATATAGTTACGAAATGTTTCGCCATCTGTTGTATACTGCTTTTCATAAATAAATCTGTACTATAGTTAAACGTGCAAATAAGTCCATCATCATGTTCATTAATTATTAAACTTAAATCGAATTTTGCTGTATCGGTTTCGAATCTTTCAAAATCCATTTTTACATTCGCAAGATTAAGACATTTCTTAATGTTCTGCTCTAACGAAAACATCGTTTGAAACAAAACTGAATGATTTGCTGTTCGTTCTGAATTTAATTCACCCACAATTGCTTCAAAAGGTATATCTTGATTTGAATATGCTCCTAAGCATATTTCTTTTACTTTATTAATTAGTTCACGAAAAGCTACATCTCTTTTTGAATTAATTCGTAAAGCTAATGTATTTACAAAAAATCCAATAACAGGCTCTATCTCTCTATGATTCCTATTTGCAATTGGTGATCCTATGATAATATCTTCCTGGTTTGTATACTTTAGAAGAAGGGTATAATATGCTGCAAGCAAAGTCATATATAATGTACAACCTTCACTTTTACCTAATTCTTTTAATCTCTGCACAGTTTCATATGAAATTTTAATAAGTTCATTACTACCCTTGTATGATAATTTACTTGGTCTCGAAAAATCAGTGGGTAAATCTAGTACTGGTAAGACATCTTTAAGTTGTTTCTTCCAATAGTCTAATTGTGTTTGAAATTTAGAACCTGTTAACCAATTCTTTTGCCAAATTGAGAAATCTGCATATTGTATCTTTAAAGGTGATAAATTAGCAACATCCGCTTTCAAAAAATTATTATATAAAATAGATAGTTCCTCAATTAATATAGCCATTGACCAACCATCCCCAATAATATGATGCATATTTACTAAAACCCAAAATTCATCTTCTGTTATCTGCCAAATACTTGTATGTAGTAATGGACCCGTTTCCAAATTAAAAGGTTCGATTGCTTTCCTTTTCATTTGTGACGAACATATATCTTCAGCAGTATCCTTGGAATAGGAACACAAATTATGAACTTCAAAATCTATTCGCATAAATGGATGTATTTTTTGACGTAAATCTCCATCTAACGATAAAAATGTAGTACGAAGAATTTCATGCCTGCATATAATTTCATTTAAACAACGTTTAAAGACACTAATATTAAAGTCTCCCTTTATTTTTACTAAAAACGGCATATTGTATGTAGAAGACCCAGGCTCTAATTGTTCAAGAAACCACATTCTTTGTTGTGCAAATGATAAAATTGTAGGTTCATTATTTTTCCGAGAAGGAATTATATTTGACTCATTTTTATTTAATTGTTTCTCTAAAAATAATTTTTGTTCAGGAGATAATTTGGCTAACCTAGCCATAAGCTTTTCTTTACTCATTTTTCTGATCCTCCTAATATCAAAAGATAGTGGTGGGAATAGCTTTTAATATTCCCACCTACCTCAGCATATTTACAACTTGTTATTGACCATCTTTTATAATTAAATTTATTTCTTCTTCAGATAATTCTTGAAGATCACTAATTAAATCTTGAAGGTCCTGATTCTGTTTTAAATCTAATTCAGATTTAACAGCTAAAACTAATCCTTCTACAGTTGTTACCTCAAAAAGAGTACGTAGCGACATATCTATTTGAAATTCCTTTCTAATTAAAGAAATCAATCTTGTTGCAATTAAAGATTCCCCTCCATTTTCAAAAAAATCATCTCTCATACTAACCGATTGATATCCAAGTGCATTTGCCCAGATCTTCGCGATTTTCTTCTCTAAATCTGTTTTAGGTTCAACAAAATTATCTTCATTAAGATTAAACATAGGATCAGGTAGTTTTTTTCTATCTAATTTTCCAGTTGAAGCAATTGGAAATTCATCTAAAAAGACAAAGAAAGAAGGAATCATATGATTTGGAACTTGTTCCTTTATATAATTACGTAATTCTTTTGTTGTTAAATTTGAATTCTTTTCAAGTGTTAAATAAGCTATTAACCTTTTATTCCCTGAAGAATCCGAATGTGCTAAAGCAACAACTTGTATAACATCTGGGTGTTTACTTAATATTGCCTCTACTTCGCCTAACTCAATTCGGAAACCACGAATTTTCACTTGATAATCTATGCGTCCTAAAAATTCGATTGCACCATCATTACGCAGACGAACTAAATCTCCAGTCTTATATAGCCGTTCATTTTTATCATGACTAAACGGATTTTTCCTAAAAGATTTTTCAGTTTTTTCTTTATCATTAAGATAACCACGGCCTACACAAACGCCACCATAACATAATTCTCCAGGCACTCCTATAGGTACTGGATTCATATATTGATCTAAAATATATACCGTACAATTCGGAATTACCTTTCCTATTGATATAAAGTTTTCATCTAAAGCTGGCGGCTCTAAAATATAATGATGATTAACATCATCTGAACTCTCCGTTGCTCCACACGCATTAATCATTGGAATGTTCGGATAGTACTTAAACCATTGACGGCAAAGTTCAGGTGGTAAAGTTTCTCCATTTAGCACTACCCATCGTAAAGAACTAAAGCTTGGTCTTTTTTCTTCATTTAGAGAAATTCTTTCTAAAGTTGATTGAAGTACCGTAGGTACGGTTTCAAATACTGTTAAATTTGCTTTTTCCATTTCATTCAGTTGCACTTCTGGATCAAGTTCGGCTTCATCAGGTAATATATATGTCTGTCCCCCAACTAATAATGCGGATAGTAATTGCCAAACTGATACATCGAAACATTGAGTAGCATTTTGTGCTACTATATCTGATTCTTTAATATTGATTACATCTATTTTTGCAAATAAATGATTAATCATACCTTTATGCTCCACCATTACACCTTTAGGAATTCCTGTAGAACCTGAGGTATAAATGATATATGCTAAATCATTTAATGTTACTTCATTATGTTGATCTAGTACATTTTCACTTTCAATCTGCTCCCTACTAATATCTAAGTAAACTATTTTTAATTTATCTTTTGGTATTCTATTAGCAAATTTTTCATATGTTAGTAATACATCCATGCCTGAATGTTCGATTAAATGCTCAATACGACTTTCAGGATATTTAGGGTCCAGGGGTATATAAACTGCACCAGCTTTAAAAATACCAATCACTGTTATAGCCCATTCAATATTTCTTTCTCCAAAGTAACCAACAAACATACCTGGTTTAACATCTATGGACTTCAAATAATTAGCCAAACAATTAGAACGTTTTTGCAGCTCTTGATAAGTAATTACCTGATTTTGAAATACTATCGCTTTATTATCTGGTGTTGTCTTCACTTGCTTATCAAAAAGAATATGAAAGCACTCATCAGCGCTAAAGTCTACCTCATCATCATTTTTTAAAGTTACTTGTTCGATTTCTTCATTTGATAATAAACAATTTTCATGATGATTAACTGAGGAATCTTGGGCCATTAATTCTAAAGTTTTAACATAATAACCAGATATATAATTAACCTGTTCCTCATCTACATCTTCTGGATAATAATCTAATACACACATCAACTGAGATGTTTGAGGATCAATAGAAAATTGCACTGTGAGTGGTACATAAGCTGATTCCCGATGCTCTCCATTCAATATTTCAATACCAGCTTTTTTTCCAATATCTTGATAAGCATGGAAATGAGTATAGTTAAAAATGGTTTCAAACATACGTTTTCCGCCACTATACTTTCTTTGTAAATCTACTAATGGATAGCGACGATATGGATGAGCTTCCCTTTCTTCGTCAAAAGTTTTACAAACCAACTCTTCCCAGGTACAGTTACCAATATCTAAACGAAATGGCATCGTATTTATCATCGAACCAAGTACTTTTTCTGCATCTGGTTCCTCTGGTCTTCCGCCAGCTACTACCCCTGTAACAACATCAGTTTGACCAGAAAGTAAACTAACCACTTTTAAATGTGCTGCTAATACTACATCTTTAAGTGGTACCGATACTTTTCTAGAAAGGCGTATTAATCCTTCAGAAACTTGCTGCGAAATCGGAAGCATCAACCTATTATTTTCAATTACTTTGGAAGCAGGTGCTTTTAACCAACGCGGTACTTGCATAGTTGATACATCCTGTAGTTTGCTCTCCCAGAATTCATTGGCTTCTTTCGATTCTTTTGTTTGTTGTTCCAATTGTACATAGCGATTGAATTTAGCATTTAATCTTTTAGATTCTAATGTGTTAGGATTTTCTGATAACTCTCTATAATTTGTTAACAGTTCGGTAACTGTTGATGCAACACTCCAACCATCCAGTATAGGCTCACACATTGTAAATTGGAAGATTTCGTCAGATAATAAGTGAACATGAAAACGGAATAACCCTGGTCTAGACCAATCAAATTTTGTGTGCTCCTCTTTACTTATAAAATCTTTTAAATACTTTTCTTGTTCCTCTTCATCCATGTGACGAAGGTCTTGAACATTTAATTTTAAATCTGTATACTCATGAACTAACTGTAGTGGTTTACTATAACTAGAAATATCAAATGACGTTCTAAAAATCTCATGTCTTTTTACTAATCGATTAATTGCTTCATTAAAAATCTCTTCATTAAAATCAGCACGTAAACGATACGTTTCTAGATAAGATCTATACACCTCATTAACTTCACTGTGATAATAAATTGTCATTTGTATTGCCGGGATAGGATATGCATCTTCAATTCCATTAGGAATTTTCCTTCTATCTTCTTCTGAGATTAAAGAAAATGGTAGGACTGTTACGTCCTTATATTCTATGCTGTTCTGCATATCTACTACTTTAGATAAATCTCTAATTGTTTGGTATTTAAAAATTTGTTCTAAAGAAATATTTAGCCCTCTTTCTTTTGCAAGCGAACATATTTTAATACTTCTAATAGAGTCACCACCAATTAAAAAGAAATTATCATCTATTCCTATCTCCTGTATACCCAATACTTCTTCCCAAGTATCAGCTAAAATTTTCTCTATTTGTGTTTCAGGTTCAATATATTCCGCTCGTTCAACCGCAAACATGTCTGGAGCAGGCAATGCCTTTTTGTCTACTTTTCCGTTAATTGTTAATGGGAATTTATCCAATAACACAAAAGCACTTGGTACCATATAATCTGGTAGCTGTCCTGACATATAATTTCTTAGCTCGCCAATTGCAGTAGGCATCAAATTATTTCCAACAATATAAGCTATTAGTTTTTTATCACCAGGGACATTTTCACGAACTAACACTATACCTTCACGAACTTTCGAGTATTGATTAAGAATAGCCTCAATCTCTCCTAGCTCAATTCGAAATCCGCGAATTTTTACTTGATCATCAATACGCCCTAAATACTCAATATCTCCATTTGGTAAATAACGTGCTAAATCACCCGATTTGTATACTAGCCCTGCTTGCTCTAAAGATGGGATTTTTATAAAACGTTCTTCAGTTAACTCTTGTTTATTTAAGTATCCTCTTGCAACTCCTTCTCCACCTATATACATTTCTCCAATTACTCCAATAGGTACATGCTGCAAATCTTGATTTAATATATACACCTGAAGATCAGGAATAGCTGTACCAATTACACTTGCTTGACTATCTAAATCCACCTTTGATAAAGCTCGATATGTGACATGAACTGTTGTCTCTGTAATTCCATACATATTTATTAATTGAGGTTTTGTGTCTCCATGTCTCTCAAACCAACCACCTAGACTTTGAATTTCTAATGCTTCCCCACCAAAAATTACGTATCTTAATTTTAATTCATGTGGCATATTTACTTTTTCATCTACGTGTATTAATTGACGAAATGCTGATGGTGTCTGATTCAGAACTGTTACTTTTTCTTTAATTAACAATCCATAAAATTGCTCTGGATCACGACTCACATAATATGGAACAACGATGAGTTTTCCTCCATATAATAACGCTCCCCAAATTTCCCATACAGAAAAATCAAATGCATATGAATGAAACATCGTCCATATGTCATTTTCATTAAAATTAAAGTGCTTTTCTGTTGCATTAAACAATCGAACTACGTTCTTATGTGGTATTAAAACACCTTTAGGGTTACCAGTAGAGCCAGATGTATAGATAACATAAGCTAAATTATCTTCTGTAATGTGTGAAATTAGATTAGTATCTTCCATTTCTTTAATCTCTTGCCAATTTGTATCCAAACAAACAATCTTTGTTAGGTCATTTTGTACATTTTTAACTAAATCTTTTTGTGTAAGAAGAATTGGTACGTTGGAGTCTTCTAACATATATTGGAGTCTTCCAGCAGGTGCATGTGGATCAAGTGGAATATAAGCTCCGCCTGCTTTTAAAACCCCTAGAATACCCACAATTAAATCTATAGAACGTTCCATGGCAATTCCAACCATTACTTCAGGACCTATTCCTAAATTTGTTAAATATCTTGCTAATTGATTTGCACGTTTATTTAATTCTTCATACGTTAAGCTTTGATTCATATAGCTTACAGCAATAGCATTTCCATGTAAGTTAACTTGCTTTTCAAACAGTTGTGGTATTGATAAATTTGTAGAATACTCTACCCTTTTCTTACTCCAATCATTTAACTGTATTTGCTCTTTCTCAGTTAAAATAGGTAGTGAATTTACATAATTATCAGGATTTTCTATTATACTATCTATTAATATTTCAAAATGATTTATCATACGTTTTACTGTAATTTCTTTAAACAACTCTGTATTATACTGGAAATTAATGATTAACCCCTCATCAGATTCTGCAACTGTTGTAGTGATGTCAAATAACGATGAATTTTCCTCAAGTGGGAATAAACTTAAACTAACGTTATCGAAATCAATCTTTGTAGTTTCACACCCTACAGTGAAAGGGGCGAGAGTTTTATTATAAATACCTACATTTTGCATTACGAAAGCAGTTTGAAAAACTGGAGATCTACTCGAATCTCTATCAATTTTCAAGTTTTTAATTAATGATTCAAAAGGGTAATCCTGATTACGATAGGCTCCAATTACTTTATGATTTGTTCGCTCAATCATTTCATTAAAGGTTGGATTTCCTGACAGGTTTAATCGTATTGGAACTGCATTAGTTAAATATCCCACTAAATTAGCAAACTCTTTCTTAACTCGCCCTGCCATATAAGAACCAATGATAATATCACCTTGATTTGTATAACGATACATTAAAACACTATATGCTGAAAGTAACGTATTATATAATGTTACCCCTCTATTTTTAGAAATTTTTTTCAATTTGTTGTTTATGGATTTATTTAAATGTAACCTTAAGTTTGCTCCTCTATTCGACTGTACTGGTGGGCGTTGATAATCAATTGGTAAATTTAAAATTGGTAACTCACCCGATAGTTCTTCTTCCCAATATTTCAATTTACTTGTACCTTCTGAACCATTTAGCATTGCATTCTGCCAATTTACATATGAGCTATAATCATAATCATTCGTTCTGAATGTCTTTACATCTCCTACTTTTATTCTTGTATATAACGTCTTCAACTCATTGAATAAAACATCTATTGACCAATAATCAATTACGATATGGTGGAAAGACCATAACATTACATATTGGGATTCAGTACGTTTAAGAACATATACACGCATAATGTCACCTTGTTCCAAAGTGAAATTACGACTAGATTCAACATTCAAAAACTTATTCAACATTTCAGCTTTCCAATCACTTACATCTATTAATTGAAAAGATACATCCTTTTGCTTTGCTATATTTTGAATCAATTCACCCTCATATTCATAAAAAGATGACCTTAATATACAATGCCTATTAACTAATTCTTGAAAACTCTTCTGTAATGATGTTATATCTAGCTTTCCTTCAATATTAAAAGCACGTGACACATTATAAGCAGAACTATTTGGAGCTAATTTATATAAAAACCATAATCCTTGTTGTCCACGAGACATCGGTATTTCTCCGCTTTTTATCTGATCCAATTCTAGTTTATTAGTCAAATATTTTTCTCTGTACAATTGATTATTAATCTCTTGTGCTATTTGTAATATGCTCGGACCTTCTAATAAAAAAGTGGGTTCTAGTACAATTTCTAAATCTGTCTCTATATGACTTTGTAATTGTATTGCCGTTATTGAATCTAAACCTAAACTATTTAGTGAATGATTTACATTAATACTTGTAACAGGTACCTTTAAAGATACACCTACTTTCTGAAGTAAGTATTTTTCTAATTTAATTTGCCTTTCTTCTTGAGTTAATTTTACAAGCTCTTGTCTATTAAAAAGTATTTCTTCAATTTCAAATTCTATATCTAACCGACTTGTTTTTTGTACAACATCTTCCCCAATTAATTTAAGTTCTTCATTTAAATATCCATTACGACAAGCGTGTCTTTGGATCTTTCCGCTAGATGTTTTAGGTATACTTCCAAACTGTAGAAGCAATACTGAATGTACTTGTATTCCATGCTCCGCAGTTACTGCTTGTCTAATTGCACTAGCAACCTCTTGAACATTAACATTACGGTATTGGCGACTAATTTCTTGTGCCACAATTAATCGTTCTTCTCCTTCTTCCATTACAGAAAACGCAGCAGTTGCATTTTTCCTTAAACTTTCATGACTGTTCTCTACTATTAATTCAATATCTTGTGGATAATAATTTCTGCCTCGAATAATAATTAAATCTTTTATACGCCCTGTAATATATAACTCTCCATCATATAAAAAACCTAAATCCCCAGAACGTAAGTATGGTCCTTTTTTATTAGGAAGAAAAGCTTGGAATGTATCGATTGTTTGTTCTTCTCGACCCCAATAACCTGTTGCTATACTCTCGCCCTTAATCCAAATTTCACCGATTTCATTACTAGTACACTCTTGACCAGTATCTGGATTAACTATACAAATCTCTTGTTCTTCCGCTATAATTCCACTACTTACAAGATTACGTACTTTCCCACCTTTACTTATAACCGAAACTATATTCTTTTTCATTTCATCAATTGAAAAAGCATTTATTACAGGCTGGCTTTTACTTTTTGCACCAGAAACCAGTAATGTATTTTCAGCTAACCCATAGCAGGGATAAAATGCTTCTTTTCGAAAGCCAGATACACTAAAAACTTCTGAAAACTCTTCAATAACTTCAGCACGAACAGGTTCTGCACCGTTAAATGCTAGTCTCCAATTACTTAAATCCAACTCAGCTCGTTGTTCTGGTGTTGTCTTTTGAATTAAAAGTTCAAAAGCAAAATTTGGTCCCCCACTTACCGTAGCTTTATACTTTGATATTGCTTCTAACCAACGTATTGGTCGCTGCATAAAATCAATTGGTGACATAAATATTACCGGAAACCCTACAGCTAATGGCTGAAGTAATCCACCAATTAGTCCCATATCGTGATATGGAGGCAACCATATTACTCCAATATCGTTTTCAGTGGTTTTAAATGACTGTTGAATTAATTTTGAATTGTGCAGAATATTTCCGTGAGTTACCATTACACCTTTTGGTCTAGATGTAGAACCCGATGTATATTGTAGAAACGCAATTGTATTTCTATCTATCTCTGGAAATACCCAATATTCCTCGCAACCTACAGGAACTTCATCTGTATTCAAATACTCTATTGCACAATTATTAAAGTACTCAGATTTTCTCATACGTGCACTAACTTTTGTCTGTGTTAATATATATTTTGCTTCTGCATCTTCTAAAATTACTTTCAAACGTGGCATTAACCTATTTGAAGATGGAGGATATGCTGGGACCGCAATAGCGCCTGCATATAAACATCCAAAAAAAGCAGCTAAATAGTCGATTCCAGGTGGATATAGTAATAAGACTCTTTCATTTTTTGCCCCTCTATCCTGTAACCATGCTCCTATAGCTCTCGCTTTCAAATCTAATTCTCCATAAGTTAATGAAATTTTATCCTTTTCACCATCTCTTAAAAATTGAAATGCAGTTACATCGCCATATTGTTTAGCACGATATTGCAATAACTCTACAAGTGATGTCATTTCTAAAAGTAATGTATTTTGAAACAGCTCCACAATTACTCCACCTTTCACATCGATTTACTTGGTTTAAGCGTTACTTTCATTTTTGAATTCCTATATTGTTCCGGTTTAAATTTCTGAATCTCTAATTGTTGATTCACATATAGCAAAGATTGATCGTCATACCAATGGCTTAAAAAATTACCAGATTGCCCTGGCGCATTAATATCCATTCCAAAACAATCTTTCAAATCTACAACCATTCTCCATGGTGCACCATCAAGAATATGACCAGTTTTCCTATCATACGATGCTAATGCTACTGTTACGTAGCTACCTCCAATAGGGATTTTACCCCGGGGATTTAATAAATTCCCTATTAATTTATTCTTTTTACCAAACGGGTGTTTAGTAGCAAAATGGTGAAACTCTCCCCACTTCCATTCAAAAGGATTATTACCCTGTAAATTTATTATAGTAATAATAGATTTTTTAAAGCTTTCTATAATCACTTTTTCAAACCCACCAGCATTATTAAACCACGCACTATCATTTCCCTGCGCCGCCTTGCATATAAGCTCGTCAGTTATGTTCATCCTATCAACCATTTTCTCAAATAAAAACGTCCCCATTTTTTCTTTAAAAAGAGTACAGCAAATTTCCCACCACCAAAAATGATAAATTAATGGTGCTGCATTATTTGAAGTATCTTTACAATCCCATTTCTGCAATATTCTAATACATTCCGTTTCCAATTTGTTATGTTTAACAGGATACAATACAGGTAATAGAATATTTAATAGCTGTACTGCTTGTAAATTTAACGTATCATCTTGCATTATTTTTACATCTTCAATTGTTAAAGGTTTATTTTTAGTTATACTTTGTCTCAACATCTGGTTAATTCTTTTTGCACGATATGGGGCGTCCCATGAACTTGCAATCATATATGGATAATGATCACCAATAACCTTATTATTTGCTGAAACAATAAACCCTTGTTTAGGATTGACTACCTCCGGTAATTCTTCAAAAGGTATAAATCCTTTCCATTCAAATTCATCATCCCATCCTGGTACCGGTAATAAACCATTTCCTTTATTACGCATCGGTATTTTACCACCTACTCGATAGGCAATAGTTCCATCTTCTGAAGCAAACAAAAAGTTTAAAACTGGTGTACTATATTTCCGCAAAGCATTACGAAACTCTTCCCAATTTTTTGAACGATTAATGTCTAATAGAGCTTCTAAATCACATGTAGGATAATTTGCATTCCATTGTAAAGCTAAATTTTCCTCTAACTGTTTTTGTTGGTTATTACCAATAACATCTGAAATAATAGGTCCATGGCGTGTAATAACAACCGGAAACGAAACATTTGCTTGGCCCTTAACTTTAATTACTTCTTCTATAACCTCAGCTTCTTCCCATTTCCCTTTATATTGAAATTGAGTAGGATTACTAAGATTTTTTTTTTCTATAAACAAATCTTGGACATCTGCACGATTATTTGTTACTCCCCATGCAATTTTGTCATTATGGCCAAGTATTATTCCACAAACACCAGGTAATGTTACACCTATTACATCCATATTTTCTGTATCATTCTTTACTTTTAAATGCGTTTGATACCAAGTAGATGGTGTTTGTATTTCAATATGTGGGTCATTGGCCAATAGTGGTTTACCTGATTTTGTATGCTTACCTGATATAATCCATCCATTTGAACCCTTAGTTACTTCGCTTGATAAATTTAACAAATCTGACAAATGATCATTAAGGACATCTAAATTATTTATCGTTTTTTCTGATGATTGTTTTTTTATCTTAACATTCTCACTTATCATATAATCAGGGATAGTAATAGGTCCATCGGATGGATATATTGGTTTTATTTCCTCAAATAATTCATCATCAATTTTCTTTTGCAATTCAAATCGAAAAATTTCATTTGTAAAATTATGGCTTAAGCTATAGGATAATAATCTTCCTATACTTAACATATCTAGAATCGACCATGGTTCAGGTTCATAATCTAAAATTGTAAATTCTATTGGTAATCTATTCAGTTTTTTTGCGCGTTCTATATACGTATTTACTCCATCACAATAACTTTGCATCCATTCCAAGGTTTCTTCTGAATAAAGACAAATAGATTTTTGAGCAGATCTAAATAGTGAAAATGAACGAAAAAGTTTATCATTGTTTATTAAATCTGGACCTAATATCTCAGATAGTCTTCCATTTACTAAACGTCTACTCATATCCATTTGCCATAATCTATCCTTAGTTGTTATAAAACCTTGTGCTTTATATACATCATTTAAGTTACTAGCCTCTATGTGTGGAATCCCTCTATTATCCTTATAGATAATTACTTCTTCACTAAGTCCTGAAATGACATACTCCTTTTCCAAAGAAATGAAATGCTCTCGTAATCTCCGATAAGCATTTTGATTAAACGCTCTAATTGATCCATAAAAAATAACCCTTCCTAAATTCATAGCTTTTTTAATTTTTGGGAAAGGTTTATAAACCCTACTGGTCTTTGTCTTATTATTTTTTTGTGCGTTGTATTGTATATAAAGCACCTACCTTTAATTAAATAATCTAAAGGAAAAATTATGTATTTCTCAGAATGTTAAAAACAGAAAATATTAACTGTAACGAATAATCTGTCTTTTGAATTTCCCCTTTCCCCATTTGGTATTTCTCATGCTATCTCAAATTCAATTTTTTTACAATACTTTCAATAAAAGAGAATTTGTATAAATAATTTTCAGAATTATCAAAATAAAATACCATAACCAATATGGTTATGGTACTAGGTCTACATTATTTGACCTAAATGTGAATCCTTTTTTTCTTTTTTATTGTAAATTTGTTTTCCTCTATAAAAGAAATAAATACCTAGAAGTGAGATCAAAGCCATAAATACGAACATTGTTGTTCCACCGTACACTGCTAATAGAATGCCACCAAACCATGGACCTACAAAGTTCCCAAATTCCCCTAAACTTTGCGCACCATAATATGTACCTCTTAATCCAGATGGCGTTATTTCATCAACTTGAGCATACTCAGCCGGGATTACTAATATTTCTCCTACTGTAAATACAAACATTGAAATTATGAAAGCAACCCACAAAGTTGAGAATGCAAAACCTATTTCTCCTACTGCAAACAAAATACAACCCATTGCAATTCTTTGAAATAAGCTAAAACGTTCTGCCCATCTAGTTAACGGTATCTGAATAGTAAGCACCGTAAGCCCATTGACACTCATCAATATTGCAAATAATTTAATTCCATCTAAAATATTTTCTTTTAAGTATTGTGAAAGTGTAACTGACATCTGCCCATGAACTGTTGTTAATAAAATACCACCTATAACAAAAAACATTAAAGGCACGTCACTTCGTACAGCATTCCATATAAGCGACATACTAACTTTTTCATCATTCGCAGCAACATCACTTTGCTCATTATAATTAGTGACTTTCAACATAATAAATAATACTATTGCATAAAGAATATAAATAAATGCTGTTAGTACAAATGCTATTGTGCTACCACCAATTCCCAAAAAAGCTCCCAACATTGGACCAATTGATAATCCTAAATTAAATGCCAGATAACGATTTGCAAACATTCTGTACCTTTTTTCATCTGGGGTTAAATCAGCCATTAGCGCTTTTGAAATGGTTCCAAAGAATGCATTTGAAAGTCCCCTGATAATACTAAAAAGTACTAATAAAACCGGATTAAATGTAGTAATAAATCCTAAAAAAGCAATACTCAATCCAATTAAAGAAAAAATCATTAATTTTTTTCTGCCTATAAAATCTGATAATACGCCTCCTAAAAGCCCACAAAATGTACCCGCTAATGGGCCTACCCCAATAATAAATCCTATCGTTGCAAAATTTAATTCTGAAGAGTTACTTAAATGTATTGCTAAAAATGGCATACTCATTGAACTTGTTAATGAAATTAAGACCGTACCAAACACTAATACATGCACAATTGGATGATATTCACGTATATAAGCTTTAAATTTATTCATGAAAATTTTCTTCCCCCTCAAAAATTGCCATAAATTTATTATTGATTTTTGAAATAACTTCTTTTCTCAAGCTATAAAATGCGGGAATAGAGCTTCCATAAAAATGACTTCTTATAATTCCTTCACGTTTCAGTTTTCTAATGTGGTGATGCACCGTACTCTTAGCTAAATTCATGTGTTTATGAATTTCAATTAAAGAACGAGGGCCTTGAGATAAAAACATTAAAATATTTAATCTAGTCTCATCCCCTAAACATTGCATAACTTTAACTAACTCCTTTGTTCCATCTTCATAGAAAGTTTTTTTGATGGGATATAGGCATGTAACGATGCCATCAAAATAATCCAATATGGTATTAGGGCTACAGTGATATTGTGGTACTAAAATAACTTTCTTTAAGTTATCTTGCTGTTCAATTCTTAATCCATTAGTAGCAGTTTCTATAATCTCTATCGGTCTACTAACATTTAATTTTTCATTCATAGAAATTGCATCCTGTTTTAATTGCATATGAATGGTAGGATCTATACTTTTAAAATAATATTCGTCCCATTTGTATAAAATATCTACACTTCTATCCCTAATCATACTTAGGTCGTTAGATATAGATTCCACCCAAGGAGCCAATCTCTCATAAATTTCTCCCGCTGAAAGATTCTCATACCAATTTAAAAATTCTGGAATAGAAGATTTTTTTTCACATTGACAAATTAATAACACTATCCGATGTAATACCTCCCATCTTTCATCTTTTAACTCGTTGATAAACTTTTCAGGTAACCGTAATTTAGTCTCTTCTAACCAATTTCCTTTCAAATGAACCTCCTTCATCTTGTGATTATTTATATAGTTGTACAAGCTGACAATAAGTTCATAAGCAGGAGAGTGTTCTATACTTATAGAATATTCCATTTCCATTCGACCACCATCTAACGCAAATTTGATTTAATTTTAATCTAAAGAAGTATCAAAAACAATAATTTTCCGAATTTTTCATCATTATTTTTATTTTCTCTTTCATTTTTCTTGAGAAATATAATAAAAATATTATTTCTCATCTAAATTTATACAATATGTGATATATTGCATGTTGTATAAACTCTTTTGGAGGGATATAATGAAAAATAATATACACTGTAAAGTAACAGGGCTTTGTTTAATAGTATTAGGGGCTTTATTGGGAAGTATATCAGGAGCTCTAGGTCAGCAAGTTTTTGTTCAGAGTCATCTCTCCGTTGAATCAATTGTCGCAGTAAAATTATTTATATCTGGAATCCTAATTTTATTTATCTCGTGTTTTGGCAATAGACGTCTTGATATACTAAATATTTGGAAGTCAGTCTATGATGCTAATAAGCTGATTCTGTTTGGCACAATTGGTGTACTGGGCACCCAATATACATATTTTTCATCTATAAAAGAGGGAAATATTGCCGTTGCAACTTTACTACTTTATTCAGCTCCAATCTTTTTAGGAATATACTCAATTCCAAAAAATAATAATTCTCCAAATAAAGAAGAGTTGCTTTCATATTTATTTTTCATGATTGGAATTTATTTTTTCTTCACAAAAAACTCAATATATCAATTAAATATTTCTATACTAGCTATACTTTGGGGGATATTATCTGGTATGGCGCTTGCATTTTACATAAATCAGTTAGATCATCTTTGTAAAAAATGGGCATTACATATAGTGTTAGGATGGGGGATGGTAATTGGAGGTATTGTATTATTACTTTTAAATATGCTTTCTACAAATGAATTTATCCTACTTTCTACTGTTAAATCAGTCTCAAACCACACTTTATTATTGCTATTTATTATTGTGTTTGGAACTATTCTTACATCAATTTTTTATGTAAAAGGTACAAATTATATTACTCCTAAAGATATTTGCTTATATTCCTGCATTGAACCATTGACTGCAATTTTATTTTCCGTATTATTTTTTAATATTTCATATACAACTTCTGAATTAATAGGGGCATTATGCCTAATTGGGGTTTTTGTATTATTAACGCAACTCAATCCACCAATTAGACGAACCTTATCGCTGGTTTCTGGGCAACAAAAAAAACTTAAATAAAACCGTTTTAACACCTTTTGCTTCTATATTTTATTCAGAACATTATCCGTTATAAAAGATAAAGAAAGGAGGTGTCGTATCCTGCCTATACCTAAAAATTTTAATAAACAAACGAGATTTTCTGCAAAAACGATTGTTTTAAATCAACTACAAGATTGGATTATTGAAGGTGTTTTAAGGCCTAATGAAAAAATTAATGATACTGAACTAGCACAAGCTTTAGGGGTAAGTAGAACACCAGTAAGAGAAGCACTTCAAGTTCTAGAGCTTTCTGGACTCGTCGAAATGGTTCCGGGACAAAAAACTAAAATTTCTCCAATTAACGTAGCGGATGTACCATTGATTTATGAAACTATTGCAAGCATACATACCCTTGCGGGAAAACAAGCCATTAATAATATTAAAACATATGATATTGAAGCACTGACGTTAATAAATACAGAATTTAAACAAGCTATTGAGGAAATGGATTCTAGAAACGCATTAATACTCGATTTAAAATTCCATAACCTAATTGTTGAAATTTCAAAGAACAAATACATTGAACCATTTTTAGAAAACTTGCATCTTCATGCCCTACGTCTTGAGTACATTTTCTTTCAAAACGTAATTCATAATAGTCAATCTATAGATGAACATACTAATATTATCAAAGCATTAGAAACTGGTGACTCATTATTACTAGAAAATACTATGTCTAATAACTGGTTACGTCCAATGAAAGATGTTCAAAATATACTAGCTTCTAAGGATTTATAATTAATTATATAAAAGTACTCAATTGAGTACTTTTATATTTAATAAATAAATTTACTCATAAAACAATTTGTCATTGTGTAAAAATTCGATAAATACATCTGATGTGTTCTACTTTAAAGTCATCTTTTTTAAAATACGCAATATATTGCGTTCAATATATATTTAAAACCCTTATCTGAAATTTAATGGAGGTATTATATTTGAATAAAATTAATAAAATTCGACTAAAAGGTATGATTATGGTTGTAATAGGTGCTAGTTTATGGGGGCTATCTGGAACCGTTGCTCAACAACTTTTCCAGCATAATGGTATTTCCATGGAATGGTTAGTTACAATCCGCTTACTAATCTCTGGGTTTATATTATTACTTATTTCACTTTTTAGTAAAAACAAACATGAAGTTGTTGCAATTTGGAAAAATAAATATGATGCTACTAGGCTCATTATTTTTGGAATTTTTGGGATGCTAGGGGTACAATATACTTATTTTGCATCCATTAGTGAGGGAAATGCTGCAGTCGCAACAATTTTACAATATTTAGCTCCGATTTTCATAACTTTTTATCTGATTATCAAATTTAGAGCTTTACCTACCAAAATTGATGTTTTAGCAATTACTTTTGCAACCTTGGGTACTTTCTTATTATTAACAAATGGCTCAATAAATAACCTAACAGTATCAGTCCCTGCAATTGTTTGGGGAGTTTTATCTGGATTATCTTTAGCTTTTTATACTCTTTATTCTAAATCTTTATTAGAAAAATGGTCTTCTGCAGTTTTAGTTGGTTGGGGTATGATTATTGGAGGAATAGGCGTTACAATAGTTCATTATTTTTCTAAAAAAGAAATAATTTTTTTAAAATCGATTGAGAACATTGATCTAAATACGCTATACCTTATTGCCTTTGTAATTATTTTTGGAACATTAATTGCGTTCTATCTATTCTTAGACAGTATTAGATACATTTCGCCTAAGGAAACTACTTTATTAGGATGTACTGAACCACTTGCTTCAATAGTTTCATCTTTAGTTATTTTGCATATCCCTTTCTTATTTTTCCAGATCATTGGAGCCATATGTATCATAATTGTAGTGATTTTATTAAGTAGAAAACCTATTGAAAAAGAAAATACTATTAATGTACTTAATAATGAAAATCATAATGTCCATTCCAATTAATAGAATAAAAAAATTTTAGAGTTATGTAGATTACAAAAAGACGCATTGAAATTGATGCGTCTTTTTTCTATATTTCTTTTATGAAATTATATAAGGCAATTGTACCTAATAGAACAAGTATACCTTGAGGAACATCTATCAAAATAGTTTTCTAAATTTCTGAAATTACCCATTTAATATCTGCTGCTAATTCAAGATATACCTGAAACTCCCATCCCTAAAGGGGCCAGCTGACTAACGTCAGTGTAGTGGGATTTTTTCTACCAAAGGCAAAATCCATTTCTGATATCGCTGACGAGCAAGGTTGAAGTGTGCCATCACCACCTCTACAGTATCTCGATTAGCAAAAATTTGGTTCTAATAGGAAAAGAGATAGAACAATTAATGAATGATTTTATTTAATTATGAATAGAAATCCCTCTAGTATTTTGAAATTTTTTACACAAAGTGATATTTTACTTTTTTATACATAAAAAAGACACCTTTAAGGTGTCTTCCTCCAAATTAATAACCGAATGTTATATCATAAACTTTCTCAATAATTATGAATTTAAACATTATTTTTAAATATATCCTTTTAACATATTTTTTGAGAAACGATTTGGATATAGAGCAATAAGCATTTCATATGGACTTCCTTTCCAATAGCGTTTTAACGGTGTCCATAATTTTTGTTTTATTAGCCATTTTTGATTAAATACTTTTAATAGCTGTTTTTCATCCAATTTTTCTTTTTCTTCAATAGTCCACCTTAACGCCTCTAATGCTTTACGTTTAGACCAATATCCAACAGGAGTAACTTTAAATTCCCATTCTTTAAAACGGTCTCTATACAAATCATTAATCATTCTAAACGGACTATTCCCCCAAATCATTTGACATGCCGATGCTAATCCATGGGTCTTTAACCATTTTATATTGTATAAATCAAGCAATTGTTTAGAGGTTAATCTCTCTTTTTCTTCAATGGTCCATTTCAATGCTTCTAATGCTTTTTCTTTAGTCCAGAAGTTATTAGGGGTCATACCAAATTCCCATTCTTTAAAACGTCTTGGATAAAGATCATTAATCATTGCATACGGGCTACTATTCCAATACATAGCCAGAGGTGCACCAAGCTTATTTTTTTCCAACCATTTCTTCCCGTATAATCCTACGAGCTTTTCTTGTGAAAGACCCTCTTTTTCCTCAATAATCCATTTCAAAATTGTTAATGCTTTTTCTTTAGTCCAAAAATTTAAAGGCGTCATACCAAATTCCCATTCTTTGAACTGATTTGGATACAAATCATTAATTGCTTTATAAGGGCTATTTTCATACCTATGTTTGAGTAATCCCCGTAGCCTATACTTTACAAGTAATTTTGTGTTCCATTTTTTTCTTATGTCTTCCTTATTCCATTTTAAAATACTGTCAAGCAAATATGTTACTACCCTCCGTGCCATTTTATTATCTATATCTTCTTTCCATGTATTTGGAGGAAATCTATGTCTTTTTCCATCTAATATTTCCTGATAAATATCTTCTATAGAAACTTCTTTCATTAACAATATATAAATCCTCCTACAGTTTGTATTAATATTTATACACTATCATTAACTTCAATCGATATATCTATATTAAATAATATAATTAAAATCCAAATTAAAAGCAACACAAAAATTGTTTTTTATAAAAATTCTAATAATTAACTAAGTAAATTTTTATTTTAATTTTCTAATTATTGGTTTATACTAATCTAGTATTATTATATTTAAATATAAGGAGTGTATTCATATGGAGAAGCTTAGTAAAAGCGATATTATTCGTACTGTTCCGCAAAGCGGTTTTTTCGGACACCCTAAAGGGCTGTTTACCCTATTCTTTACAGAGTTTTGGGAGCGATTCTCTTACTATGGGATGAGAGCAATATTACTTTACTATATGTATTATTCAATCTCACAAGGTGGTTTAGGGATGGATCATGCGACCGCAGCGTCAATTATGGCCATCTATGGATCTCTCGTTTACATGTCTGGTATTATTGGTGGCTGGATTGCAGATCGTCTATTAGGTTCAAGTAGAACGATTTTTTGGGGTGGAGTTTTAATTATGATAGGTCACCTGATTTTAGCACTACCAGGAACTATAAGCACTTTATTCATATCTATGGTGTTTTTAGTACTTGGTACAGGTTTATTAAAACCTAATGTATCTAGCATTGTTGGTGATTTATATAGTGAAACAGATACTCGACGTGACTCAGGTTTCAGTATTTTCTATATGGGTATTAATTTAGGAGCTCTTTTATCTCCTTTTATTATAGGAACACTTGGTCAAAAGTATAACTTCCACCTAGGTTTTGGTGTTGCTGCAATTGGTATGCTATTGGGCTTAATTATTTTTGTTCTTACAAAAAAGAAAAACCTTGGTTTAGCAGGAACACAAGTACCAAATCCTTTAACAGACATCGAAAGAAAAAAAGTTATTACACAGTTTAGTATTGGTACAATAGCTATAGCACTATTTTGTATTTTAACGATACCAACAGGTATTTTAACTATTAATCGATTCACTTTATTAGTAAGTATCTTAGGTATTCTCATTCCAACTGGTTACTTTATTTTTATGTATCGTAGTCCGAAAACGACAAAAATTGAAAAGTCTCGTTTAATTGCTTACATACCATTATTTATAGCTGCTACAATGTTTTGGGCTATTCAAGAACAAGGAGCTATCATATTAGCTTCATATGCTGATCAGCGTACTCAATTAAAATTGGCCGGGATTGAACTTCAATCTTCATGGTTTCAATCATTAAACCCTATTTATATTGTTTTGTTAGCACCAGTATTTGCTTGGTTATGGATAAAGCTTAATTCACGTCAACCAAGTACAGCTAATAAATTTGCTATTGGTTTACTATTTGCTGGTTTATCCTTCTTAGTTATGATTATCCCTGCATATATCCATGGTACAGAATCCCTTGTAAGCCCTATGTGGTTAGCGATTAGCTTCCTATTAGTAGTAATCGGGGAACTTTGTTTATCACCTGTAGGTCTATCAATTACAACCAAACTAGCACCAGCTGCCTTCTCTGCTCAAACAATGAGTCTGTGGTTCTTAACTAGTGCAGCTGCACAAGCTATAAATGCTCAAATAGTTCGATTATATAATCCTGAAACAGAAATTATTTATTTCGGTGCCATTGGTGGTCTATCAATCATTTTAAGTGTAATTTTATATTTTATGGCCCCAAGGATTCAAGTTTTAATGAAAGGCATAAAATAAAAAAACTGTGCTAAGAACTTGTTATAATGCAGGTTTTTATGCACAGTTTTTTTGAATAATTATTTAGTTTTATATATTTATATATTCTTTGCATACCAGTTCATCATCATATTGATTGTGTAAATAGCTTTTCTAATAACTTGGAACGTCTTCTACTGTATATTCTATCCTTTTATTTACTTTTGAAAGAGAAAGAATGAACCGAGAACCCACTATAAAACTATCATCAATCTCAAGTGAATTGTCTAAATCATTTACTTCTAATTCTCTAATCAAAAGATCCATCGTATCCTCCTTTAAGGAGTGCCTACAATTAATATTATTTCCCATGGTTCTTTTTATATTCTTTACTTGATTCTAATTTACTAACTCATTATCGTTATTGCAAATCAGAATAACAAAATATGAAAACGAAAAGAAGATGACGAGCGGCATGCATAAATATAAAATAATCTATATATATGTAAAATCACATTTAAAATTATTGATATCAATGTTATAATAAAACCAACCAAGAAGCATCCAACATATTTTGATTAATCACTACATTTTCTTTCATAGTATGTCAACGTATAAAAAGACACTTTATAAAGTGTCTTTTTATTAAATTAGCTATTTTTCTTTTTTCCATGATATTCTAAATTCCCCCTCATGTTCTTCTGTTATAATTTTAACTTGATATGTGTCATCTTTATTTACTTTAATATTATTTTTACTTTTTCCACTATTAACTTCTAGTATTGTATTATCATTTGAAACTAAAACATAAGCCTTTATGGTTTCCTTCCACAAAAACATGTAGCCGTTGTGGAAATGTGAAAAATATGTCATTGTCTGAGCGAGTATATTCTTGTATATGTGGTGTAAATCTCGATAGAGATTATAACGCAGCTATCAATATCAAAAATGAAGCAATACGCCTATTAGCGTTAGCATAGATAGCAATAAAATAACCCTTGGAACGAGGGAGTTAGCTCGATTGTCTTAGGACGAATTCGTTAGCTATCAAAAAGAAGCCCCCACTTCAAACAATCCATTAGGACGTTAAGTGGCGGGTAGTTCACACTCACCTAATTACATATGAAGAGTTGCAAAAACTGAATAAGAAAGAACTAACAAAAGTAGTAGCAGAAAAAGCAGAACTTACACAAAAGAATGCAGCTGCAACAACACAAACTGTTTTAGATACGATAACAAATAATCTAGCAGATAAAGAGAAAGTATAGATTCTTGGTTTTGGCACAGTTGAGGTATGTAAAAAATCTGCACGTATAAGATAGAAGTAATTATAATAAAATATTTAATTTTGAATTCTATTATTCTAAAAATTAACAGACCGTATATTTGTAAATGTACAATAGGAGAATATAACAATGATTCAGAAGATACAACATTATTTATATCATTCAAAAGTACCATGGTTTATACTAGTCATGACTTTTGCATCTTTCTTGTTACCAATGCCAACTAGCTTTCTACCGGGAAGTATACAAAAAAACCCTATTGAAGATGAAGATTTATCAGTTCAAATAGTCGATGGTATAGTCATTGCACCTTTATTAGAAACAGCTCTATATCAAATGTTTGTATTTTGGATTTTAAGATTAATTCCCGGTATGGAAAAACACAATAAATCAATTATCTTTATTTCAGCTTGTATATTTGGATTGAGCCACAGTTTTGGCTATACTTATATGTTACATGCCGGAATTATGGGATGGGTATTTGCATACTCTTATTGGAATTATACACAGAAAAAAGAAAATGGACATACTAAAGTTTCAGCATTTTGGATTGTATGGAGTATACATATCTTACATAATATTGTTGTCTTTTTAACTAAAAATTTTTAATCTTGGCTTGATAACGATGTGGCGGTACCATTAGTACTGCCCTAATACGTTACAACTTTTTTATAAAAGGTTGTAAGTTCCTATGTTTTTGACCATTCTGTACAAGGATAACTTTGGTTTATTGATTTCACTTGTAATCTGGTAGCCTAACAATTTAATGGCAAGTTGGTTCTCTTTCTTTACCGTTAGAGAGCATTTGGCAAAGCCTTGCAGGGAAGCCTGTTCCTCGGCAAACTCAAGTAGTCTGGTACCTATCCCCATTCCTCGACTTTCGGGCAATAAGGCGATTGTTCCGATGTGAAACTCGTCATCTTCTCCCTCCTTCAAGGTAATCATGGAATAAAGCATTTTGATATTCAGAATGTTATAAAAAACAAAACCCAACTTTCGGAATGAAAGTAGCTGTTTAAAAGTGGGCCAAGCAAGACGATTTAAAATGGGGACGGGATAGCAAGTAATCATCCCTAAAGTTTTTCCGTCCATTTGAGCTTCATAAGCGTATTTATGACTAAAACGGTTGTTCCCCTGCCGCCAAAGCTTACAAAAAGTCCCTTCGACTGTGTTCTTCTCCTCAGATCCTGCAAGTGAAAACGCCATGTATTCCAATGCCATTACATTTAGCTGGGCGCCAACCATGGATTGATGAACAGCCTTTACAATAGAGATTTGATTCATTTCCCAGTACTCCTTTTCGCTTTATATATTATTGATATTAATTATCATGGATTTGTATCAGTTCACTCCCTTCTTAACTCATCCTTAGCTTTGAAACCATAATAAAATGTATTTAAAACAAGCTCTGCAGCAGATTTTTTAGCCACATTTCCTTCATGTACCTGTTCCCAGGTATGGAAAAGTAGGGCATAAAGCGTATTCAAAATCCATTCGCTGCTAACCGTTTGCTGAAAGTAACCTCTTTGTTGTAACAACTCAATAACGCGTCGTATAGGTTCCCTCAGCTTCTCTTCGGCTTCACCTAATTCTTTGTTGTTAAATACAGATGCATCATGACCTAGAAAATAGATTTTGTCACCTAAAGGGATTAATGCCTCAATGAGTTCTGGAATATAGTTTTCGCTTCTTTCCTCATCCAGTGGGATCTGGTTTACGGTATCACTTACCAGTTGTATAGCCCGATGGCCCAAGAACAGCATCAATTTCTCTCTGCTTTCGACGTAGCGATGGAGTGTAGCAATGCCAATTCCCGCATATTCCGCAATTTCATTCATCGAAGCAGTAGGATTTTCAACAAGCAATATGGTAGCCGAATCAAGAATTGCGTTAAATCTCGCTTCCTTTAACGTTGATAA
Organism: Bacillus sp. K2I17; assembly: GCF_002209985.1. Classification (NCBI taxonomy): domain Bacteria; kingdom Bacillati; phylum Bacillota; class Bacilli; order Caryophanales; family Bacillaceae; genus Bacillus; species Bacillus sp. K2I17. The sequence goes on from NZ_NJGF01000044.1 coordinate 25,178, forward strand.
GTCTTTCTTCATCGTCAATCTCTCCCTTTTTATATATAAATTCATCATTTTTTGATAGATAAATATATCATTTGATATTATGATAAACAATCTCAAACAAAGTGTCCAGCTGCTGAATTTAGCTTTTCCAAAAAAATTATATTACTGAAACTGATAGTACTTTGAATGTTTCATTTTTAGCATTTCATTATTTAGATGACGATGAAGAAATTAATTATTTGATGTAATAAATACAAAAGCCAAAGGAAATGGTACGAGTCGCTTTCTTAGTAGAGAAAATGATCACATTAGCTGGGGTTTTTTAGCTATTCTTCACGATGTTCCCTTGTGATATTTTTATTTTTTTCACTAATATGGTTATCCTTCTTGCTAATTTTTTCAGCATTTTTTTCATAATTAAGGTACTTTCTGCATAAAGTTATCGGTTTACTTTAAAATTCACTTCCGGATATTTGGTCATCAGCCTTTTAAGGGTTGATTCGTCATCCTTCTGTTTTACATACTGGTCAAAAAATGCCAGGCTGAATTCATTGATAATGCGATGAACTTCCTTTGGATTTTCGCCTGGGCTCTGCAACAGTGGGGAGAACAAATGTAAATCAGTAAAGCTTGTATGATCTGTATGAGGAATGACCATTGACATACCACCGCCAGCTAACCCACGTTCATATCGCTCCCTCACTTTATAGGGATCTGCTTCATCAGGCTCTTCTGCACTCATGAGCAGAAATGGTTTTCCTATCCCACTTTCAGGTAAAATTTCCCCATACAAAGCGCCATCCATATTGATAGCTGCTTTGACACGAGAATCTTTTGCAAGTATTTGTGCTGCGGTAGCTCCACCGTAAGAGTGCCCAAACATTCCAATTCGTGAGGTATCAAGCCTTCCTGTAAAGAAGCCGGTCTCATCGTTTTGGTTAAGTTTCTCTATCTGATTAAGCACAAAGGTGACATCTTCCTCCCATAATTTTATGTGGCTATCCCCTTCGTCATCAGTTAAATTGAAGGGCTGTACGTAAGCAACTCGACCATCTGGAAAGACGGTAGCTGCAGTATCAAAGGTATGATCGATACTTAGAACAATATAGCCTTGACTAGCCAACTCCTCAACTTCAAACGTGTTTTGATTACGAAAACCATTAAAACCATGAGAGAAAAGTAATATGGGATAATGATTCTCTGAGTCTGAGAGTTGTAAATCCATAAACGAATGAGATTTTACCAATTCTAAGTGGCTGAATGCAAATGCAGGAATGGACAATGTTTTTTCCAATCCCTTGGAGAGCTCATTTATGTTACGAATATAAGGTTCTTGATTCCCCTTGCTTTTTTCAGCTGCAGGATACCAAATTTGCACCATCAGTTCGCGTCGATCAGTTGGATTTTGCGAATATGGTTCATTTCTTTGATGATCAACCCAATGATATAGCTTCGTACCGACCCTATGTGGGCCAGTTGGTTCTTCAAATGAAAATACTGGCATAAGTAAGGGTAGCGCAACTGCTACAGACAAATAGATGCACAACAACAAAGTTTTAACTATGAATATACCCCGGCTTCTAAAGCCCTTTTTCCGCCCAGCTAATAAATAGCATAAAATCAAGATAACTGGGGATACATATGCCGGAATCATCTGCCATCTAAAATCTTCTACCAATAGCTGAACTGTAACCATTACAACAGCAACCAAAGTAGCTAATTTAGACCACTTTTTCGTTTCTCTGCCTACTAACAGTATCCAACTCAATAGACTAAAATTCACAACTATCAAAACGATTTCCCAGAAATTCATTGGCCTATCTCCTTTGAATGCATTTTACTTTTAATTAAAGAGGTAATTTTCAATCTAAGCAAAAACAGATGAAACACCTATATAGTTGCACCAATTATGCTTAATAATCGTTTCTTATACTCCTTTCTTCAAATTAAAAACTTAAAATGCCCAGCTACCTTTACAGAAAATTGGCTCTACAGTTCCATCTGGTAAAATGCCATCGATGTCCATCTCACTGTTGCCAATCATAAAGTCCTCATGTATTACTGAAATATTTGCACCTAACGTTTCAAGTTGATCGTTTTCTAAATCCCTTCCATCCTCTAAGCAAGTTGGATAAGCTTTACCAATCGCTAAATGGTTCGATGCATTTTCATCAAACAATGTATTAAAATATAAAATCCCCGATGCTGAAATTGGCGATTCATGTGGTACAAGTGCTATCTCACCTAAATAGCAAGAGCCTTCATCCACATTAATAAGCTCCTGTAATAAATCATGTCCTCTCTGTGCTTCAGCTTTAATAATTTTTCCTTCTTCAAATGTCAGTTTAAAGCCGTCGATAATATTCCCTTGGTAAACTAATGGTTTTGTATTGCTTACATAGCCATTTACACCTTGTTTCATCGGTAACGTATAAACCTCTTCCGTCGGTATATTGGCCATAAAGATAGTATCATCTGGCGTTTTACCACCTCCAGTAATCCATTTATGCTCTGGTGCTAATGCAATTGTTAAATCAGTACCTTGTGATGTATAGTGAAGCTTCGCATATTTTTTATTGTTCAGTAGGACCGCACGAGATTCTAAATGTGTTACATGTTCACGCCATTTTTCAACAGCATTGCCTTCACCGATACGAACAGCTTTAAAAATAACCTCCCATAATGCTGGTACTTGCTCCTCAGATGCTAAATTCGAAAACACCTTTGATGCCCACTTTGATGAAGGAACTGCTATCATCGACCAAGCTATTAAATCCTTCATTACGGCGTTGCGATTGTTTCCTAGAGCAGCTCCCGATACCTTTTGATAGATAGCTAGACGATCAGCTGAAATACCTGTAAATTTATCAGGATCTGTAGCATCTATTATTAATAATGCACCTTTACGTTCGATTAGCTCATCATTCATTTTGACTATCCACTCTGGGAAACGATTAAATTCCTCATCTGAGGCATGATCAAAGTAAGCACGATCCATTTCCTCATCAGAAAAATTAACATGAACACGCCCTGCCCCAGCCTTATAGGCCTCTTTCACAACTAAACGGACGAAATCCAATGCATCCACTGATGTATTGACTAATAAGTATTGCCCTGGTTGAATATTGACACCAATTTTCACTGTAAGTTCTGCATATGCTTGTAATTTTTCTTCAAAAGTCATATTATTTACCTCGCTTTTATCCAATAATTTTTGAATTCCCCTCACTAGCTTGCCTTCATACCATACTTTGTGAACAGGTTTTTCAGGATTTTCTCTTGTCTATTTTTACGTCTTTCATCAAGACACGATAACAACTAATAGATTTTTCAATTCATTATTTACCTCTTAAAATTAATTTAGTTACTATACGAGAATATATTTCAATGCGTTTCGATGTTTTTACCAAATAATTCAATCCAAGGGTATCAAGCACTACATAAAGTTATAGCGTTCTTTATTGTGAAAACTCACTCATTCCTTCCCAATCTTTTCAATGCTGCTGCACCTAAAGACTTTCCACCAATGAGGCGTTTAACAATTTCAATCACACCTTTCTCTATATAAAGTCATTTTTGATAGATAATACTATCATTTAATACAAATATAAATCATTTAAAGTTAATTATCAAGCAGATAAACTTATTTTTTCAAATTATTGGTAGAAAACTAAGTGAAGCTGGATTCTATCTGAGGGAGCGATAACAGAAAGATTTTTATGCACACAGTACGAAATTACTGCTAAATATTAACGAGCCGATGTACTCTTAACTGGGTAAAAATCGGCTTTTTTGTTTCAAAATTTGCTTAGCATATATTTTCGTTAAAATGTGGGCGGTACCCCATGCCCATCAAGCTAACATTTTGAAGTGCCCCCAAAATGAAAATTTTCTTTCTCTACAGTTAGTTACTTTAAGTAAGAAGTCAGCTGTTTTTTCATTTTGGGTGCGTTTACTTTTCTTAAGTCGATGGTGATGTGGTGATTCCCCTATAAGTACCCACAATTGAAATTTCCACAAGAATTTCGTTACGACATGGTAATTCTTGCAAACTTTATGGTTTCTTGACACCTATATTTCTCCCTTCGTCCACCTGGTATAAGTTTTTGCTATAGATTTTTTGAGCTTAAATTGAATGCCTTCAAAAAAGATAGATATTTTTGGCTGCCTTTTTCATTTATTATGTAATAAGATTTTTTAATTATATGAATAATCAGATATTTATTTATCAAATTCTGATTATGTAATATTTTAACAGAATATGTTAATGTTTAAACGTTAGTAAAATACTAATATTAGGGGGATTTAAAATGTTCAAAAAAATAATTTTATCTAGTACTATTCTTTTGGGAACTTTAGGTATAACAACTTTGTCTTTTCCAGAATTAAGTTTAACAAAAGCAGAAGCTGCAATTAATGATGCGAAGATTCAAAAGGTTAAGGTTGCTGGTAGAGATTATGAAAATGGAACTGATGTACCCGCTTATATGACAGGTTCTTTTTCTATGGTAGGAGATAGAGGAGTAACATATACTATTAAACAATATGAATTTAATAAAGTTATTGGTACGACAAATGTTACTACAAAGGGGTTATCTTCTCCAGTTGTTTTCTCTATGCCAATCACAGAGGGAAATAAATATGAGGTAACTTACAATGGCCGAGTGATTAGTACTTTTGTTGTCCGAGGACATTAATTAATCAAAAAGAACTGAAGTCAATTTTGACTTCAGTTCTTTTTCTGGAACCTTATAATACATTTTTTATTTAACTCGACCATATCCTGCAATATATTTACTCCAATATGTACTATTTAAGCTAGCTTCACCTACTCCGGAATTACTAGCATTGTAAAACTTGTTATTACCAATATACATACCAACATGAGTAATACCTGATTTGCCCGGAACCGTTCCTTTAAAGAAAACTAAATCTCCTTGTTGAAGTGCCTTTCTATCAACACGTGTTGTTTGATTGTATTGATCTTGTGATGTACGTGGTAATTTAATCCCTTGTGTTCCATATCCCCATTGCATTAATCCCGAACAATCAAATCCAGTTTTAGGACTATTTCCACCATATTTATATGGTTTACCTTCATGTTTTTTCATTTCTGCATAGACTTTATTAAATTGGCTCGCAGTTATTGATTTAGTAGTGGAAGCTGATATAGATTGTATTGTATTTCCCTTTTGAGAAACACTACCAATTTCATCTGCAGAAGCAAGACTACCACCCGATCCTAGCATGACACCTAACGTTAATGAACCAATAATAAGTTTCTTCATAAATTTCTCCTCCTATAATCTTTTGTAAGAATTTATACTTCTCACCTAATAGATTAATTGGAATATACGGAGAAAAAAACATAGATAATCAGACAGCATTCTACATATTTTTCATTTTTTGTATATTTATTAATATTCCTTTCTCCTATATTTGTTTAAATTAGATTAATATAGAAATTAGATTAATGATTTATACAATAAGTGCATAAAAATGTATTATTAAAACATTAAGATATTAATTGAGAAATAAAAACAACCCTTTTATATAATAATAGAAAATAAGGACGTTAAGTAAACGCCCTTATTTATATTTTATTTCATCCTTATTATCCTTAAGGTAAAACATTAATTCTATTTGTGTTATTGTCTCGGATTTGTTAGTTCCAATAATATGGAACTTTGTTTTTTGTGTAGTTGTTTTCCCAACAACTACTGGTTGAAACCCTTCTCCGGTTTTCAAATGTCCACTGTCGCCTTCTTCCCAATTAGGCTTTGAAGCTTCACATCGAATACCTCTAGCCTCTTCAAAGGTTGCGTTTGATATTTCAGACGCTTGTGGTTCACCATTTGCGTCTAAATGTCCCGCTAACATGATATCTATGATCTTCCTTTTTACAGTTGTATTAATCCCTTTCAAGCCATCTTCTGTTTTTAAAATTAATCCTGGGATACTTGTTTCTAAAGTTAAAGTTAATGTATCTGCGTCATTAATAGAATAACTAATGTGAGGAAATAGATTTTTTACACTTGCTTAATGAACGCTTTCTTTGCATTTTAAGCATTTCTTCCTTTATTTTTCCTGTTACAATAAAAAGTAGTTGATGCTATTGATAAAAGTTACTGATTTCAACATAATCACCCTTATTTTATAGTGGTTTCATGTGTTAAATATTACCCTAATTTAAGGTCGGTATAGTAGGCCTATTTTTCTTTTGTCAACTATTCATTAAATAGGAATTTAACGAACACTTGGATAGATTTATGTTAAACCCCTCTCCTATCTTGGAAATTGTACAAAGACATGAAAATGGATACTTTTTAGACAAGAAAGTGGGTACTTTTTTATAAAGGAGTTGCTTCAGTTATATATAACTACGTGTATCATTATCATGATTTTCAATATCTGTATTACTAATCTAATATGTATAAGAAAAAGAGGATATATGCTCATAAATTAAACATAATACCCTCTTCTTAGTTTAGTCTATTTAAACGGAATTCTGAGACTCTATTTTTATTTTAGAAAGGACAGCATAATTTTCTCTGTTTCTTCTTTACTTAAATCACCTGCAAGAATTAAGACTTGATAAGCGCTATTCTTTCCTTTTGCAGGAACAATCATTTGCATTACTTTATAGTTTTCCTCTGTATCGAGACTTTCAACTAAGGTTATTTTTGTACCTTCTAATTCATAATTTGTTACCTTTTCATTATACTCCGCTCTTTTGTTCGAGAATTTTTTCCCCTCATCAGTAACTGCAGATTGGTGCACAATATATACATTATCTTTACTTTGATTTTGATATTCATAAATAAAATCGGGATTCATTTTTCCAGTAGTCTTCGGTGTTGTAACACCTTCTCCAGTTAATTTAAACCCTTTTACCACATAACTTGGGGTCTTAATTGGAAAATCAACATATTTCTGTGCTTCCTTTTTAGTTAATCTAAATTCCGAAGTAATTTTCTGTCTAAGTGGTCCAATTTCTTCACTGTTTTTCTGATATTTTTTTTGTTCTTCTGAGTCTAACTTTTCAGGACT
>NZ_NJGF01000045.1:0-30524 GCF_002209985.1 Bacillus sp. K2I17
TTGTCCCTGTGAGAGTAGGACGTCGCCAAGCAACTAAAAACACAAGTCTTTTGACTTGTGTTTTTTTCTGTTTTCAAACAGTACGAAAAAAGAAGTAATGGTAATACAAACACGTTGCCCAAGGGTTAATCATATTATATAAGAGATGGATGTATATTTTTCTGTAAATTGTTAAGAAATAGAAGTATAAAATATGTCCATTTAAATAGGGAGGGAAGGTTATGAAAGCACAAAATGAAGTTTGTATTGTTTGTGAGACAGAAAGAAAAGAAGGGATATATGTTTATAATAATTTAATATGTTATGAATGTGAAAAGGATATGGTGAATACGGAGACAAATGATCCGAAGTATATATATTATTTAAAACAGCTTCGGAAATTAGAAGTATCATATTTTTAAATAGGCATATGCCTATTATTTTTTTTGTTCTGTATAATAGAGGAAGAATGAACTAATAAGGAAGAGATATAAATGAATCAAAATCGCATACCTTTATATGAGGCATTAACAGGGTTTAAAGAAAGAGAGCCGTTATCCTTTCATGTTCCAGGTCATAAAAATGGTTTAAACTTCCCTCAGGAAGCTGTAGGGGAGTTTAAAGATATACTATCTATCGATGTAACTGAGTTGTCAGGGTTAGATGATTTACATAGTCCGTTTGAATGTATAGATGAGGCACAACAGTTATTAGCTGATGTATATGGAGTGAACAAAAGTTATTTTTTAATTAATGGTTCAACGGTAGGGAACCTAGCAATGATTTTGTCTTGTTGTGGAGAACATGATATTGTTCTTGTACAAAGAAATTGTCATAAATCAATTATTAATGGTTTAAAATTAGCGGGCGCAAATCCAATTTTTTTAGATCCATGGATTGATGAAGCTTATAATGTACCAGTGGGAATTCATGATGAAATTATTAAGGAAGCAATTGAAAAATATCCAAATGCTAAAGCACTCATTTTAACGCATCCTAATTATTATGGTATGGGGATGGATCTAGAGGCAAGCATCGCTTATGCACATGCACATAAAATCCCTGTTTTAGTAGATGAAGCACATGGAGCCCATTTTTGTTTAGGGGGAGCATTTCCAAAGTCAGCATTAGCATATGGTGCAGATATTGTAGTTCATTCTGCACATAAAACATTACCCGCGATGACAATGGGGTCCTATTTACATATAAATAGTCGCTTAGTGAAAGAAGAAAAAGTTTCTACCTATTTAAGTATGCTACAATCTAGTAGTCCATCGTATCCAATTATGACTTCTCTTGATATTGCACGCTTTACAATAGCACGTATAAAAGAAAAGGGACATGATGAAATTGTCGAGTTTTTACGGGGATTTAAAGACGAATTGTGTTCTATTCCACAAATAGCTATTTTACAATATCCATTACAAGACGAGTTAAAGGTTACTGTACAGACACGTTGTCAGTTATCAGGATACGAATTACAGTCTGTATTTGAAAAGGTCGGTATATATACAGAAATGGCGGATCCATATAATGTCCTATTTATTTTGCCCTTGCAAGTAAATAAGGGGTATATGAAGGCTATAGAGATGATCCGAGAGGCATTGCAATATTATGAGGTGAAAGACAAGAAGGAATCTATTCGTTATACTTATAAAGGAGAATTTTCTCCTTTACCGTATACATATAAACAACTGGAAGGATATGAAACAAAAGTAGTATCTGTAGAAGAAGCAGTTGGGATGATAGCGGCAGAAATGGTAATTCCGTACCCACCTGGAATTCCATTGATTATGTATGGAGAAAGAATTACTTCAGAACATAAAGAGCAAATTATGTATTTAGAGCAATCAGGCGCTCGTTTTCAAGGTAGCACGAAATATATGAAAGTGTATGATATAGAAAGTAGGTTTTAGAATGAAGGGATTATTTGTAACAATTGAAGGTCCAGAAGGTTCGGGTAAAACAACGTTAATTAAAAGTTTATTGCCGTACTTTGAACAAAAAGAACAAAAGGTAATGGCGACGAGAGAACCAGGTGGCATTGCAATTTCAGAGGATATTAGAACAATTTTACATAAACAAGAATATACGATGATGGAGGCACGTACAGAGGCGCTTCTGTATGCTGCTGCACGTAGACAACATTTGGTGGAAAAGGTTATGCCGGCACTTAACGAGGACTACCTTGTATTATGTGATCGTTTTATAGATAGCTCTTTAGCGTATCAAGGATATGCAAGAGGATTAGGTATGGATAAAGTATTTGAAATAAATCGTTTCGCAACAGAGGACTGTATGCCTAGTTTAACGATTTACCTAGACATTGAACCAGAGATTGGTTTAGCTCGCATTGAAAAAGATGCAGGACGTGAAGTGAATCGATTAGATATGGAAGATATCTCTTTCCATAAACGTGTCCGTGAAGGATATTTACAAGTTGTAGAACGTTTCTCAGATCGTATTGTATTGGTAAATGCTGATCAACCAATGGAAAAACTTATAGAAGAAGTTGTTCAGATTATAGAAGATAAATTGTTATAATAGAAGGAAAGAATGAAATAAGTGAGGTATGCATTATGACGAAGACGTGGGAGCAGCTTTCTGCTATACAACCCATCGGTGTAAAAATGTTGATGAATAGCATTGCAAAAGAGCGTATATCCCACGCTTACTTGTTAGAGGGAGGGAAAGGGACTGGAAAGTTTGCAACGGCAATTCAAATGGCAAAGAGTTTCCTCTGTTCTGGGCGGAATGGGGTAGAGCCTTGTCACATATGTACAAATTGTAAGCGAATTGATTCAGGTAACCACCCTAACTTACATATTGTAAAACCAGACGGATTATCTATTAAGAAGCAGCAAATTCATGATTTACAAGAAGAGTTTTCAAAAACAGGATTAGAAGCAAATAAAAAAGTATATATTATTGAGCACGCAGATCGTATGACAGCAAATGCAGCGAATACACTTTTAAAATTTTTAGAAGAACCAAGTAGTGATACAACAGCTATTTTACTTACTGAACAAAGTCATCAAATTTTAAATACGATTTTATCTCGCTGTCAAGTTGTTACATTTAGACCGTTACCTACGGAATCTTTAATTAGAAGATTACAGGATGAAGGTATTACGGCATCTTTATCGACACTTGCTGCGCAACTCACGAATAGTTTTGATGAAGCTTTAGCTTTATGTAGTGATGAATGGTTTGCACAAGCACGAGCTTTAGTGATAAAATTATGTGAAGCGCTCGAAAAGGATAAAGCCTCTATTTTTTTTGTACAAGAAAAATGGGGGAAACACTTTAGAGAGAAAGAACAATTACAGCAAGGTTTAGATATGTTGCTCCTTATTTATAAGGATTTATTATATGTTCAACTTGGAGAAGAAGATCGTCTTGTTTTTCATGAGCAGAAAGAGATGTTTGAATCTTTCTCCTATGCTCAGAAGCGCATTGTATCAGCTCTCTTTAATATATTAGAGGCAAAAAATAGAATCAACGCTAATGTAAATGCGCAGCTTGTGTTCGAACAGTTAGTGTTGCGGTTGCAGGAGGGATGACCGTTTTGTATGATGTAGTAGGTGTTCGCTTTAAGAAGGCCGGAAAGGTGTATTACTTCGATCCGAATCAGTTCGATATCTCTGAAAATGAGTTTGTAATTGTAGAAACAGTAAGAGGTATTGAGTACGGAAAAGTAGTTATTACCAAAAAGCAAGTTGATGAAAACGACGTTGTATTACCGCTAAAAAAGGTTATTCGTATTGCAAATGAAAATGATCGTACCATTGTTGAAGAGAACAAACATGCTGCGAAAGAAGCATATCAAGTTTGTCAGCAAAAGGTAGTAGAGCATAATCTTGATATGAAACTTGTAGATGTAGAGTATACGTTCGATCGCAATAAGATTATTTTCTACTTTACTGCGGATGGTCGGATTGATTTCCGCGAACTAGTGAAGGACTTAGCGGCAATTTTTAGGACAAGAATTGAACTAAGACAAATTGGTGTTCGTGATGAAGCGAAGATGCTTGGTGGTATTGGTCCGTGTGGTCGTATGCTTTGTTGTTCTACTTTTTTAGGAGATTTTGAACCTGTATCCATTAAGATGGCAAAGGATCAAAATTTATCATTAAATCCTGCAAAAATCTCTGGTTTATGTGGTCGCTTAATGTGTTGCTTAAAATATGAGAATGATGAATATGAGGCAGCAAAGGAACAACTTCCTGATTTAGATCAACGTATACAAACCCCGCATGGTACTGGCCGTGTTATCGGATTAAATATTTTAGAAAGATTAATTCAAGTGGAACTAGTAGACAAGGAACGGATAGTAGAATATACGTTAGATGAGTTAGTGAATAAAGGGGTCGTTTCGAGTCAAACCACAGATTAATGAGGTGGGTGCTTGTGGAGAAAAAAGATATTTTTGCATCGGTTTCTAGTATGGAAGAGCAAATTGGACATTTATACAAACAGTTGGGAGAATTAAAACAACATCTTGCAGAGTTGTTGGAAGAGAACCAACATATAAAAATGGAAAATGAAAATTTGCGACACCGCTTTGAAGAAGTGCAGATTAAGGAAAAACAAAAAACTCAAAAACGTAAAGAAGTGAAGCCGAAGACAACTGATATTGGCGAAGGCTACGATAATTTAGCAAGGCTATATCAAGAAGGTTTTCATATTTGTAATCTGCATTATGGAAGTGTACGTAAAGAGGGAGATTGTTTATTCTGCCTGTCATTTTTAAATAAAAAGTGAAATTACCTTTCCAATGATAATTGGAAAGGTAATTTTTTATACATGAGAGTAGAATGAAATATGTTTTTTTATTAGTAGAAGAAGAAATAGGGTAGGTTAAGTGTAAGAAAAGGAGTAACATATGAATTTATATGAAGATGAACGTTTAGATTACTTATTAGCGCAAGATATGAAGATTGTACAAAGCCCATCAGTATTCAATTTCTCGTTAGATGCTGTTTTACTTGCAGACTTTGCTTGGGTGCCGATTCAAAAAGGTAATGTACTTGATCTGTGTACAGGTAACGCAGTTGTCCCCCTTTTATTAAGTACAAGAACAAAGGGAAACATTACAGGTGTAGAAATTCAAGAACGTTTATATGATATGGGAATCAGAAGCGTTCAATACAATAAGTTAGAAGAAAGAATTCACTTAATACATGGGGATTTGAAAGATATGCCGGAGAAACTTGGACGTCATCAATATGATGTAGTTACATGTAATCCCCCTTATTTTCAAACACCTGCAACTTCTGAGAAAAATATGAATGAACATTTAGCGATAGCTCGTCATGAAATTATGTGTACATTAGAGGATGTTGTATCTGCAAGTAGTCAATTAGTAAAGCAAGGCGGGAAAGTAGCATTTGTACATCGTCCAGGTCGTTTGCTAGATATTGTTACATTAATGCGTAAATACAAAATTGAACCAAAGCGTGTACGATTTGTTTATCCTAAGGCAGGGAAAGAAGCGAATACATTGTTAATTGAAGGGATTAAGGACGGAAACGCAGATTTGAAAATATTGCCACCCCTTTTTGTATATGAAGAAAATAATGAATATACAAAGGAGATTCGTTCAATTTTATATGGAGAAGAATAAGCATTGTTTTTATGTAGTAGAGTGCTCTGACGGAAGTTATTATGCAGGATATACAAATCATATAGAGAAGCGGATTCAGACCCATAATAGTGGAAAAGGGGCTAGGTATACGCGTGCTAGACTTCCTGTTGTTTTAAAATACATAGAATTTCATGAAGATAAGCGTACAGCTATGCAAGCAGAGTATTATTTTAAGCAGTTAAATAGAAAACAAAAAGAAGAATATATGCAAAAAGGAGAACGCTATGTGGCAACAAAAAAGCTTTCAACAAAATAAAAAGGGAGTTTTATATTTAGTACCAACTCCTATTGGAAATTTAGAAGATATGACATTTCGTGCAATCCGAATTTTAAAAGAAGCTGATTTAATTGCTGCTGAAGATACGAGACAAACGAAAAAACTTTGTAATTATTTCGAAATTGAAACCCCCGTTATGAGTTACCATGAGCATAATAAGGAAGTAAGTGGTAAGAAAATATTAGGGAAGTTAGACGAAGGAAAGACTGTAGCACTTGTTAGTGATGCTGGTATGCCTTGTATTTCCGATCCAGGTTACGATATTGTTGTAGAGGCTGTAGCAGAACAGTATCATGTAATCCCGCTTCCTGGGGCAAATGCAGCCCTTACAGCATTAATTGCATCAGGTCTTGAAACAAAACAATTTTATTTCTATGGATTTTTACAAAGAAATAAAAAAGAAAGAAAAATGGAGTTAGAGAAGCTTCGTTATGTACAAACTACAATGATGTTTTATGAAGCGCCCCATCGTTTAGATGATACTTTAATCTCGATGCAAGAAGTGTTGGGAAATAGAGAAATTGTATTATGTCGAGAGTTAACGAAAAAATTTGAGGAATTTATTCGTGGAACAGTTGAGGAAGCAATTGAGTGGACGAAACAAAATGAAGTTCGTGGCGAGTTTTGTATTTTGGTAGCTGGTTCAACGGAAGAACCTACCCCAGAAGAACAATGGTGGGAATCTATTTCGGTATATGATCATATTGAACATTATATAAACGAAAAAGGTATGAATTCAAAAGAGGCAATAAAAACAGTCGCTAAAGATCGAGATTTGTCGAAACGCGATGTATATCAAATCTATCATGTCGATAAAAAATAAGCTTCTCATAATTGAGAAGCTTATTTTGCTGTTTCGATATAATCTTGAAGTTCGTTTAAGATTCGCTCAGCGCCTTCTTTGCTTAAGATAATTTTACCTTCAGCTAGAGATAGGTTACCATCAGATACTTCACCAGTTACTTGGCAAGTCATGTTTGGCTTATATTTTTTTAAGATGATTTTCTCGTCATCAACGTAGATTTCAAGAGCATCCTTTTCTGCAATACCTAAAGTACGGCGTAATTCGATTGGAATTACTACACGACCTAATTCATCAACTTTACGAACGATACCAGTAGATTTCATAATTCTTTTCCTCCTAAAGAAATAGTTTATAAGTTTCGAGTCTATTTTCTAGATTCGTCATTTTTCGACAAAATACCCTATGGACATATGATACCAATCATTTACATTTCCGTCAATTCTTTAATTCTATATTTTTTAAAAAGATTTATAGATTTCTTACTTCTTATATATAATAGAATGAGAGTAATTTCTACTATTATTTCACTTTATTTTCAGAAAAATTTATAGATTGTAAGTAAGGATTGTATATTTTCTTGAAATATGAGCAATAGATGATAAAGATATTAAGTATTAACTCGTTTTTATCCCGCTATTTGCCAAGCAGTAAGATTCTAAATTTAAAATTTGGCTGGAGCAAAGAAGTTAAGTTGGAGTCGGATTGCTCGTAAAAGCCTGATTGGTGCGGGCTAATAATCCGCGGGAGTGAACAAAACCTCCACAGATTAAAGTTTCACTTTATATATAAGTTTTTGATATACTATTTATAAATACATATGAGGTTATCCGGGAGGTCCAAAACAATGACAGAGGAAAATAAGTCCTTTTATATTACTACCCCAATTTATTATCCAAGTGGAAAATTACACATTGGACATGCTTATACAACAGTAGCAGGAGATGCGATGGCACGATATAAGCGTATGCAAGGATACAATGTTCATTATTTAACAGGAACTGATGAGCATGGACAGAAGATCCAAAAGAAAGCAGAAGAATTAAATGTTACACCACAAGCATATGTGGATAACATTGTTGCAGGAATTAAAGAACTTTGGGAGAAAATGGATATCTCTTATGATGATTTTATTCGTACAACTGAAGATCGTCATAAAGATGTTGTTGAAAAAATCTTCAAGCAACTAGTAGATCAAGGTGATATTTATCTTGATGAATATGAAGGTTGGTATTCTGTACAAGATGAGACATTCTATACAGAGCATCAATTAGTAGATCCAATTATGGAAGGTGAAAAAGTAGTTGGAGGAAAAAGCCCAGATAGTGGTCATGATGTAGAACTTGTTCGTGAAGAATCGTATTTCTTTAGAATGGGTAAATATGTCGACAGACTATTAAAATTCTATGAAGATAATCCACATTTCATTCAGCCAGAATCTCGTAAGAATGAGATGATTAATAACTTCATTAAACCAGGCCTAGAAGATTTAGCTGTTTCTCGTACTTCATTTGACTGGGGAGTTCGTGTTCCAGGTAACCCGAAACACGTTATTTACGTATGGGTTGACGCATTATCTAACTACATTACAGCATTAGGTTATGGAACAGAAAATGAAGAGATGTATAAGAAATTCTGGCCAGCTGATGTACATTTAGTTGGAAAAGAAATCGTTCGTTTCCATACAATTTATTGGCCAATCATTTTAATGGCATTAGATTTACCTCTTCCGAAAAAAATCTTTGCTCATGGTTGG
This sequence comes from Bacillus sp. K2I17, assembly GCF_002209985.1. Taxonomy (NCBI): domain Bacteria; kingdom Bacillati; phylum Bacillota; class Bacilli; order Caryophanales; family Bacillaceae; genus Bacillus; species Bacillus sp. K2I17. Next base: position 8,462 of record NZ_NJGF01000045.1, read on the forward strand.
ATTTTAATGAAGGATGGAAAGATGAGTAAGTCAAAAGGAAACGTAGTAGATCCAGTTACTTTAATCGATCGTTACGGATTAGATGCATTACGTTATTACTTACTTCGTGAAGTTCCATTCGGATCTGATGGCGTATTCACACCAGAAGGATTTGTGGAGCGCATTAATTTCGATTTAGCAAATGACTTAGGTAACTTATTAAATCGTACAGTAGCTATGATTGATAAGTACTTTAACGGAGAAATCCCTGCATTTAAAGAAAATGTAACGGAATTCGATGAAACGTTAGTAACGTTTGCAAAAGATACATTGAAAAAAGTAGAAGAGGCAATGGAGAATATGGAATTCTCTGTAGCGCTAAGCTCAATTTGGCAATTGGTTAGCCGTGCAAATAAATATATTGATGAAACACAACCGTGGGTATTAGCGAAAGATGAGAATGATCGTGAAAAATTAGCTTCTGTAATGGCTCACTTAGCAGAGGTGCTTCGTCAAACAGGTATTATGCTTATGCCGTTCCTAACAGTAGCACCAAGTAAGATGTTTGCTCAGCTTGGACTTACTGAAGAGGCACATAAATCTTGGGAAAGCCTATCTACAATTGGCTGTATTCCAGCTGGAACAAAAGTAGAAAAAGGAAACCCGATTTTCCCGCGTTTAGAAATGGAAGTAGAAGTAGGGTACATTAAAGAACAAATGAAAAGCTCTGCTCCTAAAGTAGAAGAGAAAAAAGAAGAAGAACCGAAAGCAGAAGAAATTACAATTGATGATTTCTTTAAAGTAGAATTACGCGTAGCTGAAGTACTATCAGCTGAACCTGTGAAAAAAGCAGATAAGTTGTTAAAAATTCAGCTGGATTTAGGTACAGAAAAGCGTCAAGTTGTTTCAGGAATTGCAAAATTCTATTCGCCGGAAGACCTAAAAGGTAAAAAGGTTATTTGTGTAACAAACTTAAAACCTGTAAAATTACGCGGTGAATTATCACAAGGTATGATTTTAGCGGGTGAAGAGAATGGCGTATTGTCATTAGCATCAATCGACCAAAATCTACCAAATGGTACAAAAATCAAGTAATTAAGACAAGAAAAGAGATGTTTCACGTGTAACATGTGTGAAGCGTCTTTTTTCTTTTTACACTCTCTATTTTTGCATTAAAATTATAGTATTGTTATCGTTAAGTTATTAAAGAGCTTATTTTTTAGAATAAACTTGATTTCAATATAAAAGGAGTTATGTATTATGTTGTTTGATACACATTCACATTTGAATGCAGAGCAATTTGAAGAAGATTTGCAAGAGGTTATTGCACGAATGAAAGAAGCGGGAGTTACCTATACAGTTGTTGTTGGTTTTGATGAAGTAACGATAAAAAAGGCGATTGAATTAGCTGAAACTTATGATTTTATTTACGCTGCGGTTGGATGGCATCCAGTTGATGCAATTGACATGACAGAAGAACATCTAGCTTGGTTAGAAGAACTTGCTTCTCATCCTAAAGTCGTTGCACTTGGAGAGATGGGATTAGATTATCATTGGGATAAATCTCCAAAAGAAATACAGAAGGAAGTATTCCGTAAACAAATTGCATTAGCCAAAAAAGTGAAATTGCCGATTATTATACATAACCGCGATGCAACTCAAGATATTGTTGATATTCTAGAAGAGGAGAATGCAGCTGAAGTGGGAGGCATTATGCATTGCTTTAGCGGCAGCGTAGAAGTAGCAGAGCGATGTGTTGATATGAACTTTTTAATTTCATTAGGCGGACCAGTTACATTTAAAAATGCTAAGAAGCCGAAAGAAGTTGCTGTGGAGATTCCATTAGAGAAATTGTTAATAGAGACAGATTGTCCATATTTAACACCACATCCATTTCGAGGAAAACGAAATGAACCGAGTTATGTAAAACTCGTAGCAGAAGAAATTGCGAATTTAAAAGGAATTTCTTATGAGGAAGTAGCAGAAATAACAACAAAAAATGCAAAAGCTTTATTTGGTGTTGAATAAAAAGGAGTGGGAGAACCCATTCTTTTTTATTTTTGTGAAAAAATAAGGGCGAATGAGGAAGTGTTACAATAAGGAGAGAGAACAAAGTTTTGGACATTCTATTTTTTAAAATGTAAGAATGGGGAAAATAATAATGGAAAAGTCGTCATTTTTTTGTTTTACTAAGTAGAGACGAAACGAGTGTGGAGGCAAGCATGAAAATTAAAGAGATTATCGTTGTAGAAGGTAAAGATGATACAGTTGCGATTAAGCGTGCTGTTGATGCGGATACAATTGAAACGAACGGTTCAGCAATCGGTGATCATGTTATTGAGCAAGTTAAATTAGCGCTGCAAAAACGGGGCGTTATTATTTTCACAGATCCGGATTATCCTGGAGAGCGTATTCGAAAAATTATTTCTGATAAGGTGCCTGGATGTAAACATGCTTTTTTACCGAAGGAAGAAGCACTTGCCAAAAGGAAAAAGGGTGTCGGGATTGAACATGCTTCTAATGAATCAATTCGCCGTGCTTTAGAGAATATACATGAAGAAATGGAAGCTTACACAAGTGAAATTAGTTGGAGCGATTTAGTCGATGCAGGCTTAGTGGGCGGAGAAATGGCAAAGAGTCGCAGAGAAAGAATGGGTAAGCTATTAAAGATTGGTTATACAAACGCAAAACAGTTACATAAACGTTTACAAATGTTTCAAGTTTCAAAAGAATCTTTTGCAGAAGCTTATAAGCAAGTCATACAGGAGGAAAGAAAATGAAGGATATCGCAACGCCAAATCGTACGAAAGACATTGTTGAAAAGTATGGATTTTCATTCAAAAAAAGTTTAGGACAAAATTTTTTAATTGATACGAATGTATTAAATCGTATTGTCGATCACGCTGAAATTGGTTCAGAAAGTGGTGCAATTGAAATTGGACCAGGTATCGGTGCGTTAACAGAACAATTAGCGAAGCGTGCTAAAAAAGTAGTAGCTTTTGAAATTGATCAGAGGTTATTACCGATTTTAGATGAGACGTTAGCTCCATATAGCAACGTTACAGTTATAAATAAAGACGTACTAAAGGCAGATGTACATGAGGTGTTTAGTGAGCAATTTGAGGAAGGGCAAGATGTAATGGTAGTAGCGAACTTACCGTACTATATTACAACGCCAATTTTATTTAAATTGTTGGAAGAGAAATTACCGGTTCGTGGATTTGTTGTTATGATGCAAAAAGAAGTTGGAGATCGTTTAGCTGCTAAACCTGGAACGAAAGAGTATGGTTCTTTATCCATTGCTATTCAGTATTATACAGAGGTGGAAACAGTTATGACTGTACCACGTACAGTGTTTGTGCCACAACCAAATGTTGATTCTGCGATTATTCGTCTCCTAAAGCGCCCGAAACCAGTTGTAGAAGTAACAGATGAGACATTCTTCTTTGAAGTAGTACGAGCAAGTTTTGCACAGCGTCGTAAAACTTTAATGAATAATTTATCAAATAATTTAAATGGTTTCCCGAAAGATAAAGAGCTGTTGGATCGAATTTTAACAGAAGTGGGAATTGATCCAAAACGAAGAGGCGAAACGCTATCTATCGAGGAGTTTGCAACATTAAGTAATGCATTAGTTCTTCATAAATTGTCATAAGAATAGAAAAGGGACAGTTCAACTTGAACTGTCCCTTTTGTCACCTTTCCTCTCCTACATTCATACTTTAAAAACAGGTAAGATGGCCTAACGAGTTTGGAGGTAGGAGAATGGCTTTACATGTTGGAGAATTAGTGGAACGATATTCTCATAATAGGGATATCCTTTTTCGTATTATAGAAATAAAAGGCGAGATAGCTATATTATTTGGAGAGGAAATTAGACTGGTGGCAGATGCGCCACTTGAAGATTTAATTAGTATAGATCAACGAGAGCATAAAAAAAGAGCGAAGCGTGAGAAAGAAACGATGGAGCGTACGTATCGTTTGTTTCAACAAGATTATGTATTAATGAAACAAAGGCATGAACACACTTCAACGGGTGGATATACAAGTGAGGTGAATTATTTTCAAATGCCAGGACGTGTATTGCATATAGATGGGGACCCGTTATATTTGCGCAAGTGCTTAGACTTATATAATAAAATTGGTGTTCCTGTACAAGGTATTCATTGTAAAGAAACAGAGATGCATGAAAAGGTAGTAGATTTAATAGATCATTTTCGTCCAGACATTTTAGTTATTACGGGGCACGATGCATATACAAAATCAAAAGGGGTAAAGGGAGATTTAGCAGCATATAGGCATTCAAGGCATTTTGTACAGGCTGTTCGAGAAGTGAGAAAAAAATATCCATCATTGGATCAACTCGTTATTTTTGCTGGGGCATGCCAATCACACTTTGAAGCATTAATTCGAGCGGGTGCTAACTTTGCTAGTTCACCATCTAGAATTAATATTCACGCACTAGATCCTGTATATGTGGTTGGTAAAATTAGTTTTACGTCATTTATGGAAAGAGTAAATGTATGGGATGTTGTACGTAATACGATTACCGGCGAAAAGGGACTTGGCGGGATTGAGACGAGGGGGATTTTACGAACTGGATTACCCTTTCAACATTATGAAGAATAAGCAAGGTACATATGTATCTTGCTTTTTTGTATGGGAAGGATTTAAATCAGCTTGGATAAAAAGAGACAAGAACGCGCAGACTACATAATGATACTTTTACAATATAGTATTTCTTATATCTATTTGAACGCATGATGCTTTTATAATGATATTGTCTGTGAGTTGCGGTTAATAATTGGGATAGATATATCGTGTTTTAAGTGTTCAATCTAAATTACAGCGAGGTGTAACGAAGTATATGTCAAAACGTTTAGATGAAATTAAAAGCGAATTAGATCACCATCTTGGACAGAGACTGATGTTAAAGGCGAATAGTGGGAGAAGAAAAACAGTAGAACAATCAGGTGTACTTGCAGAAACGTACCGTTCTGTTTTTGTTGTACAATTGGATCAGCAAGAAGATGCGTTGCAACGTGTATCATATAGCTATGCGGATGTTTTAACAGAGACAGTAGAGCTAACGTTTTATGGTGAACCTCATAATGAAGTGATTTTATAATTCATGTATCGTTACATATATTCCCACAAATGAAAAGCTATATTATTTTGCATACTAATTATACCGTAGCAAAATAAGGAGGGACTCTGCATTGAGTAGACGAAGAGGTGTCATGTCAAATCAATTTAAAGAAGAGCTTGCAAAAGAGCTAGGCTTTTATGATGTTGTTCAGAAAGAAGGCTGGGGCGGAATTCGTGCGAAAGATGCTGGTAACATGGTGAAACGTGCTATAGAAATTGCAGAACAGCAATTAATGAAACAAAACCAGTAGTTGTAAGATACTTTCTATGCTACGGTAGCCGAGGAGTGATTCCTCGGCTTTTTGTACTCGAAAAGGTGCCATCATTTTACATAAGTAGTTTCATTCTGAATGCTTTTCGTTATAATTAGGGAAGTGTCATCGTCTTACTATAAATTTATGGTAAAATAAACGATAAAAGATTGAGTACATAGAGTGGGTGAATAGATTGAAGCTACTAGTGAAAGCACCAGCAAAGATTAATCTGTCGTTAGATGTACTGGGAAAAAGACAAGACGGATATCATGAAGTGAAAATGATTATGACAACAATTGATTTAGCGGATCGTTTAGAACTAATGGAATTAGCAGAAGACCGTATTGAAATTTTATCCCATAATCGGTATGTCCCAGACGACCAAAGAAACTTAGCTTATCAAGCAGCGAAATTATTAAAAGAGAAGTTTAATGTGAAAAAAGGCGTATCTATTACTATTGAAAAAACGATTCCAGTAGCAGCTGGATTAGCAGGTGGAAGTAGTGATGCAGCAGCGACATTACGTGGCCTTAATAAATTATGGAATTTAGGGCTTACAATTGATCAGTTAGCAGAGCTTGGCGCAAAAATCGGATCAGATGTATCGTTTTGTGTATATGGTGGGACAGCAATTGCCACTGGAAGAGGAGAGCAAATTGAGCACATAAAAACTCCACCTTCTTGTTGGGTTATTTTGGCAAAACCCCATATTGGTGTATCTACTGCTGATGTGTATGGAAATTTAAAGTTAAATCGAGTTACACATCCAGATGTAGATAAAATGGTTAACGTCATAAATGCTGGGGACTACAAAGGGATTTGTGATACTGTTGGTAATGTTTTAGAAGATGTAACGTTTGCGATGCATCCTGAAGTTGCACGTATTAAGGCACAGATGAAGCGATTTGGGGCGGATGCCGTATTAATGAGTGGAAGTGGCCCAACCGTATTTGGTCTTGTGCACCATGATTCGCGAATGCATCGTATATATAACGGATTAAAAGGATTTTGTGAACAAGTATACGCAGTACGTTTATTAGGAGAGCGAGAAACGCTTGAATAAAGACGTATAATACGTTATGATTTGTTTAGAATATTCGTGATTTGAGGTGAGAGTATGAAAATTAGACGAAGTACAAGATTAGTCGATATGACGTATTACTTGTTACAAAACCCTCGTCAGCTAGTTTCTCTCACTTTTTTTGCTGAAAGGTATCAATCAGCTAAGTCTTCCATTAGTGAAGATTTAGTTATTATTAAGCAAACGTTTGAACAACAAGGGGTCGGCACATTGCAAACGGTACCAGGAGCAGCAGGAGGAGTGAAATATATACCATATATAAGTGAGGAAGAGGCAGATCTAATTATTGGTGAGCTTTGTAGCTTATTTGAAAATCCAGATCGTATTTTGCCTGGTGGTTACTTATATATGACAGATCTTTTAAGTAATCCTCGCCATATTAATGGCGCAGGTCGTTTGTTTGCTTCTGTTTTTGCTAGGCAACCAATTGATGCGGTTATGACGGTGGCAACGAAGGGGATTCCACTTGCTTATGCGGTGGCAAATTACTTAGATGTACCGGTAGTAATTGCAAGGAAAGATAATAAGGTAACAGAAGGCCCAACTGTTAGTATTAACTATGTATCAGGTTCTTCTAAGCGAATTCAAACAATGACGTTAGCAAAGCGTAGCCTTCCAGAGGGATCAAATGTTTTAATTATTGATGACTTCATGAAAGCTGGCGGGACAATTCAAGGTATGATGAGTATGTTAGAAGAGTTTAAGGCTAATGTTGTTGGTATTGGTGTATTAGTAGAATCCACGGATATTGAAGAACGACTAATTAATAATTTTGTATCATTAATTCGTCTATCAGAAGTTGATGTGAAAGAAAAAGCGATTCAAGTGGAAAAGGGAAATTATTCACTGGCACCATTTGATGAAGGGCTTGTAGAGGCTGAGTAAAAAGGTAAAGCAGATCGCTTTATCTTTTTTTTATTCTATTTATAAATTATAAAATAGATGGACAAACTGCTTTTCGTGCACTATTTTTAAAGAGTAAAAATAAATAATAAAAGGGTGAAAAAATATGAAAGTTGTTCAAACAAGCAATGCACCACAAGCAATTGGACCATATTCACAAGGGATTATTGTAAATAATATGTTTTACAGTTCAGGACAAATTCCGTTAACTGCAAGTGGAGAGCTTGTAGCAGGAGACGTGACAGTACAAACAGAGCAAGTATTTCAAAATTTACAAGCGGTATTAGAAGAAGCAGGTGCTTCATTTGATACAGTAGTAAAAACAACAGTATTCTTAAAAGATATGGATGATTTTAATGCTGTTAATGAAGTATATGGCTCTTATTTCTCTACTCATAAGCCAGCTCGTTCTTGTGTACAAGTAGCAAAATTACCGAAAGATGTTTCAATTGAAATCGAAGTAATTGCCCTAGTTAAGTAATCTTTTGTAAGCGATAACCTCCACTAATCTCTATATTCAATTACATTAAAAATTTTTATCTTAAAAATTTTTAAAAAATTAAAGGGAAAATAGAAATTTTGTGGAATTTATACAAATATATCGCTTATTTAGAAAAGGGTGGTGAACACAAGATGGAAGTGACTGACGTAAGATTACGCCGCGTAAACACAGAAGGCCGCATGAGAGCAATTGCCTCTATTACTCTAGACCATGAATTTGTTGTTCATGATATTCGTGTAATTGATGGTAATAATGGATTATTTGTAGCAATGCCAAGTAAACGTACTCCAGATGGAGAATTCCGTGACATTGCACATCCAATTAATTCTAATACACGCTCTAAAATTCAAGATGCGGTTTTAACAGAGTATCATCGTTTAGGCGAGTTAGAAGAGGTTGAGTTTGAAGAAGCGGGTGCTTCGTAAAATTCGAATGAAAAGGGCTTTTTAAAGAAATCCCTATAATTTTGCAACAAACTCCTGTAAGCATTTACAGGAGTTTGTTTTTTTTGTGTGGTTTTATCTATTTTGTACCGAAAATTCTGAATTTATTAAAGTGAAGAGGAAAACTTCTAATTTTTTCAAAATCATTTTAAATAGTATAGCTTATTTCTTAAAAAAGATACTAAAGAGTAAAACATCGTATAAGAATTATGGTAAAATTTAATAGTTAAAATGTGTTTCTTGAAATATATGATGATTTAGGATAATATCGTTAATGGATAAATAGGTTGCGATGGAGGGTCTATATGTCAAACAGATTTGCAGTGATTCTAGCTGCAGGCAAAGGCACACGTATGAAGTCTAAGCTATACAAAGTGCTTCATCCTGTATGTGGAAAACCTATGGTACAACATGTTGTCGATCAAGTAACGCAATTAGGATTGCAGAAACTTGTAACAGTCGTAGGACATGGTGCTGAAATGGTACAAGAACAGCTAGGAAACGTAAGTGAGTTTGCATTACAAGCAGAACAACTTGGTACAGCACACGCTGTCGATCAAGCTGCAAGTGTACTTGCAAATGAAGAAGGAACAACTTTAGTTATTTGTGGTGATACGCCGCTAATAACTGCTGAAACGATGGAAGCATTGCTTCAGCAACATAAAGAAGCAGGGGCAATGGCAACGGTGCTAACAGCTTACATAGAAGAACCTGCTGGATATGGTCGTATCGTTCGTAATGAGAATGGTCATGTTGAAAAGATTGTTGAGCATAAGGATGCAAATGAGAAAGAATTAGCTATTAAAGAAATCAATACAGGTACGTATTGTTTTGATAATAAAGCTTTATTCGCCTCACTTTCTAAAGTTTCAAATGATAACGTACAAGGTGAATATTACCTGCCAGATGTTATTGAGATTTTAAAAAATGAAGGTCATATCGTATCGGCTTATCAAACAGAGCACTTCGATGAAACGTTAGGTGTTAACGACAGAGTCGCTCTATCGCAAGCGGAAATTATTATGAAAAACCGTATCAACCGTAAAAACATGGTAAATGGTGTTACAATTATTGATCCAAGTAACACGTATATTTCTGCTGATGCAATTATCGGTAGTGATACAGTTCTTCATCCAGGAACAATTATTGAGGGGAATACTGTAATTGGTTCTGATTGTGAAATTGGACCGCACACAGTAATTCGCGATAGTGAAATTGGAGATCGTACGACAATTCGACAATCTACTGTACATGATAGTAAACTTGGTACAGAAGTATCGGTTGGTCCATTTGCACATATTCGCCCAGATTCAGTTATTGGAGATGAAGTACGCGTTGGAAACTTCGTGGAAATCAAAAAAACTGTTTTTGGTAATAGAAGTAAAGCTTCACACTTAAGTTATATCGGGGATGCACAAGTTGGAGAAGACGTGAATCTTGGTTGTGGTTCAATTACGGTGAACTATGACGGTAAGAATAAATTCAAAACTGTGATTGGTAACGGGGTATTTATTGGATGTAATTCAAACCTTGTCGCTCCTGTAACAGTTGAAGATGGTGCTTATGTGGCAGCAGGCTCTACAATTACAGAGAATGTTCCATCAAAAGCATTATCTATAGCACGTGCACGTCAAGTTAACAAAGAAGACTATGTTGATCAATTGCTGAATAAGAAAAAATCATAATGTGGAGGGTTAATCTAGATGTCGACTCAATATCTAAATTCTAATTTGAAAGTATTCTCTTTAAACTCTAATAAGGAACTTGCTGAGCAAATTGCAAAGCACATTGGAGTAGGACTAGGAAAATGTTCTGTTGATCGTTTTAGTGATGGAGAAGTTCAAATTAACATTGAAGAAAGTATCCGTGGTTGCGATGTATTCATTATTCAATCTACAAGCTTCCCAGTAAACGAACATATCATGGAATTACTTATTATGATCGATGCATTAAAACGTGCATCTGCAAAAACAATTAATATTGTTATTCCTTACTATGGTTATGCGCGTCAAGACCGTAAAGCGCGTTCTCGTGAACCAATTACATCGAAACTTGTAGCAAACTTGCTTGAAACAGCAGGTGCAACTCGTGTAATCACTCTAGATTTACATGCTCCACAAATTCAAGGGTTCTTTGATATCCCAATCGACCACTTAATGGGTGTACCGATTCTTTCAGATTACTTTGAAACAAAAGGTCTTAAAGATATCGTAATCGTGTCACCAGACCACGGTGGGGTAACTCGTGCTAGAAAAATGGCAGATCGCCTAAAAGCACCAATCGCTATTATTGATAAGCGTCGTCCTCGTCCGAACGTATCAGAGGTAATGAACATTATCGGTAATATTGAAGGTAAAACAGCAATTTTAATTGATGACATCATTGATACAGCTGGTACAATTACATTAGCAGCAAACGCTCTTGTTGAGAACGGTGCTTCTGAAGTATATGCTTGCTGTACACACCCAGTATTATCTGGTCCAGCAATTGAGCGTATCCAAAACTCAAATATTAAAGAGTTAGTTGTAACGAACTCTATCGTATTACCAGAAGAGAAGAAAATCGACAAAGTACATGAACTTTCAGTTGCTCCACTAATCGGAGAAGCAATAATTCGTGTATACGAAGAAGAATCTGTAAGTGTATTATTCAATTAATTGGATAGAATGAGACGTAACCAAGATTGGTTACGTCTTTTCGTATCGAAAAAAGAAAGTAGTGGTACAAGAATGAAATTGATAGTAGGACTTGGGAACCCAGGTAGAGAATATGAATTAACAAGGCATAATATTGGATTTATGGCGATTGATGAACTTGCAAAGCGTTGGAATATTTCTTTGAATGAACAAAAATTTAAAGGAGTATTTGGTGCAGGATTTGTTAATGGAGAAAAAGTAATCTTATTAAAGCCACTTACATATATGAATTTATCTGGGGAAAGTATTCGACCACTCATGGATTACTATAAAATTGATGTTGAGGACTTCGTTGTTCTGTACGATGATTTAGACATCCCTGTAGGTAAATTACGCCTTCGTATGAAAGGTAGTGCTGGTGGACATAATGGTGTGAAATCAACAATTTCGCATTTAGGAACACAAGAGTTTCAACGTATCCGCATGGGAATTGATCGTCCGAAAAATGGCATGAAGGTAGTAGATTACGTATTAGGACGTTTTACATCGGAAGAAATTCCTGATGTGAGTCATTCTATTGAAAAAGCAGCGGATGCATGTGAAGAATGGTTAAATAAACCTTTTCTTCAAATCATGAATACCTTCAATAGTTAAGGGTATGATTGGGAATATTTTGTCTTGTTTTTACCCATACTAGTAGTAATTGGATTTTTAGGAGGCTAGTATGGAAGGGTATTATTATTGCAGACATTGCGGGAGTAATGTAGGCTCCGTTACTGCAGAAAAAGTGTATAGCGACGTTTTATTTCAACTAACAGAGCAAGAAGTAGTAGAGATGATTCATTTTCATGAGAATGGAAATATATATATAAAAACGATTTGTGAATCGTGTCAAGAAACGCTCGCATCTTATCCTGAGTATTATGAATATGAAAAATTTCTGCAATAAAATGTTGTCGCTTTGGCATGTCCAAAGCATTTTTCTGTTTTCTTTTTCCAAAATATTTGCATAAAATATAGTGGCTTGCTCTTTATGTTGAGAGGGGTTTTGAAAATGATAGGTTTATTAGAGCAATTTTATAAAAATGAAGAGATCCAATCGGTTATTAATGGACTAGAAGATGGTTTAAAAGAACAACTTGTATCAGGTATGGCAACCTCTTCTCGTTCGTTATTAATGGCGGCCTTATATAAAAAAACAAAAAAATCACAACTTATTGTGACGCATAATTTATATCAAGCACAAAAAGTGCATGAAGATTTAGTGGCGTTACTTGGTGAAAAAGATGTGTGGTTATACCCAGTAAATGAATTGATAGCATCAGAAATTGGTGTTGCAAGCCCAGAATTGAAGGCGCAACGTATTGAAGTATTGAATCGTTTAGCGGCAGGAGAGAACGGGATTATTGTAGCGCCAGTTGCAGGACTACGCAGATTTTTACCAATGAAAGAGTTGTGGAAGCAAAGGCAAATCGAAATCAATCTAGGGCAAGAGATTGATTTAGATACATTCTTGCATACTTTACATCATATTGGTTATGAGCGTAAGTCGATGGTAGAAGCTCCTGGGGAATTCAGTTTGCGCGGGGGAATATTAGATATTTACCCATTAACTGAAGAGTTACCATTTCGTATTGAATTTTTCGATACAGAAGTTGATTCTATTCGATTATTTGATGTGGATGAACAGCGCTCTCAAGATAAAAAAGAAAGTGTTAGATTTGGTCCAGCAACAGAGTTTTTATTTTCACAGGAAGAATTGAAGTCGGGAATTGAGCATCTTGAGGAAGGCTTGACTAAGACGATGCAAAAACTTTCCGATGATAAATTGAAGACTACAGTGCTTGAAACGGTAAGTCATGAAATTGAGATGTTAAAAAACGGGCAAAGTATAGAACAGATGTTTAAATATTTATCTATTTTCTATAAAGAACCTGCTAGTCTGATAGATTATTTACCTGAAGATGGTATTGTGGTTTTGGATGAGATTTCTCGTATTCAAGAAACGGCATCACATCTTGAAACGGAAGAGGCGGAATGGTATATATCACTTCTTGGTGAGGGAACAATTATTCAAGATTTATCTTTCTCACACTCGTTTGAGGAATTTCTTCATCATAAAAAAAGAAGTTTTGTATATTTAACGTTATTCTTACGTCATATAGCACATACACATCCGCAAAATATTGTGAATGTGACATGTAAAACAATGCAAGATTTCCATGGGCAGATGCAGTTGTTGAAAACTGAAATTGATAGATGGAACGAAGGGCATTTTACGACTGTTGTGCTCGGCACAGATGATGAACGTGTAAAAAAACTACAACATATTTTAAGTGATTATGATATTGAGGCAGATATCGTAGAGGGCACAGATATATTATTGCCTGGAAGGTTGCAAATTGCTGTAGGTGATTTACATGCAGGATTTGAAATGCCGATGCAAAAGCTTGTTGTTATTACTGAAAAAGAGCTTTTTCATAAAAAAGTTAAAAAATCACAACGTAAGCAGAAGTTATCTAATGCTGAACGTATTAAAAGTTATTCGGAATTAAAAGTTGGAGATTATGTAGTTCATGTAAATCATGGTATAGGTAAATTCTTAGGTATCGAGACACTAGAGATTAATGGTGTTCATAAAGATTACTTGAATATTAAATATCAAGGTAATGATAAGTTATACGTTCCAATTGAACAAATTGACCAAGTGCAGAAATATGTAGGATCTGAAGGTAAGGATCCTAAAGTTTATAAATTGGGCGGAAATGATTGGAAAAAGGTCAAAACGAAAGTTGAAAAATCTGTACAAGACATTGCGGATGACCTAATTAAACTATATGCTGAGCGCGAAGCTTCAAAAGGTTATGCATATACACCAGATACGGCAGAACAACAAGAATTTGAATCTTCTTTCCCATATCAAGAGACAGAGGATCAATTACGTTCTATTGACGAGATTAAGAAAGATATGGAACGTGGACGTCCGATGGATAGGCTTCTTTGTGGTGATGTAGGATATGGAAAGACGGAAGTAGCTATCCGTGCGGCATTTAAGGCAATTATGGATGAAAAACAAGTTGCAATTTTAGTGCCGACAACGATCCTTGCACAACAACACTATGAAACAATTCGAGAGCGTTTTCAAGATTATCCAATCAATATAGGATTATTAAGTAGATTCCGTACGAGAAAACAGCAAAATGAAACAATTAAAGGCTTAAAAGATGGTACGGTAGATATCGTAATCGGAACGCATCGTATTTTATCTAAAGACGTTACTTATAAAGATTTAGGTCTTCTTATTATTGATGAAGAACAAAGGTTTGGTGTAACGCATAAAGAAAAAATTAAACAATTAAAAGCAAATGTTGACGTGTTAACATTAACGGCAACTCCGATTCCGCGTACACTCCATATGTCTATGCTTGGTGTGCGTGACTTATCTGTTATTGAGACACCACCAGAAAATCGTTTCCCAGTCCAAACGTATGTAGTAGAGTATAATCCAGCGTTAATGCGAGAAGCGATAGAACGAGAGCTTGCAAGAGGTGGGCAAATTTACTTCCTATATAATCGTGTGGAGGATATCGAAAGAAAAGCAGATGAAATTTCGATGTTAGTTCCAGACGCGCGTGTAACGTATGCACATGGGAAAATGAACGAAGGTGAATTAGAGTCTGTTATGCTATCGTTTTTAGAAGGGCAGCATGATGTTCTTGTAAGTACAACAATTATTGAGACGGGTGTAGATATTCCGAATGTAAATACGTTAATTGTATTTGATGCAGATCGTATGGGATTATCGCAGCTGTATCAGCTTCGTGGTCGTGTTGGACGTTCTAATCGTGTTGCATATGCATACTTTGCATACAAACGAGATAAAGTGTTATCAGAAGTTGCAGAGAAGCGTCTGCAAGCCATTAAAGAGTTCACAGAGCTTGGGTCAGGTTTCAAAATTGCGATGAGAGACTTATCCATTCGTGGTGCAGGTAACTTGTTAGGAGCCGAACAGCATGGATTTATTGATTCTGTCGGATTTGATCTATATTCTCAAATGTTAAAAGATGCAATTGAACAGCGTAGAGGAACAGATGGGGTTGAAAATACAGTTAATGTTGAAATTGATTTAGAAGTAGATGCATATTTACCAGATGCTTATATTTCAGATAGTAAACAAAAGATTATGATGTATAAACAGTTTAGAGGTGTTTCTGCAATTGAGGATATTGAAGAGTTGCAGGAAGAGATGATAGATAGATTTGGTGATTACCCGCAAGAAGTTGGTTACTTATTGCAAATTGCAAATATTAAAGTATTGGCAATGAAAGAACAAATTGAGTTAATTAAGCAAAATAAATTTGAAGTGACAATTCTGTTCTCAGAACAAGCAAGTCAAAATATTGATGGCGGAAAATTATTCATGCTTGGAAATAGTTTTGGACGTATGATTGGTCTAGGAATGGAAGGATCGCAATTGAAAATCGTTATGAAAACAAATGGTTTAGAGACATCGAAGTGGTTAACAATTGCTGAAAATTTATTAAAAGGCCTACCAGATGTAAAAAAAGAAGTCATAAATGCCTAATATAAGATAAAAAAATACAATTCGGCGTGCATAGAAGAACTAATGTGTAAAATACTATGTCTAACAGTTGGTGATTTTTACATGAACAGGTAAATTCACCACTTTGATCATCAGTAGAAAGTGAGGCAGCATTAGAATGAAAGCAACTGGAATCGTACGTCGAATTGATGATTTAGGTAGGGTAGTAATCCCGAAGGAAATTCGTAGAACTTTACGTATTCGAGAAGGAGACCCACTAGAAATATTTGTTGATCGCGATGGAGAAGTGATTTTGAAAAAATATTCTCCAATTAGTGAACTAGGTAATTTTGCAAAGGAATATACGGAAGCTTTATACGATAGCTTAGGACATAATGTGCTTGTATGCGATCGTGATTCTGTTATCGCAGTAGCAGGCGTATCTAAAAAAGAATACTTAAATAAAAGTGTTGGCGATTTAATTGAGAAGACAATGGAAGAGCGTAAGTCTGTAATTATGACAGATGAAAGCGAAATTTCAATTATTGATGGAGTAACAGAAAAAGTGAGTTCCTATACAATTGGCCCGATTGTTGCGAATGGGGATCCAATTGGAGCTGTTGTTATCTTCTCTAAAGAGGATATTATAAGTGAAGTAGAGCATAAGTCAGTAAATACAGCTGCAAGCTTTTTAGCGAAACAAATGGAGCAGTAAGGCTATATCGAATTTTAGAAGTAGCAATCTTTCCTAATTATGATATTTCTTTTTGAGAAATCAAATATTTGGAGATATATGTATATTGAATGAAGGTAGCGCTTTGCTACCTTTTTTCGTTGAACATTTCTAGCGTTGCACGAACGTATTATTACTCGTGTAGGCAAGGAAGCTTGTCCTTTTCTTTATGATATAATACGAGGGGTGAGAATAGAAAAAGGAGTTTTCTTGTATGGAATCGAAGAAGTATCAAGCCTTTTGGCGTGGGGCTATTATATTAACAATCGCAAGTTTTGTTACAAAGGTATTAAGCGCTTTTTACCGTATTCCATATCAAAATATAGCGGGTGATATTGGTTTTTATATTTACCAACAAATTTATCCGTTTTATGGATTTTGTTTAATTTTAGCTACTTATGGGTTCCCCATTATAATTTCAAAAATGGTTGCGGAACGATTAGAGCGAGGGAAACAACAAGAAGCAGAAGAAATTATCTGTGTATCTTTTTGGTTTTTATTAGGAATTGGTTTCGTAGGCTTTTTTACATTGTTTTTTGGTGCCGAAACAATTGCAGCAGCCATGGGTGATATACACTTAGATAAGTTATTACGTGTTATTTCATTTTCATTCATATTGATGCCGTTTTTATCTGTAGCAAGAGGATATTTTCAGGGGTTCAATAATATGATGCCAACAGCTGTTTCGCAAGTGATAGAACAAACAATTCGTGTTTCTATTATTGTATTTTTATCTCTATTCCTAATTGCTCGCGGATTTGATTTATATACAGTCGGTGCAGGTGCTATGTTAGGTTCAATCGCAGGCGGACTAATTGGGATTATCGTACTTGTACTTTATATGCGTCATGACTTTCGTTCTATATTTTTCAAGAGTGTAAAGAGAATTAAGGGAAAAAAGAGGATCATTAAAATTCTGTTTTGGCAGGGATTGGCGATTTGTGTTAGTAACTTAGTACTTATTTTTATACAAATGGCTGATTCCATTTCCTTCTATTCCTTACTTATTGGGGCAGGAGAGCAAGCTGAAAGTGCAAAGGTATTAAAAGGTGTTTACGACAGAAGTATCCCGCTTATGCAATTAGGTACTGTCGTGACAACTTCTTTCTCATTGTCACTTATTCCAATTATTACAGCGGCGAAGGAAAGAGGAGATCTTTCCTTTATTCGAGAAAAGGTAAAGTTAGCAATGAAAATAACATTTGTTATTGGATTTGCAGCTGCCATTGGATTAACTTGTATTATTCAGCCTACGAATATTATGTTGTTTGAAAATAGTGATGGGTCAGATGTTTTATCCATTTTATCTTTATCTATTTTATTTAGTTCATTGTCGATTGCAACTGCTTCTATTTTGCAAGGGTTAGGACAAACATTAAAACCAGCAATATTCGTTATATTTGGGGGTTGTTTAAAGTTAGCTTTAAATTATACATTAATGCCGTATTTTGGTGTGAAGGGAGCTGCAATTGCAACACTAGTTGCGTTAATTGTAATTTCTGTGCTAAATAGTGCATTACTTATGCAAGCTGTATCCGAATCGCTTATCGATAAGCGTAATATGTTAGGTGTAGTTATTAGTGGTATCGGTATGGGGTTTGTATTAATAATATTTATACGTTTGATGCAAATGTCTGGATTAGTAATTGATACAAGGCATAGAGGAATTGCAACACTTGAGGCATTGTTAGGTGTAGCTATCGGTGGATTAACATATGTGTTTTTAATTTTAAAATTACGTGTATTTACAAAAGCGGAAATAGGAACCGTTATGAAAAAAGAGAAAAAAGAAGGTTCATTGAAGAAGAGTGGATAGAGGTGGCAGGTTGTGAGTGGAATCATTACTATTTTAGGATTAGGTGCTGGTGAGTTAGATCAGTTAACGATGGGTGTATATCGAAAAATAAAAGAAGCAGATCACATGTTTGTTAGAACGAAGGAACATCCCGTTATAGAAGAGTTGGAGAAAGAAGGTATACAATATACAGCCTTTGACAGTGTATATGAAGCGCATGATACATTTGAAATTGTATATGAAACAATCGCCAATACATTGTTAGAACAAGCTGAAGGCACAGAAATCATCTATGCCGTGCCAGGGCATCCGCTTGTAGCGGAAAGAACGGTTCAGCTACTGTTGGAAAAAGGTGAAGTAGCGAATGTTGAAGTGCGCATTGAAGGTGGACAAAGTTTCCTTGATCCTATGTTTGCGAGTCTAAAGATTGATCCGATTGAAGGATTCCAATTAATTGACGCCACATCATTTGAAAGAGGACAATTAGAATTACGTCAACATTTAATCTTTTGCCAAGTATATGACGCATTCGTTGCATCTGATGTGAAATTAACATTAATGGAGATGCTATCAGATGATTATGAAGTGTATATCGTAACAGCTGCAGGGACTTCATTTGAACAAGTTAAAAAGGTGCCGTTGTACATGTTAGATCATGAAACAGAGTTGAATAATTTAACGAGTGTATATGTACCACCAGTTAAAGAACGTGCGTCCTTGTATCAACAGTTTGATGTGCTTAGAGAAATTATTGCAGACCTTCGTGGACCGAATGGTTGTCCGTGGGATAAAAAGCAAACACATCAATCTTTAAAGAAGTATTTAATTGAGGAAGCTTATGAAGTGTTGGAAGCAATTGATGAAGAGGATGATGATCACTTAGTAGAAGAACTGGGTGATATATTATTACAAGTTATGTTGCATGCTCAAATCGGGGAGGATGAAGGTTGGTTCTCTATAGATGATATTATTCGAACTTTATCTGAGAAAATGGTTCGCCGCCACCCGCATGTATTTGGGAATACGGATGTAAATAATGCCGATGAAGTAATTGCCAATTGGGAAGAAATTAAAAAACAAGAAAAAGGATTCGTGAAAGAATCTGTTTTAAATGGGGTTCCAAAAAGTTTGCCACAGTTACTACGCGCCTATGAAATCCAGAAAAAAGCTGGCAAAGTTGGTTTCGATTGGGTTGATGTACAACCGATGATAGAGAAAGCCTTAGAAGAATGGCAAGAGTTCCAACAAGAAGTTACAAATATGGATGAGGCGAAAATGTTAGGTGAATTTGGCGATTTACTATTTGCGTTTGTGAATATAGCTCGTCATTATAAAATAGATCCCGAAGAGGCGTTACGTTCAACGAATGAGAAATTCGTCGGTCGTTTCTTATACATGGAAGCAAAGGTAGCTGAAATGAATAAAGAGATGCAAGATTTATCATTAGAGCAGTTAGACGTTTTATGGGAAGAGGCAAAACAAACAGAGCGTTAATAGGGGGATTTGATATGCGTCTAGATAAGTTTTTGAAAGTATCACGTTTAATTAAAAGAAGAACATTAGCGAAAGAAGTAGCTGATCAAGGAAGAATATCAATTAATGGTCAAGTGGCAAAAGCGAGTTCAGATGTAAAAGTAGCTGATGAATTAACAATTCGTTTTGGTCAAAAAATAGTAACTGTAAAAATAAACGAATTGAAAGAAACGACTAAAAAAGAAGATGCAGCAAATATGTATAGTTTAGTTCGCGAAGAAAAAGTAAAGGCTGAAGAAGGCTTGTTCTAAAATCAATTATCCCTTCATACATTACTATTAGCTAGTATAAATCTATGGGGGGATTTACGTGGATAATGGTTACTCACCTATGTCTTCTAATCAACAAAATGTTTCGGTAGAGCATGATATTATTATGCGTGGCAGGCGTGTAATTGATATTACCGGTGTAAAGCAGGTAGAGAGTTTTGATAGCGAGGAGTTTTTACTTGAGACCGTAATGGGTTTTTTAACAATTCGTGGTCAAAATTTGCAAATGAAAAATTTAGATGTAGAAAAAGGTGTTGTATCGATTAAAGGGAAAGTTCATGAGATGCTGTATATTGATGAGAATCAAGGGGAGAAAACTAAAGGATTCTTTAGTAAGTTGTTTAAATGAGCCTAACAATTCAGTTGTATACGATGCTCTCAATGATCGGAATGGGTGCTTGGATTGGAGCGTCTTTAGATACATACCAACGATTTTTAAAGCGGCAAGAACGTAAACGTTGGCTTGTATTTATTCATGATATACTATTTTGGATTGTCCAAGCATTATTCGTTTTTTATGTACTGCTTCTTGTAAATGAAGCTGAACTACGTATATATGTATTTTTGGCATTATTATGTGGTTTTGCGGCATATCAAAGCTTATTGAAAGCAATATACATGAGACTGTTAAATTTTCTCATCTATATTTTTATGCAAACAACACACTTTTTTGTTCAAATTATAAAGCTACTCATGATAAAACCTGTTATTATTATAGCGCAGCTATTTATTGCATTTATATTATTCTTATTTCGTATACTGCTTTCAATTGGACATGTGTTATGGAAAATGGTGATTTGGATATTACTTTTCATATGGAAAGTTTTTTTCTGGCCTGTTCGATTTATTGCTTCGCTCATATGGAAACTTCTCCCTAATCGTGTTAAACTTTTTATAATGAAACATGTAGGGTTCCTGCAATATATAGCAAAATTGAAGGGACACATCTTCCAATTATGGGGGCGTATAAAAAAGAAGTTAGGGGGACCTCGGAAATGAGGGAACTGAGACAAAGAACAATCGAAAAACAGAGTCCAAATCCTGTTAAAGAGCATATAATACAAACGGATGAGAACAGGAAGCGACTTTATCGCCGTTTAGCGGTTTTTCTTGTCTTTGCTTTTACAATTATTGCGAGTATTAGTGTAACGTTTTATCAACAAAACAGTTCCATTAGAGCAAAAGAAGCAAAAGTTAAGGACATGAAAAAAGAACTGGATTCATTAACGAATAAAGAAAAGAGTCTAAAAGACGAAGTTCAAAAGTTGAATGATGAAGAGTACGTATTAAAGATTGCTAGAAGGGATTATTTCTTCTCTGGAAAAGGGGAGATAATTTTTCCTGTTTCTAAGTAGAGTATGTCTTATTGACACTATATTTTAGGATTATATATAATAAAGTAAAATTTGACTTTTTAACCACTAAGGAGGAGCATTTTTTTTATGTCAATCGAGGTAGGCAGCAAGTTACAGGGTAAAGTAACAGGTATTACAAATTTTGGGGCTTTTGTGGAGCTGCCAGAAGGCTTAACGGGTCTTGTTCATATTAGTGAAGTTGCTGATAATTATGTGAAAGATATTAACGATCACTTAAAAGTGGGCGACCAAGTAGAAGTAAAAGTTATTAACGTTGAAAAAGATGGTAAGATCGGTCTATCTATTAAAAAAGCGAAAGAGCGTGAAAAAACAGAAGGAGATCGTCCACGTGGTGAATACCAACGCGGTGGCGGTGGCGATCAACAACGTTCTGGACGTCCACAACGTAATCGTTCTTTCAACAGAGATAACCGTGGCGGCGGTAACGAACGAGCTCCAAAAGAAACATTCGAGCAAAAGATGGCACGTTTCTTAAAGGACAGTGAAGATCGTTTAACTTCTTTAAAGCGTAACACAGAATCTAAACGTGGTGGCCGTGGCGCACGTCGCGGATAATAAGAACGTTTAATTCTTAGCATATAGAGAGGTACCCAGGGCGATTGCTCGGGGTGCTTTTTTATATGTGAAAATATATTTTTAAAAAAGTTTTCAAGATGTGTTGACTTTAAAATATATCTGAGGTAAGATACTAATTGTCCGTTAAATAAGACGACATGGCGGTGTAGCTCAGCTGGCTAGAGCGTACGGTTCATACCCGTGAGGTCGGGGGTTCGATCCCCTCCGCCGCTATATTTAATTTAACGGCCCGTTGGTCAAGTGGTTAAGACACCGCCCTTTCACGGCGGTAACACGGGTTCGAATCCCGTAC
>NZ_NJGF01000046.1:0-29662 GCF_002209985.1 Bacillus sp. K2I17
TACGGGATTCGAACCCGTGTTACCGCCGTGAAAGGGCGGTGTCTTAACCACTTGACCAACGGGCCACGAAAAATAAAATGGTGAGCCATGAAGGATTCGAACCTTCGACCCTCTGATTAAAAGTCAGATGCTCTACCAACTGAGCTAATGGCTCATACTCACCAACGTCATATTTTCGTGACGACAAGATGTATCATAACATGTTTCCTTTGTTTTTTGCAATACTTTTTTTATTTTTTTATAAAAGATAAGAAAAAACTCATGCGGACATGAGTTTTTTCTCAAAAATATCAATTAAGCTTCGTATACGTTACGAACGATATTTGTTTGGTTACGATCTGGTCCAACTGAGAACATAGATAATTGAATTCCTGTTAACTCAGAAACACGTTCTACGTATTTTCGTGCATTTTCAGGAAGCTCGTCTAATGATTTTACACCAGTAATATCTTCTGTCCAACCTGAAAGTTCTTCGTATACAGGCTCACATTTCGCTAAAATGTTTAAGTTTGCTGGAACTTCATCGATAACTTCGCCATTGTATTTGTAAGCAACGCAAATTTTAAGAGTCGGAATACCTGTTAGAACGTCGATAGAATTTAATGATAAATCTGTTAAACCACTAACACGACGCGCATGTCTTACAACAACGCTATCGAACCAACCTACGCGGCGTGGACGACCAGTTGTCGTTCCGTACTCACGACCAACTTCACGAATTTGATGACCAATTTCATCATGAAGCTCCGTAGGGAACGGACCATCACCTACGCGGCTTGTATATGCTTTACACACACCTACAACGCGAGTAACTTTCGCAGGACCAACTCCAGTTCCAACTGTTACACCACCAGCAATCGGGTTAGAAGATGTAACGAACGGGTACGTACCGTGGTCGATATCAAGCATAACACCTTGTGCACCTTCAAATAATACACGGTGATTGTTATCTAGTGCATCATTTAATACAACAGACGTATCACATACATATTGCGCGATTTGTTGTCCGTACTCGAAGTACTCTTCGAAGATTTCTTCTACACTGAAACCTTCTGTATCGTACATTTTTTCAAATAAACGATTTTTTTCTACTAAATTGCGCTCAAGCTTTTCTTTAAATGCTTCACGGTCTAAAAGATCAGCCATACGAATACCAATACGAGCAGCTTTATCCATATATGCAGGACCGATACCTTTTTTCGTTGTACCGATTTTGTTATCACCTTTACTTGCTTCTTCTAATTCATCTTGTTTTAAGTGATAAGGTAAAATAACGTGCGCACGGTTACTCACACGTAAATTATCAGTACTTACACCACGATCGTGTAAGTATTTTAACTCTTCAAGTAATGCTTTCGGATCTACTACTAAGCCATTTCCGATTACACAAATTTTCTCTTTATAGAAAATACCAGATGGAATTAAGTGTAATTTATATTTAACTCCGCCGAAAACAATTGTATGTCCCGCGTTATTTCCACCTTGATATCTTGCAACTACTTCCGCATGCTCAGAAAGAAAATCAGTGATTTTACCTTTTCCTTCGTCGCCCCATTGTGTTCCTACAACTACTACTGAAGACATTATTAAAGCACCTCCGCGATTTTCAAACGATCTATTCAAACAATATAATTGTACCAAAACCGAAAAAGAAGTCAACCAAAAAGCGAACATTTTTTTATTAAAAAACATTTTCGTTCGTAAGAATTATATTTTCACACTATGAAAGCCTTATCTTTCCTATAAAAAAAAAGAAACACATCTTATTATAAGAAATGCATTTCTTTTTTATACTATCTTTATGCAGGCGGCGCATGTCCATCCTCGAAGCGACGTTCTAAGTTAACGAACTTATTGAACTCTTTAACGAATGCGAGCTCTACTGAGCCTACGGGACCGTTACGCTGCTTTGCAATAATAATTTCAATCGTATTTTTATTTTCCGTTTCTCGGTCATAGTAATCTTCACGATATAAGAAGGCTACAATATCAGCATCCTGCTCGATACTTCCTGATTCACGAATGTCAGACATCATCGGACGTTTATCTTGACGAGATTCTACACCACGAGATAACTGTGACAAGGCAATAACAGGCACTTGTAATTCACGCGCAATCCCTTTTAATGTACGAGAAATCTCAGATACTTCCTGCTGACGGTTTTCTCCTGATTTCCCGCTTCCTTGAATAAGCTGTAAATAGTCAATTAAAACCATCCCTAGACCTTGTTCTTGCTTTAATCTACGGCATTTCGCTCGAATCTCATTTACTTTAATCCCTGGTGTATCATCAATATAGATACCAGCATTAGAAAGGCTCCCCATCGCCATTGTTAATTTTGCCCAATCATCAGAAGTTAATGAACCGGTACGCAGTCTTTGCGCATCAATATTTCCTTCTGCACAAAGCATACGCATAACAAGCTGATCAGAGCCCATCTCTAAACTAAAAATCGCTACATTTTCATCAGTTTTCGTCGCTACGTTTTGTGCGATATTTAATGAAAATGCGGTTTTCCCTACTGATGGACGTGCCGCTACGATGATTAAATCATTTCGCTGGAAACCTGCGGTCATCTTATCTAATTCTGTAAATCCAGTTGGTATCCCAGTAACTTCACCTTTTTGATTATGCAAAAGTTCTATTTTATCGTAAGCATCTACAAGAACATCTTTAATGTTTTGGAATGCTTTTGCATTCGTTTGGTGAGATACTTCTAATATTTTTTTCTCAGCCTCATTTAAAAGACCATCCACGTCATCTTCTCTCTCATACCCATCAGACACGATATGAGTCGCTGTTCGAATCAAACGACGTAATAGCGCCTTTTCAGCGATGATTCGTGCATAATATTCTACGTTAGCAGCGGTTGGAACAACTTCTGCTAATTCTGCTAAGTAAGAAACCCCACCAACTTCTTCTAATAATCCTTGATCAGCCATTGCTGACGTCATTATTACTAAGTCAATCGGCTCTCCTTTATCAGATAACCCAAGCATGACTTCAAAAATCTTTTGATGTTTCGTTCGATAAAATGAGTCAGGTACCAATAATTCCGATGCTGACGTTAACGCATCTTGATCAATTAATATGGCCCCTAAAACCGCCTGCTCAGCCTCTATATTATGCGGAGGGGTACGATCAGCCATTACATCACTCATACGCAATCCTCCTTGCTTAACTTATTTTTATTGTTCACTAACATGAACTTTTACTGTTGCTGTTACTTGCGGATGCAACTTCACAGTAACGTTTGTATAGCCTAATGCACGAATTGCATCATCCATTTCAAATTTACGTTTATCAAGTTTAATTTTATGTGATTTTTGCATTGCATCTACGATTTGTTTACTTGTGATTGAACCGAATAGACGGCCACCTTCTCCAGATTTCGCCTTTACTTCTACAGTTAGTTTCTCTAACGTTTCTTTCAACTCTTTTGCATTTTCAACCTCTGCTGCTGCATCTTTTTCTTCTTTTCGCTTTTGAGCTTCTAAAGTTTTCATACTGCTATTTGTCGCTTCAGCAGCTAATCCTTGTTTTAGTAAGAAGTTATTTGCATAGCCATCTGGTACGTTTTTTATTTCTCCTTTTTTCCCTTTACCTTTTACGTCTTTTAGAAAAATTACTTTCATGATTGTGTGCCTCCCTGTAAATAGTCATCAATAACAAATCGAAGCTTCTCCTCAGCTTCATCTACTGTAACATTTTTCATTTGTGTGGCTGCATTCGTTAAATGCCCACCACCGCCTAAATTTTCCATAATTAGCTGCACGTTCACTTCACCTAAAGACCTGCCGCTAATTCCAATGAAATTCTCGCCACGTTTTGCAATAACAAATGACGCAATAATTCCTGTCATTGTTAATAATGTATCCGCTGATTGCGCAATAAGCACTTGATCGTAGTAATCATCACTATCAACTTTTGCAATCGCAATTCCATTTGTATAAATGTACGCATTTTTAATAGCTTTTGCAACCCGTAAATACTGATCCATATCTTCTTTTAAAAGCTCTTGTACAAGTACAGTATCTGCACCATGTGAGCGTAAATAAGAAGCGGCATCAAACGTACGAGCACCCGTCCGGAATGTAAAGCTTTTCGTATCAACAATAATACCTGCTAACAATGCCGTTGCTTCTAACATTGTCATTTTTAAATTTTTCGGTTGGTACTCAAGTAATTCTGTAACAAGTTCTGCCGTGGAAGAAGCGTATGGCTCCATGTAAACAAGCAATGGATCTTCAATAAAATCTTCTCCCCGGCGATGATGGTCAATAACAACTACATTTTCAATTTTATGTAACAGCTTTTCTTCCATCACCATTGAAGGTTTATGCGTATCAACAACAACAAGTAATGAATCATCATTTGCAAATTCCATCGCTTGTCCTGGGGTAATAAAGTGAGACCATAACTCTTCGTTTTGTTTCACTTTATCCATTAAACGCTTAATTCCCTTATCAGAATCATTTTCATCTAACACAATATATCCTTTGCGCTCATTTAATTGCGCTACCTTTAAAATACCAATCGCAGCACCAATTGCGTCCATATCAGGAGCCCTATGCCCCATTATAATGACATTACTACTTTCTAATACTAAATCCTTTAATGCATGCGAAATAACTCTGGCACGTACACGAGTACGTTTTTCAACTGGATTCGTCTTACCACCATAAAACTTAACTTTACCTGTCGCTTGTTTAATAGCTACTTGATCTCCACCACGGCCAAGCGCAAGGTCTAAACCGGACTGAGCCATTGCCCCAAGCTCTGATAAAGGTAAATCACCTGATCCAACACCTACACTTAAGGTGAGTGGTATATTCCTTTTGGATGTTTCTTCACGCACCTGATCTAAAATGCTAAATTTCCCTTTCTCCATCTGCGCTAAAATACTCTCATTTAGTACAACGAAGAATCTTTCTGAAGATGCACGTTTTAAATATGCCCCATACTTAACGGCCCATTCATTTAGTCGTGATGTTACAAGACTTGTGATATTCGTACGTAATTGATCATCTAACCCCTGTGTAACTTCATCATAATTATCTAAATAAATAACAGCCAAAACAGTTCGTTGATCCTCGTACATCTTTTCAATCTCTGTTTGTTCCGTTACATCAAAGAAATAAATTAACTTTTCTTCTTTCCTTACAAAAACGCGAAACTTTCGGTTATTTAAAGAGACTATATCGTCGGAAGTTTCTCCCTTAATAAAAAGAAGCAACGTTTCTGATACATCATAAAGGTGCCATCCAGCTAACGCATGCTGTCCTAGACATGAAGATAAATAAGGATTCGCCCAATCAATCCCATAATCCTTATTGTATAACAAAATACCAATCGGCATTTGGTTAAATGCTTCATTACTCACTTTCTTTACTCTTGTAATCATATCTGTCGTATACTTTTCGAAATTCCTTTGAAAGGTCAGTTCAAAGCGTATAACAACAAAAAGTACAATGCAAAAAATAAAAAAGGTGGATATCCCCATAATTAAATGAAAATAACAGAGGATGGCAATGAGCACAAACACGAAAAATGCCAATACATAAACAGGATATAAAAACCACTGTTTCTTATAAAATTCAGGCATGTATACAACTCCTATAAAGTAAAACTAACTCACCTTTCAGTTAGTTAAACAGATTAAAATAGTATAAGGAATATTACTTTATCCTCCTATTTTAGAACGCAATGAAATCCCTAAATCAATTATACCTAAGATTGTCACAAGAGGAAACAACATCGGTATAAACATGCAGACAATAAAACTAATAATAGGAACCCCTTTCGTAAAACCTTTGCTATGCGCTAGAAAAGCGATAAATGTCAGACCTTGTAGTACTAGTAGTAAGG
The DNA here is from genome assembly GCF_002209985.1 of Bacillus sp. K2I17. Lineage (NCBI taxonomy): Bacteria > Bacillati > Bacillota > Bacilli > Caryophanales > Bacillaceae > Bacillus > Bacillus sp. K2I17. The sequence goes on from NZ_NJGF01000046.1 coordinate 5,869, forward strand.
CAAATATGACATATAGGTTAGAAAATACCATATGTAAATATGATGTCGGTTCTACTTTTATAAAAGTTGATAGCAAAATAAATATAACGTAATACCAAACAATACTCTTTGGTAATTGTATATCTTTAAATTTAGGCCAAGGTATAACGTCATGCTTTAGTTTTCTCAAAACACTACCTGATATCATAACTGTAATCCAAGAAAAACATACCGAGACCATTACAAGCAAACTTGGGAAAAACGTTTGTAACACATCATTAAATTGTGCAAATAATTCTTTTTGCTCCTTACTAATAGGCATACCAGCAGCAGTGACTATCTTTTCACTTTGCGCCATACTTTCATTAAGCATATTTTGCATTTGCTTCATTAAATCTATGTTAAAAAACTTTATACTTGCAACATAAATGAGCATAATACCAATTAAGTACGCAAGCGTCCCCGCCATCAAAATTTCTACCGGTTTTTTTTGTTTTTTATACATATATCCTAAAACGATACCTATCAATCCAAACATAGTTGTCTTTACTAGGTTCATCGGTTGACTGACAATAACAGTAATAAAAAGTGCCGCCGTAAAAATTACAAAGGCGTTAGATAATCTATATCTTATCGTTAGCAATATAAACGGCAATGGCAACGCAAACGTTACAACTGTACCTAAAATTGGAACATACATAGATATAAGCAATAACATTGCATATATCGCTAGCAACGCTGCACCCTCAGTAATAAATTTCGTATTCTTCATCATCTAACCTCTCTTTCAAAAAAAAGAAAAGCATAGCAAAATGCACAGTAGAGTCGGACTCTACTGTGCATTTCATACGCTATTATTCACCAACATATGGTAAAAGTGCCATTTGACGAGCACGTTTAATTGCAACTGTAAGTTTGCGTTGGTATTTTGCGCTTGTTCCTGTTACACGACGAGGTAAAATTTTACCACGCTCAGAAACGAAACGTTTTAATAAATCAACATCTTTATAGTCAATGCGAGTGATGCCGTTAGATGTGAAGAAACACACCTTACGACGTTTCGCACGTCCACCTTTGCGTCCTGCCATGTCTATTCCCTCCATTCTTTGTTAAAACTAACTAATTTACTGTATTAGAACGGTAAATCGTCGTCGGAAATGTCGATCGGTTGACCTACATTTGAAAATGGATCGTCATTCTTCGTAAATCCAGAGTTCCCTTGGTTACCTTGGTTACCTGAATTACTAGATTGACCAAATGGGTTAGAGCTTTGGTTACCGAAACCAGCTCCTGATGGTTGCTGATTAAATGAACCACGTTGCTCCCCACCGCCATTACGCGGCTCTAAAAATTGTACGCTTTCCGCAAGAACTTCTGTTACATATACACGTTTACCATCTTGTCCATCGTAATTACGAGTTTGAAGACGTCCATCTACGCCTGCTAAGCTACCTTTTTTCAAATAATTTGCTACGTTTTCTGCTTGTTTACGCCATATTACACAATTAATAAAGTCAGCTTCACGCTCACCTTGTTGATTCGCAAATGCGCGATTCACAGCTAACGTAAAAGTAGCTACTGCAACACCATTGGGCGTGTAACGTAAGTCAGGGTCCTTAGTTAAACGACCAACGAGGATAACACGATTCATCAATCGAACCACTCTCCCTTATATATCAATTATTTTTCTTCTTCTTTAACAACGATATGACGAAGGATGTCTTCGTTGATCTTAGCTAAACGGTCGAATTCGTTAATCGCTTCTGCGTTAGAGTTCACGTTTAAGATCATGTAGAAACCTTCACGTAAGTCGTTGATTTCGTAAGCTAAACGACGCTTACCCCACTCTTTCGTGTTAATGATTTCTGCACCATTGTTTGTTAAAACACCTGCGAAACGTTCAACTAAAGCTTTTTGAGCTTCTTCTTCAACGCCAGGACGAATGATGTACATAATTTCGTACTTTCTCATTACACTTTCACCTCCTTTTGGTCTAAACGGCCCATAATGGGCAAGGAGCAATTAATTTATAGTAATTACTCACGAGTTTAGATTATATCATAGTAAGTTAGATGAATCAACTCACCCATGCATAAAAAACTTGGCAAACACATAATATATTTGCCAAGCTCATATCTTTATTTTTCCTAGGAAATATTAAATTAAACGTTGAAGCGGAAGTGCATAACGTCTCCATCTTTTACGATATACTCTTTTCCTTCTAAACGAACTTTACCAGCTTCTTTTGCAGCTGTCATAGAACCGTTTGTCATTAAGTCTTCGTAAGAAACTGTTTCCGCACGAATAAATCCACGCTCAAAGTCTGTATGAATTACGCCAGCACATTGTGGTGCTTTCATACCTTGTTTAAACGTCCATGCACGTACTTCTTGCACACCAGCTGTGAAGTAAGTAGCAAGTCCTAATAAATCATATGCAGCACGAATTAATTGATCTAAACCAGATTCTTCAATGCCTAGTTCTTCAAGGAATACTTTTTTCTCTTCCTCGTCTAGCTCAGCGATTTCTTCTTCGATTTTTGCACATACAACGATTACTTGAGCATTTTCATTTGCAGCAAATTCTTTTACCATTTGTACATATTTATTTTCAGAAGGATCCATAATATCATCTTCACTTACGTTTGCTACGTATAACATTTCTTTCGTTGTAAGTAAATGAAGGCCTTTAACAATCTTCATTTGTTCTTCTGTAAATTCAACACTACGAGCTGGTTTTCCCTCTTCAAAAGCTTCTTTTAAACGAACTAAAATTTCATGCTCATATACTGCTTCTTTATCTTTTTGTCTTGCTAACTTCGCAACACGCTCGATACGTTTATCAACAGATTCTAAATCCGCTAAGATTAGCTCTAAGTTGATTGTTTCAATATCATCGATTGGATCTACTTTCCCTGAAACGTGTGTAATATTTTCGTCTTCAAAACAACGAACAACTTGGCAAATTGCATCTACTTGGCGAATGTGAGATAAGAATTTATTTCCTAAACCTTCACCTTTACTAGCACCTTTTACGATACCTGCAATATCAGTAAACTCAAATACAGTCGGAACAGTTTTTTTCGGTTCTACTAATTCCGTTAACTTATTTAAACGCTCATCTGGTACTTCTACAATCCCTACGTTTGGATCAATTGTACAGAATGGATAGTTTGCAGATTCTGCTCCTGCTTGTGTAATTGCATTAAATAAAGTTGACTTCCCTACGTTAGGTAATCCAACAATCCCAGCCGTTAATCCCATATTTTTCACTCCTATGTCTCAATCTTTCATCATTATAGATAGTAACGAAAAAAATGACAAGTTTCCTCCAAACGAAAAAAAGTAACAGCTACCCATTGCAACTGTTACTTTCTCTCTATTCTTCGTGCTTCACAAGTATTTTTTTCACCTTACGATCAAATTCTCTTCGAGGAATCATTACTGAATGGTCACATCCCTCGCACTTAATGCGGATATCCATTCCCATACGAATAATTTTCCAGCGATTCTCACCACATGGGTGGGCTTTCTTCATTTCCACAACATCGTACAAGTTATACTGCTTTTGCTCCATTCTCCAAACCCCTCTCCATACTAAATTGCTTTTCCACTCACCAATTCTTCACGATTATATAAAACCATACGTGGATATGGAATTTCAATCCCATGTAAATCTAGACGATTTTTAATTTCTTTACGAAGTGCTCTCGCAACAACCGCATGTTGCATCGGCTCTACTTCCGCAATAACACGTAATATAACTTCTGACGCAGCCAATGTTTGCACACCTAATAACTGAGGCTTTGCTACCATTTGCGTATACTGTGCAGGTAATTCTTCTAATAACTCTTCAATGACTTGCTCCGCTTTCGCTATGTCAGCCTCATACGAAATAGATACATCAACAAATGCTACACTATTACTAACTGAATAGTTCGTAACTTGAATAATACTTCCATTTGGTAAAGTATGAATTTCGCCTGTCCAACTCTTTACTTTTGTTGTACGAAGTCCAATTTCTAGAACGACACCTTCAAACTGACCAATTTTTACATAGTCACCTACTGAAAATTGATCTTCTAGCAAAATAAATAACCCCGTAATAACATCTTTTACTAAACTTTGAGCACCAAATCCGACTGCTAAACCAATTACCCCGGCACCCGCTAATAAACCAGATGCATTAATATTAAACACACCCAAAATCGCAATTAACATAATGAACATAACAACGTATGCCACAATATTTTCAAGTAACTTCGCTACTGTAACTGTACGACGTTCTGAAATTTGGATTGGCGAACGGCTTCCCATACGAAACGCATTTCGTACAATTGCACGCGCAACTCGCACAATAATTGCACCAAGTATTAAAATAACGACTATTTTTAGTGATTTCACACCTATATTCGTCCAATCAATGGACTCAAACCATTTCAACGCTAAATCCATGTACCTCTACCTCTCCAGCTAAAATTTCTTTTTAATCATCCTTCTTATTGTATCAGAAGTCACCCTGATTTCTGAAAAATTTTTATGACTTTAATTGCATTTGTTAACTTCCATGCAGGTATAAAATGGAACGAATATATATATACTAGTACTATTATTTCCGTTTTCACTCAAGTTTTACAGGAAGTACGCACTTATAGTTTTCCATTTTACTCACCATATAACATATTTTGAAAATTTATTAAAAGGATGGATGCTTCATGAATATTGGAAGTTTTCGCTTACCCTTTTTCGAAAAAGAAACTCAAAATGTTATGCACCAAGACGTAGAAGCCTCCGAGACAATTAGTAACTTCTTACTTTCCCATATCCCTATTAAAACGAATATACCGATTATTCTCGTTTGTATCGGAACAGATCGTTCTACAGGCGATGCACTCGGTCCGTTAGTCGGTACGAAACTAGAACAAGCAGGAATTAAAAACTTCCAAGTGTTCGGCACACTAGATGAGCCAGTGCATGCGCTAAATTTAGAAGAAAGAATTCAGAATATACAGAGAGATAATCCTACTTCATTTATAATTGCGGTTGATGCCTGTTTAGGAAAGTCTCAAAACATCGGTTCCATCACTACCGGAATGGGGCCTAGTAAACCTGGAGCTGCGATGAATAAAAAATTACCTGCAGTTGGTGATTTACATATTCATGGCATCGTAAATCTAAATGGTTTTATGGAGTTTTTCGTCCTGCAAAATACAAGATTAAGTTTAGTCATGAAAATGGCTGATGTAATTGCACAAAGTATAAAAGAAACAGACCAAAAATTATCTGTATTAAAAAAAGCAAACCATCTATAAATAATAAGATGGTTTGCTTTTTAGTTTTTCTGCGCTAATAATTCTAAAATACGATTTAAATCTTCTTTATTAAAAAATTCAATTTCGATTTTACCTTTTTCTTTTTTCGTTTCTTTAATTTTCACATCTGTGCCAAACTTTTCTCTTAAGAACGTTTCGCGTTCTACGAAAAATATGTTTCTCTCTTTTTTCACTTGTTTTGTTTCACGTGAAACGCGTTGATTAATCTCCTGAACAATTTTCTCTAATTGACGAACGTTTAATCCTTCTTTTTCGATTCGTTTTAATAAAGATTTCAATTGTTCTTCATCTTTTATAGTAAGCAAAGTTCTCCCATGGGCCATTGAAAGTTGACCATTTGCAATCATATCTTGCACAAAAGAAGGGAGGCTTAATAACCGCGTATAATTTGCAATGTAAGGTCTGCTCTTACCAAGACGTTTTGCTAATTGTTCTTGCGTTACATTTAGCTCATTCATTAACATTTGATATGCCATTGCTTCTTCCATTGGGTTTAAATCTTCTCGTTGTAAGTTTTCAAGCAATGCAAACTCCATCATTTGCTGCTCATTTAATTGTCTTACAACAGCAGGTACCTTTTCGAGCCCTGCCTCTTTGGCAGCACGATATCTTCTTTCACCTGCAACAATTTCATATCCTTTAATACTCTTCCTAGCAATTAACGGTTGCAATATGCCGTGCTCTTTAATAGAGGCCGATAATTCTTGAATTGCCTCTTTATTAAAGTGTTTACGTGGTTGATATGGATTCGGTCTTAATTCAGTTATCACAATCTCCTGAATTGCCTCTTCTTCTTTCACATCTAAATCAGGAAAAAACACATTAATTCCTCTTCCTAATCCTTTAGCCACCTGCAATCACTTCCTCTGCTAAATCTATATATACTTCTGCCCCTCTTGATTTAGCGTCATACTGCATAATTGGTTTCCCATGACTTGGTGCTTCACTTAAACGAACATTACGAGGAATAATCGAACGGTATACTTTATCCCTAAAGTATTTTTTCACTTCATCTATAACCTGAATCCCTAAATTCGTACGGGCATCCAACATCGTTAACAATACACCTTGAATTGCTAGATTTTTATTTAAGTGCTTTTGCACAAGTCGAACTGTATTTAATAGCTGACTTAATCCTTCTAGTGCGTAATATTCGCATTGAACAGGAATAATAACAGAATCTGCTGCGGTTAATGCATTAATCGTTAATAACCCTAAGGACGGGGGACAGTCGATAATAATATAGTCATATTCATCACGAACTGGCTGTAATGCCCTTTGTAAACGTACTTCCCGGGAAATAGTCGGTACCAATTCAATTTCAGCACCTGCCAATTGAATTGTAGCGGGTAGAACATCTAAGTTTTCAGTTGCGGTTTTACGTATAACCCCTTGAACATCTGCATCTTCCACAAGAACATTGTAAATACATTGATCTAATTCGGATTTTTCAATTCCCACACCAGTCGTTGCATTTCCTTGAGCGTCAATATCTACAAGAAGGACTTTTTTACCTACTTGTGCCAATCCAGCCCCTAAATTAACAGATGTTGTTGTTTTTCCAACGCCACCTTTCTGATTGGCAATAGCAATGATTTTTCCCATGATGTCACCTACTTTCAACCTTTCTATCTTATTCTAGTAACAATTACGTTTATTGTAACATGAAATAAAAGTTTTTCTTTTACGTCCTTATTAAACTTCAAAATTTATTTCTAAACTCCTTCTTCATCTAACAAGAAAATATAGTAAAAGAGACCTATCCAGTAGGATAAGGTCTCTAACACGCCATTATTATTTTTTCTTCGGAATTTTAATTGTAATTTGATAGTACTCATCAAATTCTTCTTCCGCAGAATTAACATTTAAACCACTGTCAGCAACCATTTGTAATGACTGCCTAATTGTATTCATGGCAATTCTCGTATCTCGACTTACTGCTTTTTGCTTTGCCTTACGCTTCGGTTTGGCTTCCTCTAGTAATTTCGCAATTCGTTCCTCTGTTTGCTTTACATTCAGTTGTTTCTCCACAATTTCCTGTAAAACCTTCAGTTGTAATTCCTCATTCTTTAAAGGAATGAGAGCGCGGGCATGACGTTCTGTAATACTTTTTTCTAATAACGCACGTTTTATTTCTTCAGGCAACTTTAACAATCGCAACTTATTTGCGATTGTGGATTGTCCTTTTCCAAGTCGTTGTGCCAATGCTTCTTGTGTTAAATTATGTAACTCAATTAGCTTTTGATATGCCACAGCTTCCTCGATTGCTGTTAGTTCCTCACGTTGCAAGTTTTCAATTAAAGCTACAGAAGCTGTCTCTGTATCATTTAAGTTCTTTATAATTGCAGGAACTTTTTCCCACCCTAACTTTGTTGCCGCACGGAAACGCCTTTCTCCAGCGATAATCTCGTACTTGTCATCCTCATATTGCCTCACAACAATCGGCTGAATCAGCCCATGTGTACGAATCGTTAGTGCTAGCTCTTCAATTCGTGCATCATCAAAAACTGTTCGTGGTTGATAACGATTAGGGGTAATATTTACTATCGGAATTTCTTGTATTTCTTCATATACCTTTTTATCTATTTCTTCATGGCTTTCGTCTTGTAATTCGAATTCGCTCTCTTTATCTCCAAAGCCAAATAAACGAGAAAACGTATTTTTCATACATATTCCACCACCTTTTAGGCCTATTGACTATTCTCCATAAAATGTTTCCTATGAAACATTTACGTTTTCATTTATATAATTTAATCTTACGTCTAATAAGATTTATTTTTCAATAGGTAATTTATTGGGTGTTCCCGGTTTGCGTGGATATTTCTTTGGTGTCTTGCGCTTTTTCTCGATTAATAAAATATTACGTTCACTTTCTTCAAACGGTAATTGGAACGTAGACATTTCTTTTAAATTCCCACCTAGCACCTCTAAAGCATACTTGCCATTTTCAATTTCTTCGTTTGCTGCGGCACCTTTCATTGCAATGAATGTTCCCCCAACTTTTACAAGTGGTAAACATAGCTCACTCAATACCGAAAGACGCGCGACTGCACGTGCCATTACAATATCGTATGATTCACGTACACCTTCTTTTTTCCCAAATGTTTCCGCACGATCGTGACAAAACGCAACGTCACCTAATTCCAACTTTTGTGCTAAATGATTTAAGAAGTTAATACGTTTTTGCAATGAGTCTACAATTGTTACTTTTAAGTGCGGGAAACAGATTTTCAAAGGAATACTTGGGAATCCAGCTCCTGCGCCAACATCACAAATTGAGAATGGTTCTGAAAAATCATAATAAAAAGCAGCTGTAATGGAATCAAAAAAGTGTTTTAAATATACTTCCTCTTTCTCCGTAATAGCCGTTAAGTTCATTTTTTCATTCCACTCTACTAATGTTTCAAAGTAGATTTCGAACTGCTCTAACTGTCTAGAAGAGAGGGTGATACCCTTCTCTTCTAGCATAGATTGAAATTGTTCTATTTTCATCTAACAATATCTCCTTACTATTTATTGGTTCGATACTCGCGCAATTTTTCCTTGTTCAATATACACAAGTAAAATAGAAACATCCGCTGGATTCACGCCAGAAATACGTGAAGCCTGCCCCATTGAAAGTGGACGCACATCTTTCAATTTCTGTCTCGCTTCTGAGGCAAGGCTAGAAATCGCATCATAATCAATATCCACAGGGATTTTTTTGTTTTCCATTTTCTTCATACGCTCTACTTGCTGTAAGGATTTTTCGATATATCCTTCGTACTTAATCTGAATTTCAACTTGTTCTGTAATTTCATCACTTAATTCTACTTCGCTTGGTACTAAAAGATGAATATGCTCATATGTCATCTCTGGACGACGTAATAAGTCACTTGCACGTATTCCATCTTTCAATTCACTTCCGCCAATACTACGGATTAATTCTTGAACTTCAGGACGTGGTTTAATAATAATGCTGCTTAAACGTTCCTTTTCCTGTTCAATTTTTAATTTTTTATTTGTAAATCGCTCATAGCGATCTTCTTTAATTAATCCAATTTCACGACCAACTTCAGTTAAACGAAGATCAGCATTATCGTGGCGTAATAATAGGCGATATTCTGCACGAGATGTTAATAAGCGATATGGTTCATTTGTACCTTTCGTTACAAGGTCATCAATTAAGACACCGATATAAGCATCCGCGCGACCTAAAATAACTTCTTTTTTACCTAAAGAACGACATGCTGCATTAATCCCAGCCATAAGCCCTTGTCCTGCCGCCTCTTCGTAACCAGAAGTTCCGTTAATTTGTCCTGCTGTATATAAATTCTTAATTTTTTTCGTTTCAAGTGTTGGCCATAGTTGTGTTGGCACAATTGCATCATATTCAATTGCATAACCTGTACGCATCATTTCAACATTTTCTAGGCCAGGTATTGTTCTAAGCATATCACGTTGCACATCTTCTGGTAAGCTTGTGGATAAACCTTGTACATACACTTCTTGTGTATTACGTCCTTCTGGCTCTAAGAAAATTTGATGACGTGGTTTATCATTAAATCTTACTACTTTGTCTTCAATTGAAGGACAATATCTAGGTCCTGTTCCCTTAATCATACCAGAATACATAGCTGAGCGATGTAGGTTTTCATCTATTAAACGATGTGTTTCCGTACTTGTATACGTCAACCAACATGGAATTTGATCCATAATAAATTTTGTCGTTTCAAAAGAGAAAGCTCGTGGTTTGTCATCACCTGGCTGAATTTCTGTTTTACTGTAATCAATCGTATTACTATTTACACGCGGAGGTGTACCTGTTTTAAATCTAACAAGATCAAATCCAAGCTCCTCTAAATGCTCGGATAAAGTAATAGATGGTTGTTGATTATTCGGACCGCTCGAATATTTTAAATCTCCCATAATAATCTCACCGCGTAAAAATGTTCCAGTCGTAATTACAACTGTTTTGGCTGTATATTCAGCACCAGCTTGCGTAACTACCCCTTTACATTCGCCATCTTCAACGATTAAACGCTCAACCATTCCTTGGAACAACGTTAAATTTGGTGTTTCTTCAATTGTTTTCTTTAATTCATGCTGGTAAGAAAACTTATCTGCTTGTGCGCGAAGTGCGCGTACAGCTGGTCCTTTACCTGTATTTAACATACGCATTTGAATATATGTTTTATCGATGTTGCGTCCCATTTCTCCGCCTAATGCATCAATTTCCCGAACAACAATCCCTTTTGCTGGTCCACCAACAGAAGGGTTACATGGCATAAACGCCACCATATCTAAATTAATTGTTAACATTAATGTTTTGGAGCCCATTCGTGCTGCCGCAAGACCAGCTTCACATCCTGCATGACCTGCACCGATTACTATGACATCGTATGAACCGGCATTGTATCCCATTGTTTATTCCTCCTAAAAATCTCTATCTTTCTCAAACATCGCTATATTATTTTCCTAAACAAAATTGAGAGAACAACTGGTCAATTAGGCTTTCATGGACGGTATCACCAGTGATTTCACCAAGTATTTCCCACGTTCTTGTTAAATCAATTTGCACCATATCAATTGGAACACCATTTTCTATTGCCTCAATTGCATCTCCAATTGTTTTTCCTGCTTGTGTTAATAATCCAATATGTCTCGCGTTAGAAACATATGTCACATCTGCAGAATCAATTGTTCCTTCAAAGAATAAATCAGCTATTGCCTTTTCAAGCTCATCTATTCCTTGTTCCTCAATTAACGATGTTGTAATAATACGATTTCCCGCTGCCAATTCTATAACACGTTCCATATCGATTACTTGCGATAAATCTGTCTTATTTACAATAACAATGAAATCTTTTCCTTGTACGGCACGGAATAGATCTTCATCCTCATGCGTTAAAGCCTCGCTATAATTAACGACAACTAACACTAAATCAGCTTGGCTCATCATTTCTTTTGAACGCTCTACACCAATTCGTTCAACAACATCTTCTGTTTCACGAATCCCGGCTGTATCTATAAGTTTAAGTGGTACACCACGCACATTAACGTATTCTTCAATAACATCACGAGTTGTTCCTGCAATATCAGTTACAATTGCCTTTTTCTCCTGAACAAGACTATTTAATAGCGATGACTTCCCAACGTTAGGTCTACCGATGATTGCAGTAGCAATACCTTCACGTAAAATCTTTCCTTGCTTCGATGTTTCTAATATTTTTGCAATTTCCGTGCGAACATGTGTAGCTTTCTCAATTAAAATATTATGTGTCATTTCTTCCACATCATCATATTCCGGGTAATCTATGTTTACCTCAACATGAGCCAACGTTTCTAATATGTCCTGGCGCAGACGGCCGATTAATTTAGATAATCGTCCTTCCATTTGATTAATCGCTACGTTCATTGCACGATCTGTTTTTGCACGGATTAAATCCATAACAGCTTCTGCTTGTGATAAATCAATACGGCCATTTAAAAAAGCACGTTTTGTAAATTCACCAGGCTCTGCTAATCGTACTCCTTGCGCTAAAATAAGCTGCAATACTTTATTTACCGAAACAAGTCCGCCGTGACAGTTAATTTCCACTATATTTTCACGTGTAAAAGTCCTTGGTGCACGCAGAATAGATACCATCACTTCTTCAATAACCTGATTTGTATCTAAATCCACAATATGACCATAATGAATTGTGTGAGAAGGAACTTCTGTTAAATCCTTCCCTTTAAAAATACGATTAACTTTTTCAACCGCATCATCTCCACTTACTCGAACAATGGCAATTGCACCCTCTCCAAGCGCTGTGGAAATCGCGGCAATTGTATCAAATTCCATGTCCTTTCACCTCACTTGCTTATTTATCTCTATTTCAACATGATTATTTTCTTCACTAAATTATTAGAATACCATAACGAACCTATCTACAAAAGAATAATAACTCATTTTATTATGTCCTCATGTAAAAAACACTAAACTTATTCACAGTGGATAAGTTTAGTGTTTTTTAGTTACCCACACCTATTTTCCCCTCAAAAAAACCGGCACTCAATTGAGTAACCGGTCACTTGGAAGATATTACAACATGTCGATGTGGTTCTTTTCCTTCAGAAGTTGTAATGATATTTTGATGATTAGATAATGCTTGGTGGATAATCTTTCGTTCAAAAGATGGCATAGGCTCCAACACAACTCTTTTTTTCGTACTTACTACTTGTTTTGCTAATCGATAAGAAAGTGCTTCTAATGTAGCTTTTCTTTTACTACGATAATTTTCAGCATCTAGTGTGATGCCAATATACTGCTTCGTACTACGATTCGCCACAAGTTTTGTTAAATACTGCAAAGAATTCAAGGTGTTTCCTCTTTTCCCAATCAAAACACCTATGTTTTTGCCAGAAATTGTAAATTCAACTTCGCGTCCTTTTACAATTTTACTAATCTCAGCTTCCACACCCATATCATGAATAATATTTTTTAAATATTCTTCACATTCTTGAATCGGATTTTTCTTCAATACAACTTCTACTACTGCAGGTCGGTTCCCAAATAAACCTAGGAACCCTCTTTTACCCTCATCGATAATATTTATATCTACTCGGTCTTTTAGAACATTTAGTTGCCTTAAAGCATCTTGTACTGCCAGCTCGACTGTTTGTCCTTTAGCAGTAATTACACTCACTTGCTTGATCCTTCTGCCTTACTAGCCTTAATTTCTGGCCCCTTGATCAAGTACATTTGAGCGATACCAAAGATATTACCAACAACCCAGTAAAGTGATAATGCAGCTGGGAAGTTAATTGCAAAGACTAAAATCATAATTGGCATAAGCCAAATCATCATTGCCATTTGCGGATTTTGACCAGCTGTTCCTGCCATTGCAAGCTTTTGCTGAATAAATGTCGTAATTGCCGCGACAACCGGTAAGATATAGTACGGATCTGCCTGCCCTAAGTCGAACCATAAAAATGTATGCTTACTAATTTCCGCCGTTCTCATAATCGCATGGTAAAACGCAAATAAAATAGGCATCTGAACAAATATCGGTAAACACCCTGCTAATGGGTTTACACCATTTTTTTGATATAACTGCATCATTTCTTGTTGTAGTTTTTGCTGTGTTGCTTGATCTTTAGAACTATATTTCTCTTTTAACTTCACCATTTCTGGTTGTAACGCTTGCATTGCTTTCGTACTCTTCGTTTGTTTAATCATTAATGGTAATAATGCAAAACGAATGATAAGAGTTGTAACAACGATTGCTAAACCGTAATTACTACCAAATAAGTTGGCAAAATACGTAATTAACTGAGAAAGCGGATATACGAAATATTCATTCCAAATTCCAGTACTTTTCGGTGTAATCGGCTGTTTCACTTCACTACAGCCAGCAGCAATTGCCATTAATGCAATAACCATGGCTAGTAAACCTATTTTCTTTTTCAAAGCCTGCTCCTCCTTGTTTCGGTATGTATATAGTGTAATTCATTTCCTTACGCTACTTTTTTATTCTTTTCATACCAGAGCGTTTAAAGACATGAATTAAGCTTTTCTTTAATTCTTCATATGTCATCTCTGCACAAGGCTTCCTTGCTATTATAACAAAATCTTTTCCAGAATCTATCTCATCTTTTAATTCTGTGATCGACTGGCGAATCATACGTTTAATTCGGTTACGCACTACTGCATTTCCTATTTTCTTGCTGACAGAAAGGCCAATACGAAAGTTTGGCTGCTCTCCCTTATCTAGTTGATAGACAACAAGCTGACGGTTAGCATTCGATTTTCCTTTTTGAAAAACCGTCTGGAATTCATCATTCTTTTTTATACGATATTTTTTCTTCATATCAATTGACACTCCTGTAGTTCATCAGTGGAAATTCACTATTATTAGAAAAAAAGACCACTGAACGATCAGTGGTCTACGCAGATAATACTTTTCTTCCTTTACGACGACGAGCTGCTAGCACTTTACGTCCGTTCGCTGTGCTCATACGGCTGCGGAAACCATGTACTTTGCTGCGCTTACGTTTATTTGGTTGGTAAGTTCTTTTCATTATATGACACCTCCCTGAGGAATATCTGTTAAAGACAGTCCTATAAATTATAGTTAATCAACTAGGAAAATGTCAATGGTTCTCGAAATTTTCATCAAATATTCATTTTGAACCTATTCACATACTTTTTCACAGACCCTATATTTCCTTGTGGATAAATGTTTTTTCTCGGTTTTTATATCCACAAACCCTTTTCGTACTTTTACACAGTATATCGTGTTGTGGACAAGTTTATTCCACAAGGTATTGATTTTGTGGATAACTTTCTTAAATTCATTGCTATAGCTACTTTTTTTTGATATTATAGTTGTGTTTTCACTTTGAATAAGTTTTCCACACCTTCATCTTATCCACAATTTGTGCATAACATGTGGACAGTTTTAATCACATGTGGGTAAATGCTTATCCACATTTGCTTTTTTTGTCGAAAACCCTATCTCATATACAAACGACGTTTTTAGGTTTTAAAATACGTTTCGTATAAATATACATTTTATATTTATTTAGGTTGTACATTTGTTGCGCAACCTTATTCTTTTACCATCTTAGTAAAGGAGGGACACCTTTGGAAAACATCTCTGATTTATGGAACAGCGCCTTAAAAGAACTAGAAAAAAAGGTCAGTAAACCAAGTTATGAAACATGGTTAAAATCAACAACCGCACATAATTTAAAGAAAGACGTGTTAACAATTACAGCTCCAAATGAATTCGCTCGTGATTGGTTAGAATCTCATTATTCAGAGCTAATTTCGGAAACACTTTATGATTTAACGGGGGCAAAATTAGCTATTCGCTTTATTATTCCCCAAAGTCAAGCTGAAGAGGAGATTGATCTTCCTCCTTCTAAACCAAATTCAGCACAAGATGATTCTAATCATTTACCACAGAGTATGCTAAATCCAAAATATACGTTTGATACATTTGTTATTGGCTCTGGTAACCGTTTTGCTCACGCTGCTTCATTGGCCGTAGCCGAAGCGCCAGCTAAAGCATATAATCCCCTCTTTATTTACGGGGGAGTTGGACTCGGAAAGACCCATTTAATGCATGCAATTGGTCATTATGTAATTGAACATAACCCAAACGCAAAGGTTGTATATTTATCATCAGAAAAATTTACAAATGAATTCATTAATTCTATTCGTGATAATAAAGCGGTCGATTTTCGTAATAAATACCGTAATGTAGATGTTTTATTGATAGATGATATTCAATTTCTAGCAGGAAAAGAACAAACTCAAGAAGAGTTTTTCCATACATTCAATGCATTACACGAAGAAAGTAAACAAATTGTAATTTCAAGTGATCGGCCACCAAAAGAAATTCCAACTTTAGAAGATCGTCTTCGTTCTCGCTTTGAATGGGGACTCATTACGGATATTACGCCACCAGATTTAGAAACACGAATTGCAATTTTACGTAAAAAAGCAAAGGCTGAAGGACTCGATATACCAAATGAGGTTATGCTTTATATTGCAAATCAAATTGATTCAAACATTCGTGAACTAGAAGGTGCACTTATCCGAGTTGTAGCTTATTCATCTTTAATTAACAAAGATATTAATGCTGATTTAGCAGCTGAAGCACTTAAAAATATTATTCCAAATTCTAAACCAAAAATTATCTCCATTTATGATATTCAAAAGGCTGTCGGGGATGTTTATCAAATAAAACTGGAAGATTTCAAGGCGAAAAAGCGAACAAAATCAGTTGCCTTCCCTCGCCAAATTGCAATGTATTTATCACGCGAACTTACAGATTACTCCTTACCTAAAATCGGTGAAGAATTTGGTGGACGTGATCATACAACAGTTATCCATGCTCATGAAAAAATTTCTAAGCTGCTTAAAACGGATACGCAATTACAAAAACAAGTTGAAGAAATTAACGATATTTTAAAGTAGTAGCTGAATAGTGTGAATAACTTCCCTTGTTTTACGCACAGTCTATCCACATGTAGATAGACTGTTTTTACATCCTTCAACGGGGTTATCCACATATCCACAGGCCCTATTACTATTACTACTATTTTTTATCTTTATTAATTAAATAAAATATTATACTTACCGGAGGTTTTTCTTTATGCGTTTTACAATACAAAAAGACTATCTTGTAAGAAGTGTACAAGATGTAATGAAGGCTGTTTCTTCTCGTACAACAATTCCGATCCTTACAGGAATTAAAGTTGTCGCTACGGAAGAAGGAGTTACGTTAACAGGAAGCGATGCTGATATTTCTATTGAATCTTTTATCCCAGTTGAAGACAATGGAAAAGAAATCGTAGAAGTAGCACAATCAGGAAGTATTATTTTACAAGCAAAATATTTTAGTGAGATTGTAAAAAAATTACCTAAAGAGACTGTCGAAATTTCTGTGGAAAATCATTTTATGACAAAAATAATTTCTGGAAAATCAGAGTTTAATTTAAATGGTTTAGATTCTGCTGAATATCCATTGTTACCACAAATTGAAGAACATCATGTTTTTAAGATCCCAACAGATTTACTGAAACATATGATCAGACAAACTGTATTTGCAGTTTCCACTTCTGAAACAAGACCAATCTTGACAGGTGTAAACTGGAAAGTATATAACAGCGAATTAACTTGCATTGCTACAGATAGTCACAGGTTAGCTCTTCGAAAAGCAAAAATCGAAGGAATCGCAGATGAATTTCAAGCAAATGTTGTTATTCCAGGTAAAAGCTTAAATGAATTAAGCAAAATTCTAGATGAGTCTGAAGAAATGGTAGATATCGTTATTACGGAGTATCAAGTATTATTCCGTACAAAGCATTTATTATTCTTCTCAAGATTGTTAGAAGGTAATTATCCGGATACAACTCGTTTAATTCCAGCCGAAAGTAAAACAGATATTTTTGTAAATACAAAAGAATTTTTACAAGCGATTGATCGTGCATCTTTATTAGCAAGGGATGGTCGTAATAATGTTGTAAAATTATCAACTTTAGAACAGGAAATGCTAGAAATTTCTTCGAATTCACCAGAAATTGGGAAGGTAGTAGAAGAAGTTCAATGTGAAAAGATGGATGGGGAAGAGTTAAAAATATCTTTTAGTGCAAAATATATGATGGATGCACTAAAAGCTTTAGATAGTACTGAAATTAAAATTAGCTTTACTGGTGCGATGAGACCATTCTTAATTCGTACAGTAAATGATGAGTCCATTATTCAATTAATTTTACCGGTTCGTACTTACTAAGTAAGAAGTAAGGGTTGCTAGTTTTCAGATACTAGTAGCCCTTATTTGATTTTTGGGTATTACTTTCCTAATGTTAGTTTATTTAGTACAATGAAAGAATGAACACTTTCAGAAAGTGAGCGATTTTATGAAACGTATTAAAATTTCAACAGAGTATATTACACTAGGACAATTTTTGAAGTTAGCCGATGTAATTGATACAGGTGGCGCTGTAAAATGGTTTTTACAAGAATATGAAGTGTACGTGAATCAAGAACTTGAAAATAGAAGAGGTCGCAAATTATATGCGAACGATATTATTGAAATTCCAGGAAGCGGAAGTTTCCAAGTTCAGGCATAAAGGGGGAGCCCTTTGTTTATTTCAGAAATACAATTAAAAAACTATCGCAATTATGAAAAGTTAGAGCTTTCCTTTGAAGATAAAGTGAATGTGATTATCGGTGAAAACGCACAAGGGAAAACGAATTTGATGGAAGCTATTTATGTTTTAGCGATGGCGAAATCTCATAGAACCTCTAATGATCGCGAGCTTATCCGTTGGGATGAAGACTTCGGTCAAATTAAAGGGAAATTACAAAAGAGAAATAGTTCTTTGTCTTTGGAATTAAATATTTCGAAAAAAGGTAAAAAGGCAAAATTAAATCAACTTGAACAACAAAAATTGAGTCAATATATTGGCATGATGAATGTTGTCATGTTTGCCCCAGAAGATTTAAATCTTGTAAAAGGAAGCCCTCAAGTAAGAAGACGCTTTTTAGATATGGAATTAGGCCAAATAGCTCCAATCTATTTGTATGAATTGAGTCAATATCAAAAGGTGCTCACGCAACGAAATCACTTGCTGAAAAAGATGCAAGGGAATAGTAAGAATGAGGAAACGATGTTGGATGTATTTACACTTCAACTTATTGAGCATGGTGCAAAAATATTGCAAAAACGGTTTGAGTTTTTGCATTTACTACAAGAATGGGCAGCTCCAATTCATCGCGGTATAAGCCGCGGATTAGAAGAATTAGAAATTGTCTATAAACCAAGTGTAGATGTATCAGAATCAATGGATTTGTCGAAAATAAAAGAAGTATACTATGAAAATTTTCAATCTGTGAAACAACGTGAGATTTTCCGTGGTACGACTTTAATTGGTCCTCATCGTGATGATTTACAATTCTTCGTTAATAGTAAAAATGTTCAAGTCTTTGGTTCGCAAGGACAACAACGAACGACCGCACTGTCCCTAAAATTAGCTGAAATTGAATTGATTTACTCAGAAGTTAAGGAATATCCGATTCTTTTATTGGATGATGTATTATCAGAATTAGATGATTATCGTCAATCGCATCTGTTAAATACAATTCAAGGAAAAGTGCAAACATTTGTGACAACGACGAGTGTCGACGGAATTGAACACGAAACATTAAAAGAAGCGAAAACAATTCATGTAACGAACGGCACGGTAGATTGTGAAATAGATAGGGCGTAATCCCTATTTAAATGGAAAAGTAGGTGATCTTTGTGTCAATGGAACAAAAGCAAATGGAAGAAAACTCATATGATGAAAGTCAGATACAGGTACTTGAAGGATTAGAAGCGGTTCGAAAACGCCCTGGGATGTATATTGGATCTACAAGTGGAAAAGGACTTCACCATCTTGTGTGGGAAATCGTCGATAATAGTATTGATGAAGCACTTGCAGGGTATTGTGATGAAATTAACGTTAGTATCGAAGAAGATAATAGTATTCTTGTAACGGATAATGGACGTGGTATTCCAGTTGGTATACAAGAAAAAATGGGACGTCCTGCTGTAGAAGTTATAATGACCGTTCTTCATGCTGGTGGTAAGTTTGGCGGTGGCGGTTATAAAGTTTCTGGTGGTTTGCATGGTGTTGGGGCATCTGTAGTAAATGCTCTATCAACAGAACTAGAGGTATTTGTACATCGTGAAGGCAAAATCCATTATCAAAAATACGAAAGAGGTATCCCGGTTGCGGATTTAAAAGTCATTGGTGACACAGATCAAACAGGGACGATAACTCGATTTAAACCAGATCCAGAAATTTTTCAGGAAACAATAGTATACGAATTTGATACGTTAGCAACTCGTATGCGCGAATTAGCATTTTTAAATCGTAATATTAAATTAACAATTGAAGATAAACGTGAACATAAACAGAAGAAAGAATTCCATTATGAAGGTGGAATTAAATCATATGTTGAACATTTAAATCGTTCAAAACAGCCAATTCATGAAGAACCTGTATATGTAGAGGGTTCAAAAGATGGTATTCAGGTTGAAGTTGCGCTTCAATATAACGAAGGATACACAAATCATATTTACTCATTTACAAATAATATTCATACGTATGAAGGTGGTACACATGAGGTAGGATTTAAAACAGCCTTAACTCGTGTGATCAACGATTATGGTCGTAAAAATAATATTTTAAAAGATGCGGATAGTAATTTAACTGGTGAAGATGTTCGTGAAGGTTTAACAGCGATTGTGTCAATTAAACATCCAAATCCACAATTCGAAGGACAAACGAAGACGAAACTTGGAAATAGTGAAGCAAGAACAATTACAGAGTCAGTATTCTCAGAGGCATTTGAAAAGTTCTTACTGGAAAATCCGAATGTTGCACGTAAGATTATAGATAAAGGGACGATGGCAGCGCGTGCGCGTGTAGCAGCTAAAAAGGCTCGTGAGTTAACTCGCCGAAAGAGTGCTTTAGAAGTTTCAAGTTTACCAGGGAAATTGGCAGACTGTTCTTCTAAAGATCCAGCAATTAGTGAAATCTATATCGTAGAGGGTGACTCTGCGGGTGGGTCTGCAAAACAAGGACGTGATCGTCATTTCCAAGCAATTTTACCGCTGAAGGGTAAAATTATTAATGTTGAAAAGGCACGCTTAGATAAGATTTTATCAAATGATGAAGTTCGTACAATTATTACGGCGATTGGTACAAATATCGGCGGAGACTTCGCTATTGAAAAAGCACGCTATCATAAAGTTATTATTATGACGGATGCCGATGTTGATGGTGCGCATATTCGTACCCTATTATTAACGTTCTTCTATCGCTATATGCGTCAAATAATTGAGTGCGGTTATATATATATTGCACAGCCACCTTTGTTTAAAGTACAACAAGGTAAGAAAATTCAATATGCTTACAATGATAAGGAACTTGAAAAAATCTTAGCTGAATTACCAGCCCAACCTAAGCCGGGGATTCAGCGTTATAAAGGTCTAGGGGAAATGAATCCAACTCAGTTATGGGAGACGACAATGGACCCAGAAGTACGTTCATTACTTCAAGTTTCACTTCAAGATGCAATTGAAGCGGATGAAACATTTGAAATTTTGATGGGAGATAAAGTAGAGCCACGTCGTAACTTTATCCAAGAAAATGCAAAATACGTGAAAAACCTTGATATTTAAATGGGTAATGACAGGAATCTAAGTATTCCTGTCTTCTACATATAAATCAATGTATGTGTAACGGAAATGTAAGAGGAGGTGCTGGTTGATGTCAGACAATCAACAACAAGCACGAATTCGAGAAATTAATATTAGTCATGAAATGCGTACCTCGTTTTTAGATTACGCAATGAGTGTTATCGTATCTCGTGCATTACCAGATGTTCGTGATGGATTAAAACCTGTGCATCGTAGGGTTTTATATGCGATGAATGATTTAGGAATTACAGCTGATAAAGCGTATAAAAAATCAGCGCGTATTGTCGGTGAAGTAATCGGTAAGTATCACCCTCACGGTGATTCAGCTGTTTACGAGACGATGGTACGTATGGCGCAAGATTTTAGTCAACGTTATATGCTTGTTGATGGGCATGGTAACTTTGGTTCTGTTGATGGTGATTCAGCAGCAGCGATGCGTTATACAGAAGCAAGAATGTCTAAGATTTCTATGGAATTAATACGTGATATTTCAAAAAATACGATTGATTATCAAGATAACTATGATGGTTCTGAAAGAGAGCCAATTGTATTGCCAGCGCGTTTCCCTAATTTATTAGTGAATGGTACGACGGGTATTGCGGTAGGTATGGCAACGAATATTCCACCGCATCAACTTGGTGAAGTAATTGATGGTGTATTGGCACTAAGCCATAATCCCGACATTACGATTGCGGAATTAATGGAGTTTATTCCAGGACCAGATTTTCCAACAGCAGGTTTAATTTTGGGACGAAGTGGGATTCGAAGAGCGTATGAAACAGGTAGAGGCTCTATTATGCTTCGAGCTAAAGTTGAAATTGAAGAGAAGTCAAATGGTAAACAATCTATTCTCGTAACTGAACTACCTTATCAAGTTAATAAGGCGCGATTAATTGAAAAAATTGCAGAATTAGTTCGTGATAAGAAAATTGAAGGTATTACGGATTTACGTGATGAGTCAGATCGAAACGGTATGCGTATTGTTATGGAAGTACGCCGTGATGCCAATGCCAATGTACTATTAAATAATCTATATAAACATACAGCACTTCAAACAAGTTTCGGTATTAATATGTTGTCTCTTGTAAATGGAGAGCCACAAGTACTGAATTTAAAACAAAATTTATATCATTACTTGGAGCATCAGAAGGTAGTAATTCGTCGACGTACTGCTTATGAATTAGAAAAAGCAGAGGCGCGTGCTCATATTTTAGAAGGATTACGAATTGCTCTAGATCATCTAGATGAAGTTATTACGTTAATTCGTAGTTCGAAAACAGCAGATATTGCAAAACAAGGCTTAATGGAACGTTTCGGTTTAAGTGAGAAACAAGCACAAGCAATTTTAGATATGCGTCTGCAACGTTTAACAGGATTAGAACGTGAAAAAATTGAGCAAGAATATCAAGACTTAATGAAGTTAATCGCTGAATTAAAAGCAATCTTAGCAGATGAAGAGAAAGTTCTTGAGATTATTCGTGAAGAATTAACGGAAGTAAAAGAACGCTTCAATGATAAGAGACGAACGGAAATTACAATTGGTGGCATGGAATTTATTGAAGATGAAGATTTGATTCCAGAACAAAACATCGCTATTACGTTAACTCATAATGGTTATATTAAGAGGTTACCGGCTTCTACGTACAAAACACAGAACCGTGGTGGACGTGGTGTGCAAGGAATGGGAACAAATGATGATGATTTCGTAGAGCATTTATTAACTACTTCTACGCATGATCACATTTTATTCTTTACTAATAAAGGGAAAGTATACCGTACGAAAGGATATGAAATCCCAGAGTATAGTCGTACAGCAAAAGGTATACCTATTATTAACTTATTAGGTGTAGATAAGGGTGAATGGATTAACGCCATTATTCCAATTCGTGAATTTGGTGATGATGAATTCTTATTCTTCACAACAAAACAAGGTATTTCTAAGAGAACGCCACTTTCATCATTTGCAAATATACGTACGAATGGTTTAATCGCCATCTCTCTTCGTGAAGAGGATGAAGTAATATCTGTACGTTTAACATCTGGTGATAAGGATATTATTGTAGGAACAAGCAATGGTATGTTAATTCGCTTTAACGAGCAAGATGTGCGTTCTATGGGACGTAATGCGGCTGGTGTAAAAGCAATTACATTAGGTGATGAAGATCAAGTTGTAGGCATGGAAATTGTCGAAGAGGATGTAAATGTTCTAATCGTAACGAAAAATGGTTATGGAAAACGTACACCTATTGATGAATACCGTCTACAAAGCCGTGGTGGTAAAGGTCTGAAGACTTGTAATATTACAGATAAAAACGGTAAATTAGTAGCTGTTAAATCTGTAACAGGTGAAGAAGATATCATGTTAATTACGGCAGCAGGTGTTATTATTCGTATGCCAGTTGATCAAATCTCTCAAATGGGACGTAATACACAAGGTGTTCGTCTAATTCGATTAGAGGATGAGCAAGAGGTAGCGACGGTAGCAAAAGCACAGAAAGATGAAGAAGAGGAATCTAATGAAGAGGTTTCTTCTGAAGAATAAGAGGGGGATTTTTCCTCCTCTTATTTTTTTATAATAATACTTGCATAGCAATGGAAAACTCTATATAATAGGCAGAGTCAGCAAATGAGAGATACAAATTATCTTAAAAAACTTGTTGACGAAAATAATATACTATGATATATTATGAAAGTCGCTGAAACGCGATGTTGAACTTTGAAAACTAAACGAAACAAACAACGTGAAACGTCAATT